>NZ_JAGJEE010000002.1:0-367693 GCF_018100885.1 Pseudoalteromonas sp. MMG013 | reverse complement strand
GATATAACTATTGACACTCTCAACTTCAGCCGCAGCAATGATGATTTAGTTATTAATATCACCAACACCAATGATCTAATAACCATTAAAAACTATTTTAAACACACCTCTTTTGAAATAGAGAATATAGTCATTTCAGAACACACTCACGCTTTCAATGAAATATTGAACCTCAAAGGTGTTGCTAAAACATAAAAAGCAAGGAGTATTATCATAATATGTAGTAGCTAAAGCATGCCTTTAGCTACTAAAACCTACTGTAAACAGTCCGTACTGATATACTAAAATTACTGGGTAAAGTAACACTTTTTATCTTTGATATGTATCATCACAGTACATAATACACTGCGCTATAGACCATCTATAAACTTTTCTTTTTTGTTACTTTATTTTTGTGACCAATGACTCGCAATGACCAGTTATTAATAACACCAGCCGTTTTATTGTTAGCCAATGGAATTTGTTTGACACCATCATTACTCCAATTGATACTCCGGGTTTGATTGCTCACATCTGTCACATGAAGCGTCCATTTACCATTGACGGCGTTCGCTTTCTCGTCCCAAAACTTGTAAGAGAGCATTAAATGGTCACGATAACCTCGATACTTTTCTGTCAATGGTTGGTTTTGTACCTCTGCAATATGACGACTCACTAAATTATTATAAGGAGACATCAAGATGCTACGCGTACCGTTGGGTGACTCCAGTTCAATCTTTAAGTCAGATAAACGTGTATGGTCAATATCTAAACGAACTTGTACCCCCTCTATATATAAATCATCCTGCACGTCAATTTCAGCTGTAGCAGGCGTCGAATCATCCGCAATACCAATGCTTAAATTTTTGCTATCAATACCATACCAGGGTGTTTTAACTAACTCTGATGGTAAATTTTCGATGGCATAACGCCGTATCAGTTCAACCGCTTTATCTATATCAGGTAAACCAAAACCATAAATTGGGCTATATTCAACATTGGCTGCATTTTTAGTCCAACTCTCCAATGCAACGCTGCCATTCAACACAACCTCTGAACGTGCTCGGTCCACCTTGGTGGCCGTTTGTGCCAATAAATGGCGTATATCTCGTGCCGTAAGATTATGCTGCTGTTGATCTGCAGCAGATAGCATAAGCGCAATTGCCCCCACGGTATTCGGTGCCGCAGATGACGTACCCGACATTGTGTGAGAGTAGCCGTATTCTATACCGTCATTGTCTAGGACCGAACAATCAGTCACTATATCTGGATAAGCCCGTTTATAATACTCACAAGAGAAGGTTGTTGTCGTATGACCCGGAGTAAACCGGTCGTTCCCGCCTGGCGCTGTCAAAAAGATACTACTGCCTACCGTTGAATAAGAAGAAAGTACCCCATCTGCACTTATTGCACTGACCGGTAAATTCCAAAAATTGGCACTTTCATAGTCTGCATTAGAATTTTGCCATGGCAACCCTGCATTATCATCAATAGGCCAACCAGCCCCAATATAGCGAGGGCCTTCGGCAGATGTTTCAAACAATGCGGTGCCTTGATAGCCATTTCCTGCGGCTTGAACAAAAATGGCCGTTCGTTCATCTGCTAAAGTTTCATCACTGTGCTTTGTGATTAACGATACTTTTTCAAATACTCGCTCCATACCTGGGTAGTTTAGCTCTGCGCCCTCATGCGTGTAAGGCACGCTCATAGCCCAATCTACTCCATAGCTTTTATTAAAAGCACGGATATTTTTTGAGCTTTCATGATCACCGTGACTCACTCGCCACTCATCAAAACTACGTCCACCAGAACCATAGTAGGAAATCACTTTTGCTTGCGGTGCAACACCACGCACCCCAATTTGATTCTGGGTAGCGGCAATGATCCCCGCAACCTTAGTACCATGTGAACCAAAACGAGCACGGGAATCAACATCCGGGTTTTTTATCAAATTGTCTGTTAAATCAGGGTGATCCATATCGACCCCTGAATCGATGACCGCCACGGTCACGCCATGACCTTTATGCCCCCAAATATGACTTTGCCATAAATTGAGGTCAATACCCGCCGTTGTGCCATTTAATGTACCCTTGTTGAGTAAATTCCATTGCAGTGCTAAAAGTGGATCACCATTGGGATCTAACCAACGATTCTCATAATCTCGATCTGTGGTTGCTTGCGTATTCAAAGCCACTAACACCGCGGCACTTAACACGCCTAATTTTCCAATTTTGAACATAAACAATCCTTTTTTCATTATAGTGAGTATCTCAAACACCCTGCATACAACCGGAAATACATCAGCAAATAACCCTCCTGAACAAGTTTACAAGCCAGCTTCAGAGTGTGTAGATATCTATTTTACCGATGTGTTCCTAAATGATGCACGTAATACTAAAACGGACATTTCGTCAGAAAATAACAACGCGACAATTGAAAATTGCAGAATCATACTGGCTACGTCTTTTTTAAAACCTTCCTTGGTATTATCGTCACTTGTAAACATCAAACAACAGCCCAACACTGCTTAGCCGTTTTCACATACATTGGCTTCATAATTATATCTTCCACCCGAGTCTAAACATCTATCCACCTGAAAAAAATCGCTGAAAGTACTGCTGCCCATCAGCATTCCACTTAACAACAGTCCTATTAAGCTACAGATTCCAAGATACTTTCGCTTTTTAAACAATGCGATTACCCCCGCAATAAGTGACAATAAAAACAACAAAATACTGCATATAACCCAAGTCATATTTTCTACCATAAAGAATAATTGATACCTGATTTTACAGTCTACGCCTACGCTTTTAATCATGACTGAATTAGTGACGATTAAAAGTACACATGCCAAGTCTACGCCGATTTACACGTGATTTTATCCCGCAATTGAATGAATAAAAACAAAGCAAAATGGCGATGAATAGACCCATCGAAAAAACAAAAAATTAACCTTTTGCTTTCTTTAAAACCCAAATAGGGTACGATAACTTTGAAATAAACAAAAAAGATAACAATAAATATGAAAGTAAAATACGCGTATATTGCAACGGCAATCGCCCTCGTAACTTCCAGCAACGCACTGGCTAATGTCGAGTATGTACTCAGAGCAGGCGACCCTCTCACCAGTCAACAATGGCATTTACAAAATACTGGGCAAACCGCTTTTTCTGAGCGAGGTGGTAAAATCGGCGAAGATATGAACTTAGATTTAACTCATGCGTTAGGTATATTAGGTGTCGGTGTAACTGCGGCAGTCATTGACGGCGGTGTACAACTCGATCATCCTGATTTAATAAACAATGTAAAACCTGGATCTTGGGATTTTTTAACAAACTCTGCCAACCTAAAGCCCAAAGATGCCAATGATACTCACGGCACTGCTGTTGCCGGCATTATTGCAGCTTCTGCATATAATGGTATTGGTGGTCGCGGTGTCGCACCTCTTGCTGGGATTGTTGGCTTTAACCTATTAAAGAAATGGAACGAAGCCAATTGGTTGCAATCTCATGGCTTATATTCAGATGGTTTTAACCGTGCTTCATTCGACTTCCCTCGTGTATTTAACCAAAGTTACGGCGGTGCCCGTACTTCACCACAAAGGTACAATTACGAAATCACACCTTGGTTAAAAAGAAACGATGATGCTCAAGAAGAGATCACCCGCCACTCTCATGGTGGAAAAGGGGCAATCTTTGTAAAATCTGCGGGGAACAGTTATCAATCTCAATCTATTACATTAAAAAACTATGGTAGAGGGCGTATTTATTTTGACGAGAATAACCAAGGCCTTCCAGTACAAAACTCTAATTTAGAAAGAATGGACGCAACCTATTGGAACCTAGTGACATCTGCATACAATGCCGATGGCGTGAAATCATCTTACTCAGAAGTCGGATCTAACGTCTTTGTTTCAGCCCCTGGTGGGCAATATGGTACAACCTCCCCTGCCATTATTACCACAGATTTGACCGGCTGTGATAGAGGGCGGAATCCCGCATATGGTCGCAATACATTGCATGGTGGGCATGAACTTGACCCAACCTGTGATTACAATGCTCGAATGAATGGCACATCATCTGCAGCCCCCAATGTTGCAGGCGCTATTGCACTTATTATGTCAGCAAACCCTGCGCTGAATTGGCGTGACGTGCGACATATTTTAGCCGCTACAGCACGCAAAATCGACGCTGAACATTCCGGCGTGTCACTGAGTTTCAATCATAAAAATGGTGACAGTTATAGCTACGATGCCATTCCGACATGGCAAACTAATGCAGCTGGGTACCACTTTCATACTTTTTATGGTTTTGGTGCCGTTGACGTAGACGCTGCAGTTAATATGGCTCGGTTTTACTCCACCCCCCTCCCTCCGCTTGAGATCAGTGTATGGAACACCATAGTTGCCAATATAGCGATTCCTGACGGAAATATCACAGGGGTAGCCAGTCATTATCAGCAACACGAAGATATCACCGTGGAAGCTGTGCAAATTCAATTGACAGCGCAGCATACCAGTACGCGCGACGTTGCAGTCGAACTTATTTCCCCCTCTGGCACTCGCAGTGTGTTAATGACCCCTCGTACCGGCACTATTTTTGGCCGCTCTGGTTTTACCGAAACGCAAATGCTGTCGCATAACTTTTATGGTGAATCAGCAAAAGGCAGATGGACATTACGTTTGATTGATACTCAAGGCGTAGATGAAAAGTTTACTTTTAATCCTTCGGGCAAAGGAGAACCAAATATTCGCTTTACACACAGAAATAACACAGAAGAGGGCACGTTAAACTCTTGGAATATTCGTTTCATTGGTCATAAATAGGAGATAAATCATGAAATTACTACTCATTTCCGCGTTACTACTGATGACCCAAGCAACCGCAGACGAATTATTAGTTGCCGAGCCGGTGGAGTTATCCCAGCACACATTTTCAGCTAATGGTCAAACGTTTGCGAAAGTTGCTCATGATGCGCCTTCCACTGCACTATACAAAGGCGACCAAGTTGCAGAACTTCATTCACATGAAACATATACATTAACAGGTGAGATCATTGTGCACTTACCCACCTATGTTGTGGCACAAAAAGTCGCCGATTCATTGGGGTACACTCTCAGCTACACTCGAGGTCAACGTGCCATTTTTACCATTGACGATACCGACACTAATTTATCGATCGCACTGACTAAAACACTCAATTTGGATAGTGTCATCTCCGCACAGCTGGGTATGAAACCTGATGCCATTGAAGCTGAATAAGCAATGATCTCTGGCGAGTTTACGCGCCAAATACTTTAGCTAATAAATTAAGCCGTGCTTTGATGTTTATCGAGCACGGTTTTTTATTGTTCAAATAAAAAACATCTTTTGGTCGTTTTTATTTCACAAATGTTACTTTTCAGGAACTGATAGACAATTAACAGGAATGCAAAACAATAAATTACACCGTTTAATCTAAAATACATTGATTGTTAAATTTAAATGTTTAAAAAATTGCATTTTTGTGAAATTGCATTTAGTATATTTTATGCTCAATTTACTTTGTATAAAATATACCAAACAACCATGAGCCTTAAGCTGTAATCATTAAAGAAAAACATATAATAAAATATAAGGATTTGAACAGTGAGAAAATTTTTAACACCGATTATGTTGTTCACTACTACAACGACATTGCGCAGCAATAAACAAATAATGTGGGGAGATAAATAATGCGAATAATAAAAACACTCCCGCTCTTATTACTCACAACGTGTGTACAAACAGCATTAGCTTCTTCGAACCCACCGGCTGTAGGCATCTCGTCATCAGCCACGGATGCTGTCGCGCATGCCAAAGCCAAGAATACAACCTCAGCAATCGCTTTACATGCTGATAATTACAGTAACCCTGCTGATCAAGCGCATGCACAGCACGTAAAAATGCACACTGTAAGTACGGCCGCATTAAACACAGCAAATGCAGACACAGCAAATGCAGACACAGCAAATGCAGACACAGCAAACTGTAACGACAACGCTTTTGTCACTTCTGGCAGAAACTTGTTAACCCAAATAAAAACACAGAGCTATGATTGTGTGGGCCGTTTGTTTACCGACGCGTCTGATACTGTGCGTTTAGGCACTTTTACACAAGCGAATATCATCACCGTTGCAAATGAAGCAAAAGCAAAAGCGCTTACTTATAATGGGACCGATGCCGATCAATACATGCAGGCACTGCAATATTGGATCAGAGCATTTTACTATTATGGCAATCGAGAGTTATTGACACCTGAGAACCAACAAGCGACTAAATCGGCATTAGATGCCCTATTCGCCAACAGTCATATGTATGATAAAACAGCAGAAAATGCCAAAGTCATCGAGCTTGCCGTTGTTAACCTCAACAATGCAAGCTTGCAAGAAAAATACATGCCTATTGTACATCAGTTACTGGACCGTTATGACGAGTCTTATGAAGAAGTTACAGGTTGGGGAGACATATTTGCCGCAGCAATTTGGGGGATCCCAAATGCCTGCGCGCGTTTTGCTGATTGTCGAACTGCTGAACATACCACTGCATTTATTACCAAGCTAGGTAACTTCATTCACAATAATATCAATTGGTTAGACAAAGGCGCTACAGATTACCATTTGCATAACTTAGGTTATCAATTAGGTAACGTATATAGCGGCAAAAATGATAGCCACTTTTCTTCAATACAAGCAACCCTTGTCAGTGAAGTTAATAAAGTATTCAATAGTTATGGTCCCCTAGAAGCAGATAGCGGCAGAAGAGCATACCTACAGACACTTAACGCGGTGAATTATCGAGGTAAATGTAGTGAGCATAATGTCTGTAGTAAAAAAGATGAAATCATCTCTAGTGTATTAAAAGACCGCATCAATTGCCCTTCTGGTACATTATTTATGTGGGCACAAGATATGAACCAAGCTCAACTAGATTGGGCATGTAGTTCATTGCGTAGTCATGAAGAGCATTTCCACACAACACTAAAAACAAATCGTATTCCTGTCACACCTGATGACAATGATCTATTAAGAATGGTTGTATTTAACGACGCATCTGAATGGCGTATCTATGGCGGCGTTTTATTTGGCGCAAGTACTGATAATGGAGGCTTATATTTAGAAGGCGATCCAAGTAAAGCTGGCGACCAAGCAACATTCTTTGCCTATGAGGAAGTACCTGCTCGACCTATCTTTGATATTTGGAATTTGCGCCATGAATACATTCACTATTTAGATGGTCGGTTTATCACTCAAGGTGACTTTAGAGACGTTAACGGCGCGGGTAAAACCGTGTGGTATGGCGAGGGCATAGCGGAATATATTTCTCGCCGTAATTGTAATGACGGGGCAGCAACAGAAGCAGGCAATGCGACTCATAACATTAGTACCATCTTTGGCAATGAATATGGTGTTGGCCAAAATCGCATATATTCGTGGGGATATTTAACCTCGCGTTACATGTTTGAGCGACAAAATACCACATTTTTTAATATGTTAGACAAATTTAAAGTGGGTGATTACGCATCTTATCGCACCAGTATGGTCGATAGCTGGATCTCCAATAAAACCTTTGATGCAGATTTTTCAAATTGGTTAACGACCGTCACATCATCAGGCTGTACAGTAGATAATACCAGACCACCATCGCCGATTGAACCCATTGATATCGGTGATATTCAAGGAGATGAGTTACCAGGCATAAACGCATGTGCATTGAATCGGCCGCGTCAGTCAAGAGATATTTCAGCGGGCAAAGCGATATGCATCGAAAACAAAGCAAATAACCATCAGGTACAACTTGGGCTCAATGTACCTGTTGGTCTGGTTGATGTCAGCTTAGAAATCACATTACGCCATGGTAGCGGTAATGCAAACTTACTACATCGCTGGGATAAACGACCTAACAGTACAACGTATGATCATATCTCCAACGGCCCCTCAAACAATGAAACAATACTGGTCCCTAATGTAAAGGCAGGTTGGAACTATATTCACGTGCCAGCAGATAGTGAATTTACAGATGTCACTGTACTCGCTCGATACATACAAAATGGCGCACCGATTGATGACAATATATTAGTCAATGGTGTCAGTAAAAAGGTATCAGGACAGAAAAGTGAAGAAGTCCACTTTACCATGCAAGTACCAGCTAACGTAGCGACCTTAACCTTTGATACCAGTGGTGGTACTGGTGATGCTGATATGTATGTAAAATATGGTTCGGCACCAACAACGAATAGCCATGACTGTAGACCATACAAAGGGGGCAACGTTGAACAATGTGTCATGGATAACATTCAAGCTGGCACGTACCATATTATGCTACGCGGATACGATAACTTCACTGATGTGAACCTTGTGGGGAAATATACGACAGGGAATAACAACGCTGCACCGACAGCATTAACCGATGGCCCGTATTCTGGCAATGTTAACACCGCAATAGCAATGAGTAGTAATAACTCCTCAGACAGTGATGGGTCAATAGCAAGTAGAGCATGGGATTTTGGTGATGGATCAACAAGTAGCTCTACAAACCCAAGCCATATTTATAGTACCGCTGGCACATATACAGTGACACTCACGGTCACTGATAATGAGGGTGCCACAGCCAGTACAACCACAACAGCAACTATTAGCAGCGCTTCAAACGGCAATTCACTAGATAATGGCGTCGTAAAACTCGTATCAGGTACGACAAATGAAGAGTCGATTTATACCTTGGTTGTGCCTGCTGGTGCTAGCAATTTAACCATTACAACCAGCGGTGGCAGTGGTGATGTCGATATGCACGTTAAATTTGGCGAAGCACCTACCAAAGCAAGTTATGACTGCCGCCCTTGGAAAGTCGGCAGTAATGAGTCATGTACGATTAACAATGTACAAGCTGGCACATACTACATCATGCTACTCGGTCACAACAATTATACGGATGTTCAATTAGTCGGTAACTACACGCCTTAAAAAAGAACTGTTCCCTTTAATTTAACGCCACTCGTTCAAAAACGCGTGGCGTTACATATACAAACCATTTCTTTTTCAGATAGCACTGATATATGAGTTACGCTCAATCACGTAGTCCCCATCACAACCAAAATACAAATTACAAATTACAAATTACATGCTAATAAACAACACACAGATACTATCACAAACACCACAGGGTATATGACCACAAACACCACTCGATGCGTGACTACAGAAATAAGATACACCACAAGCTTTATCATCTTCGTCGCCCTGAACTCGGTTCAGGGTCCATATGCTTACTTATTCTATACAGCCACTTAAAAATAGTAGATTCTGACCTGCGTCAGAAAGACGATAGTTGTGACATATCCTCGGTTATTCTTTAAGCGGTTATGCGGTTATGCGGTTATGCGGTTATGCGGTTATGCGGTTATGCGGTTATGCGGTTATGCGGTTATGCGGTAGAAATGGTAACAAACACGACAGGATATGTAAGCACAAAAAACAGGAGACATGACCATAAACAGCACTCGATGCGTGACTACAGAAATAAGATACACCACAAGCTTTATCATCTTCGTCGCCCTGAACTCGGTTCAGGGTCCATATGCTTACTTATTCTATACTGTCACTTAAAAAGAATAGATTCTGACCTGCGTCAGAAAGACGATAGTTGTGGCATATCCTCGGTCATTATTTATTCTGTTATGCGGTTATGCGGTTATGCGGTTATGCGGTTATGCGGTTATGCGGTTATGCGGTTATGCGGTTATGCGGTAGAAATGGTAACAAACACGACAGGATATGTAAGCACAAAAAACAGGAGACATGACCATAAACAGCACTCGATGCGTGACTACAGAAATAAGATACACCACAAGCTTTATCATCTTCGTCGCCCTGAACTCGGTTCAGGGTCCATATGATTACTTATTCTATACAGCCACTTAAAAATAGTAGATTCTGACCTGCGTCAGAAAGACGATAGTTGTGGCATATCCTCGGTTATTCGGTAGAAATAGTAACAAAAACCACTCGGTGCGTGACTACAGAGGTAAGATATACGACAAGCTCATCATCTTCGTCGCCCTGAACTCGGTTCAGGGTCCATGTGCTGACTTACCCTATGCTGCCACTTAAAAAGAGTAGATTCTGACCTGCGTCAGAAAGACGATAGTTGTGGCATATCCTCGGTATTCGGTAGAAATGCTAACAAACACGACAGAACATGACCACAAACACCACTCGGTGCATGACTACAGAAATAAGATACACACAAGCTCATCATCTTCGTCGCCCTGAACTTGATTCAGGCTCCATGAAATTGCCACTTAAGCGTAAACAATCCTGCCATGGAGCTGGGTTACATCGGTCATCCATGACCTCACATCGAAGTGCTGCGAAACTACGTTTCACCACTCATCACAAACGCTCTATGCTTAACCACGCCAGTATCACTCTACTCCACATCAATGCAGCAAAACAGCATTAAATACACTTCGCAACGTCGACACTATATATAGGGTATATAAGAAAAGATCGCACCTAATTCATCTCATCATCAATCCAAAATTTAGTGCCTTTTAATACCGCTTGCAGTGCAAGACCTGTATCAGTTAATGAATAAACCGTTACGTCATCGATAATCGCTTCTGCCGATACAGCGTTACCTTGTTGTTTATGCTTTGCTGCTGCATCTACATTACCGCCAAACGTCCAGCCCTGACCAATAAACTTGGCCAAGGCTGCTTGAGTATGAAAAACCATCACAATATTAAAATCTTTTGCCCCGATCCCAAGCCCTAAACCGGCTTCAGCCATATTCATGTAAGTTTTATTATTTGTTTGATTATTAACAACAACCCCATAGCCCCCGCCAAAACTCGCAAGGATCACATTCACGTTCGCACTATCAAATACCGCATATCCCGCAGCATGCTTTACCTGTTGTCGAACATCAGGCTTTTGCTTAAATAGTTTCGTTAATGTTGTTTGTTCCATAACATTAACCATGGCACGCTTTTCATCAACAGAATGACTCTGGGTGGACGTACAGCCAGTCAGTAGACTAGCAAGAAATACAAGATATAAGAGAAACACTTTCATCAAGATTCAACTTCATTCAATTCAACATATGCTCAGCATAGTAACGGGGTCAACCTTGCTGCTAGATGAATCTAATCTAAATATAGGAGAGCAATAAAGAAAAAAGGCCGCATAAAGCGGCCAAACACATCATGGGTAATGATGAGGGATAAGTGTGAAAACAAAGCCAGTTTACCAATCTAATAATAAAATAAAATCATATTATAATGGTCTATATCATCGAAAAAACCGAACTGTTGTTATTTCATTCAATACATTAACTTATCACCACTTGTTATCGAAATACCCAAATTCATTTACATATCACTGACTGCTAGAGTATGAGCATCTGGATTTTGAGCCTCTGTTGTTTTTACAAACAATTTATACACCGCTGGCACGAAAAAGAACGACAACAAGGTTGTCAACACCGTACCACCAGCAATCGCTACGGCAAATGGTGGCCAGAATCCGCCTCCCGCAAGTATCAACGGCATAAAACCACCCACTGTGGTAATTGTCGTAGAGCTAATGTGTCTGCCACATGTCATTACGCTCATCACTACTTTGTGGTCATTTTGGCCTGCATTATTCACTTTTAATTCAGACAGTATGACAATGGCAGCATTGATAGCTAATCCCATTAAACCAAGTAACGCGATTATTACAGTAAAACCAAATGGGTAGCCTGCAATATAAACACTTAATAACCCTAACAAGGCTGATTGTACGGCGGTCACTAAAATAACCGCGGTGGTGGTAAATGAGTTAAATGTGAGTACCAGTACACTTACCAACAACACCACAATAATGCCTATTTTGCCAAGTAGTCGGCCAACCGCTTCATCTCGCTGTTGCGACTCCCCCCCCACCTCAATCCGGTAACCGGCTGGTAGTTGCGCTTGTGCTGCCTGCAATTTAGGTTGAATTTCATTGAGAACTTTCTGTGGTAATATTCCTGCTTGTAAAAAACCTTCGATAACATTAACGCGCTCTCCATTGCGCCGATGCACTGCGCTTTGTACTGGTTCCAATGACGCATTAGCAAACGCAGCCAGCAATAATGGCTGCTCAGTAATAAACTGTGTTCCATACAGTGCATCTATTGATTCACGTTGCTCTTGTGACGTACGCAAACGCACAGGTATTGTTTCGGTTTCTTCTAAGACAGACGCAATTACTACTCCCTCAAACTGCGCTTCTAACTGAGTGGCTATGTCGGTTAATTTAACACCAGCATGGCTTAATAACGTTTCATCGGCGTTAAGCGTCACTTTCGCGCTCCCCGTTTCTAACGTCGCCCTTGTATGAGTAATTTGCTGGTGTGCAATGAGCTCTGTACGCAATTTTTGTCCTATAGAGCTTAAGGTCGATAAATTCGGCCCAAATACTCTTAACTCAATTGGCGCATTAAAAGGTGGGCCTTGCTCTAATTTACGAACCAAAGTCTGAGCTTCAGGAAATGCCCTATCTAATTCATATTGAAGCGCGTGAATGAGTTCATCTGCCCGTTTAAAATCAGACACTTTCACCATAGCTTGTGCATAGTTTTTGGCCCCCTTATCTCGTTGCAATAAATTATAATAAAACAACGGAATATTATTCCCAATCATCCAGTTAAGCTGCTCTATCCCTTCATATTGATGGATAAATTCAGACATTTCATCAATACGCTTTTGCGTCGCTGAGATACTACTATTAGGAGACAATCGAACTTCGATATGAAACATATCTCTATCTGCAGGGGGAAAGAACTGCTCAGTCAATTGACTTGCGCTAATAAAGCCAAAAATAGGCAATATCATTGATAATAAAATAGTAAGTTTAGGGCGCGCAATTGCAAAATATAGCAGTGATTTAAAACGTCCCGATAAACTAGGCAAATTGACTCCATTGTGTAATATACCCTGCTGGCTTTTTTGTGGTAAAAAACGACCAGCAAAAACGGCAATCAAGGTATGTGAAACAACGTAAGAACCAATCAATGCGAATATAACACTGAGCGCAATGCCACCGACAAACTCACCTGATGGCCCTGGCATCAGCACAATAGGCGCAAATGCTAAAATGGTGGTCAACGTTGAACTTAATAACGGTAGCCAAAAGTGGTTTACCGCTTTCTTCACTGCATGCAAAGCAGTCATGCCCTGTTGACGATACCTTGCGATTGAATCGGTGATCACAATCGCGTTGTCTACCATGATCCCAAGGGCTACGACTAACCCCGTGACCGACATTTGGTGAATAGGTAATCCATAAATATTCATACACGCCAACGTAAACAACACGGTCAAAGGTAAAGCCGCCCCCACAATTAGCGCCGCGCGTAACCCTAACGTGAGCAACAATACGCCGAGTATCAGCGCAAAGCCTACCGCAATATTATCAATCAATTCTCCTAGCCGGGCCTCAGTATAGACTTTTTGGTCAAATACTGTGTGTGCCTGTACAGTACCTGGGAGCGTGAGCTCAAAATTGCTTAGTTTCTCATCTATGACTGCAGACCAGCGATCGACTCTGAATTCAGGCTGCATCCTTACCCCTAAAAATACACCTTGCTGACCATCAATCAACGCCACTTCTGTGCGAGGTGAGCGCAGCTGCCGTGTTACCGTTGCAACGTCTGCTAACACAAACTGCGCAATATCATCATTACTAGCCAATGGAATAGCAGCAATACGTGCTAAAGAATCAAACGACCCATTAAGCTCTATTTGTAAATGGGACTCATCATTTATTACCGCACCAGCAGCAACTTTGGGGTCTGCACCTTTTACTGCATCTGCAATCTGCTGCAATGATACACCCGCGAGCGTTGCTTTGTCCGAGTCATACGTCACTCGGACCTCTTCTTCAATGCCGCCAAATAAGTGAACAATCTCAACACCTGGAGTATTTGTTAACTGGTTTTTTAATTCTTTTGCAAAGCGATTTAACCTCATTAAAGAAGCTGCATTTTGCTCCCCCGTAATCGCGATGATCTTGGTATATGCATACCCTCTATCATCTTCAAGGACTGTTAAGCTGGCTTGTTGTGGTAATTGAGATTGGGCATCTGCTAATAAATCTCGTATTCGAGACCATACGGGAATAACCGCAGTGACTTCATCTTTGAGTTCGATACTGATCACTGATATACCTGCACGCGACATACCAATAATGTTTTTTATTTCAGCTTGAGACTTTAATTTTAGCTCGAGTTTTTCTGTGATCTGAGCTTCAACGCGGCTCGCAGTTGCGCCTGGTAAATATGTGGTAATAATTGCAAAACGATTGATGATTCGAGGATCTTCACTCAGTGGTAAATTATTAAGTGCGGAGAAGCCTGTCACTATCAACAAAGCAACGAGTAAAGCTTGAAGCCTGCCATTTGAAAATAAAAACTGCATGGCTACAAGCTCCGACTACTAAGGGTCTGGACAACCTCAACGGCAATGTTCGCCGCCATTTTATGTAGCCCGTTCGCTACAATTAATGGGTACTGTGTTAGAGCACCACTAACAAAAGCATATTCCCCATCGGTATAATGCACATTAACCGATATAGGAACTATTGTTCCCGCCTCTACACCATACACTAACCAAGTACCACGCACTCCATCCGTTAAAGCACTCAACGGCACCCAAAAGCCCGGTTGTTCCGTAAAGGTGCTGATCCCCATGCGTGCTAACGTGCCAGCGTAGACTTCGACCCCTTTGGGTAATTGAAAACGCATCATTAATGTTCGGGACATATTGTCAATAAGCGCCCCTTTACTCAGTAATTGTGCTGGATATTGCTTTCCCGATACTGTAATCACCATCGTGTCGTTCACATACGCTTGCAATGACACCGGCACGCCGAGCACAACCTGGGATTTGTTATGCTCTAACAATTTAAACATCACTTGACCCACACTCGCAACTTCACCTAAATGCACATTTCTTTGCGCAATCAGGCCTGAAAAAGGGGCTGTAAGAGACGCTTTCTCTAATCGAATTGCAACCGATTTTAGCTTAACGTCAAGTAAAGACTGCTCCGCCGCAATTACCTCAATTTGGGTAGTGACTTCATCAAGTTGTTGTGCCGCAGAGTGATTTTTCTTGCTCAATTTCTCAAATCGTTGTTGCTCTACTTTTGCTAACTTTAGCTGCGCCTTAAGTTTCGCCTTCTGCGCGTCAAGTTCAAGTCTTTCTATTTCAAGTAATTGCGTATCTTGTTTTGCAATAATCTCCCCTTTGTTAACCCAATCGCCTTGGTCAAACAAAATCGTGTGGACTTTACCCGAAAACTCAAAACTCAAATTCGCCTCATGCTGCTTAACCACTTGTCCTGTCACTGCGCGTAGCTGTGTATATCCAGATTCAAGTTTGACTTGATACGCAGCAATAGGCAGATGATCACCACTTTCAGCTGCAAGCACACTCCAACACCACAAAAAGCTGAAAAAGAATGTGAGTAGTTTCATGGTAAATCCTTGTTTTATCAAAGTAATCTCTCTGTGGTATTAAGTTAGGTGATTCATGCTAAATTAAATGTCGCCGCGACGTGACGTAAATAATATTATTGTTCAGTACTAACCTGCTTATCTTGACTGGGCTTTATCAAGGATTAAATCTGTTATATCTTTGCTACAAACCAGTGGAAGATTACGCATTTTTAACTCCTTTAAATGTGCTCGGTTAGGATACGAATAGTAACTTTCAGGCACCGTTGGTATCGGCGCGAGTACACCCAAGCCTTTGCTTAACAATGCCATTACTTGCGGATAAAATACAGTGAATTGATTGCATACCATACGATCTAGCTGTAATAGACTGCGTGGTTGGTCACACCTTATACCACACTGGGCAATGAGTGGGCCCGCATCTATCTCGGTATTTTTTACCCAATGAGCAGACAAACCATATTGCTGCTGGTTATACAAATAACTAAATAAAATAGGAAAAAGCCCTCGACAACTGGGTAAATACGCAGGATGGAAATTCACAACGCCTAATCTAGGCGCATCAATCATTGGCTGTTGCAAAATTTGGTCGAAGTAAAAAATAGCTAATAAATCAATATTATATTTTTTTATCTGCGCGACCACATCCGGGGCATTGATGTCTTTTACTTTAATACAAGGTATTTGATGCGTATCACATATTTGACGAATACTGGGCAGTGACTGTTTACCCAACAGATTAGATACCCATCGCATTATCGGCATCGCCGTCATTTTTACGCACAAATAATTGACAAACCCTAAGCCTCTGAGGTTTAAATTGCGGGTCAACTGTGTAAAAAATCCGCCATTTTTCTTTGAATAAGGATCGCTTAATATTACCAACTTAATATCACGATGATGGCGGCGTATAACCGTCACCATCGCTTCTTGAGTGGCGACATTCTCTATATTAGAAAGTGCTACTCTCATAATTACACCATGATTAACGGTTTGTTATCATAATACGATGCTAACGGCGTTAACATACTATGCTTAGCTGGCGGGTGAAAATTAAACGCATGTATTGTTTGCGCAATACTTGAAAAGTAAGCATTACCGATATAGTTTATTCCGCCAACTTTCTCGATGATTTGCGTCATCACTTGGGCCAACACTTCTTGTAATTGATAGCGGCATGCCAGTACCTGTGCCAAGGTATCCTGCGTTTGGTTATTCATATCATAGGCAATCGCCTTCAAGGCCAATGCACTTGAATCAAGTTTAATGTAAGCCGCTGCTTTATCTTCAACCGATAAACGCTTATGGTTATCTGCTTGTTCGACTAAGCCGTATACCATCCCCAAATATGATGCACTCGTGAGTAACTCAAACCACACAAAGCCGCTAATATGCGCATGATAAGCCGACTGCTCGTCAACATTAACCATCATACTATGCGGCACATAAACCTCATCTAAGTGGACAGCTTCACTTTGACTTGCTTTTAAGAAGCTAGCATTCCAAAATGGCTCAACATTAACACCGTCATTTTCTTTATGAATAAGCGCCACAGCGAAGTAAGGTTCTCCATCACTGGGCTCAACCCGCACACTAGCCGTTAATAAATCCATATCATGGGCTAAGCTACAGGGTTTTTTTGTGCCCGTTATTAAAAATCCTTTGCCACTGGGTTTAGCAACAATCTGACTTTGTAAAATGCTTCTAGCGGTATTGCCTTCACTGAATGCTGACGAGACGAGTAAATCATTCTTCGCTATCGCCTCAAGTAGTAATGACTCTAAACCATGACTGGTTTTCGCCATTTCCTGCAAAGTAGCAATTGAGAATTGGTGCATACCTGCACCAATCGCCAGTGACGGAGAATAAATACCTAACCCTAATTGTACTAATACCCCTTGCCACGGGGTCAATTCTTGACCGCCATAGCTGCGTTTTACCATCAATTTGCAACCGCCACTTAGCTTAAACCAATTTATAACCTGACTCTGCTCAGATTCATTGTCTATGAAACTATTTGCACTCAATTTATCAGCTAAGCCAGGTAAGAAGCTATCAACACTGGCGAGAGCATCACTGACTATCGTCATACCGGCTCCCCTTCCTTTTCAAGTGAAAATAACTCGGTCAACATGTCGTTAACATTCGCTGTGATCGCCATTTCTGCGATAGGCTCTAAAATGTCAGCAAGTGTTGGGATCCCCATACAAAATGACGCTTCAAAACAAATTTTAGCACTGTCGCTTGACAGCACTTCAACCTGCCAACGCCCATAGAACTCTTCCGCATCTCCTTCTAATTGATTAAAATCTATGGTCAGAGCCTGCTCATCAAACACATCTTGCTCTCGCCAGCACATCTGACCATCGTGAAAGTGAACTTGCCATGTTGAATCACTTTGCGTATCTGATACTTTGGTTACATCAATACTTATCACTGCTGCGCAGTGTTTTTCAAACTGTTTAAAATCAGAAATCGTTTGATATGCCAATGCTGCTGATACTGGCACTCGTTTTTCAATTGTGACACGTCTCATTAGGGTAAATCCTTAGCTGGTAATGATGAAAATGCGGCGATACATGCCGTAATCATTTGATTTATTTGTGCTTCAGTTAATAAAGCACTGGGTGTTAAACGTACCGTATTGGCATTACTCAAAGAGTGGCTGGTGATCACTTTATGTTGTAATAAAGCCAAAGTAAGCTGACCTGCCCTCGCTGGGTTTTGAGCGTCAAGACCAATGAGTACTCCGCTTCCTCTCACACGTACGCCCGCTTTGGTTGCATGGGGTGATAGTGCAGCCACCAGCTTTAGTCCAATGGTGCGGGCTTTGTTTGCAATGTTGTCCCGCTTTAAGATATCTAACGTGGTAATTGCAGCGGCAAGAGCTATCGGGGAACCACCAAACGTACTGCTATGTAGCATAAAATCTTTGTTAAGTGGCTCGAACGTAGCAGCAGTGGCAACAAGCGCAGCACATGGCACAACCCCACCACTTAACCCTTTGCCCACTAGCATCATATCTGGCGTAACTTGATGTGCCTCAATTGCCCAATCAAAGCCGGTTCGAGCTAGCCCTGATTGAATTTCATCTGCAATCAACAAGCCATCATGAGCCACACATAATGCTTTGGCGAGTTGCACAAATTCGCTGCTTAGTGCATATACGCCACCTTCCCCTTGTACCGGTTCAATGATCACAGCAACCCTATCTGAGTGATTTTCAAAACACGTAGACAGCGCTGTCATATCATCGCGTGCAACGAAAGTGACCTCGTCAAAAAGAGGTTCAAATGGGGCTCTAAACGCACTCCGATGGGTCACACTTAGTGCACCTAATGTCTTGCCATGATAACTCCCCGTTATGGCCACAACTTTATTACAGCCATTGGCTCGTGCGAGCTTTAACGCAAGCTCGGTCGACTCAGTGCCAGAATTCGTAAAAAAGGTATAATCCAATGTTTCAGGACAAAAATCAGCCAGCTTTTTACTGGCGATTGCCAGCGTATTATTCACCAACGTCCGGCTACTCATCGGCAATATGTTGAGCTGCTGTACCACGCTTTCAACAATTTCAGGGTGACGATGACCGAGAATAAACACCCCGAATCCGCCACAATCTAGGTATGTTTGTCCTTGTGTATCGATAATCTCACAGCCTTGTGCAGCGTGTTCAATAGGTAAATTCATCATACTTGATAGCTTCGCTCTTGAGCGGTTACTATGAGATCTCAACATACTTAACGTTTCTTCTCTCATAATAAAGACTCATTAATAAGCGTCTCCGTCAGTGGATGGACCTCGTCAAATGCAGCAATGTTTTTAACCATAACTTCAGGAATATCAAATGGCTGAGGGCCATTTTTATAAGTACCCAATACATCTAAATCAGATGAAAAACCTTCGCTCATATCCAAATATTTTAAATAAATCGATGTTTCTTCAAACATACGTTTGTAGCGACGTGGTAATGCAGGAAGGAATACAGGCTTGATCAAGCGTTCAAAAGTGGTGGGATTGATCAGTTTAGGTGGCTTAAACTTGACTTGATAACGCTCAAAATAATCTGGATTAGTGCCAATTGTTAACATTTGACCTAACGTGCTTGCTCTGTCTCCTGCGGTTAGCCAAAACTCACCTGATAAATTATTGTCAATGACCGCCAATATGCCACTGGCGACGGTATCTCTTGGAATAACATCGACCAGTGTGCTCGCATCCCCTGGTACGACTGGGATCACTTCTTTGGTCGCTAACTTAAGCATATTATGCATTCCCTGTTTTTTAGGCATGATCCCTTTAATGCTGTCTCCAATTATGACCGATGGACGAATGATTGTTATATCTTCATCTAAAGAAGATTCTGCCAGTTTTTTACTGTGCTCGTAATTGTTAAATGCATGCCCATTTCGACCTTTTACAAATGCGGTACTAATGTAAACCAAGCGCGCATTCAGCTTATTTGCCAACGCTTTTGCATGCTTTAAACCAGCGATATTCACTTCAGCGAGTGCCTCGGGATCCGCTGTAAAATCAGTCAATGCAGCACTATGCACTAATATATCTGTTTGACTTAGCTTTGCTAAATCATCAGCGCTAAGAGCAAAATCTGGTTTAGATATGTTGCCTTTTAGCTGTCGAGCAACCCCCTTGGGCAAGACACTAAATTTTTGCCTATTGGTCAAAATAGACACTTGGTCGCCCTCTTCAAGCTGTTCAAGAATCGACAAACCAACCACACCCGTTGCACCTGTTAGAAAAAAGTGACGTGACATTACTACTCCTTCAATCACATACCAAAAATCAAGCATGCCTCACCTCAGGCAATGCTCATGTATTTATTTTAGGTCCGTAATGATAATTGTTTACAATGAACAATTAAACAATTTTATTTACTAAATTTTTACACTTGTAATGATAATGTGTTACGACTGTTTTTTTTGCGGTAGAAATAAAGGAAGAAATCATTACCTTCGAGGCAATGATTTAAAAAAGTAAGCTAGATTTTTTTTCTAAATGTAATTTTGCTGTCGCTATTGTCATCTAAACGCGTGCACCCAACAATGTGGTAATCGTATGCAATCAGCACCTGTAACATGCGCTTAAAGCGATTCATAGACTTAACTTCTATAATTTGATAACCCGCTCGTTTGGCATACGCTTCTTGGTGCAATAGCAGTGATTTTGCAATGCCTAACCCTCTATAATCAGGCCGCACTGCACCAAGCCAGCTATAGAATAATCGACTCTGTTTTTCATACCCAAGCTTATAAGCAACAGGCTTTCCCTCAATGTATGCAACAAATAAAACGTGCTTATGAGCGTCAATCTTAGTTCTAATATCATCCACTGATTTTGGTGAAGTAAACTCGGGAATATCATTTTCAATGTGCAACAAGTCGCACAACGTGCCTTGTTTTATGATAAAAGTCATGTATCAACCTACTACCTTAAATTTACTCGACTCGACCATTGGCATCACGTTAGCCGGACGATAACTAGAAAGGTCCCTGATGCGATGAAGAACGCTGTGGTGCAATGATTCATTGGTCAAAGGCTTTCTGTCTATTTCCCGTATTGAGTCGGTCAATTTGTATAACCAGGTCATTGAGTCTCGGTATTCATCCAAATGATAGGCTTTATAATAACTTAAAAAGGGTTCGTTAAAATGTAGCCCGTACTGAGTCGCCATATCTTTGATCCAATGCAAGCTTATATTCGCTAAACCATCTTGACTATAGCCCCCACCCACATTGCTATGACTACCTATAAACCATTGCTGTTGAAGTGTTTGCGTTGAATCTTTCGGTAATTGCCAAATTGCAGGATTAAAAATACCACGGCGTTCATCAATAGCTAATGCCTGATATGCATGTTCAATATTGCGTGTTAAGCTGACATCATGGAATTGATAACGACGATTAAATTTACCAAAACCAACTGGAATACCTAAAGCGCCGACCGTATCCCAAACGCCCACAAATTTTATCTTCACATCAATGCAATGATGCTGCTTTTGAAAAGACACTAACTGTGCTTCTGACGAGCTATTACGATATAGTCTATATGCTTCTGGCATATAAAATGCGTGATTTTTTGGTAAAAGCCCCACTTTATTCAGCAACCCTGCCAAGCTACGAACCGTATAAGCTCCGCGGCTAAAACCAAATAAATATATTTCGTCGCCTTGCTGATAATTGTGCACAATGAAACGATAGGCTTTTATTATATTTTGAGATAAACCCATGCCAAACCCGCCACCAAGGATCCGATCTAATCCCCATTGTGTACCCACACCTTCACTATAATAAACAACTTGGTGGACACCATTTGGACAAACAGGCTCAATACCTCGAGCTATTTTCACAACATTAGTGGGTTTACGCTTTCCTCGGTCATATTGCGTAGGCTTGTTCCACGTCCCATCCATACAGACGATGATTCTTTTCATTTGTTATATTCTATACATTGTATTATGCGCGCAATTCTATAAGTGTTCCTATTTAAGTCAACACCTTAAATGACCTTGCTATTTGAGTTTTTGGATGAAAATTATAGAGTAAGCAATCTTAAGGATATGTTATGCAGCAATCTCAATTCTATTTCGTCCATGTTCCTTGGCTAAATAAAGTGCTTTGTCGGCTCGCTCAATCAGCTGAGTGACAAAGCATTGCTCACCATGTAATGCAATACCGAAGCTTGCAGTAATTGAACGAACGGCTTTGCCTGTCTTTTTGCCCTTCACCGATAACTTCGCAATATCTTTACGAATACTCTCAGCAAAATTAACCACTTCACTTAAACTATCCAATTCGGCAGTAATACAAAACTCTTCACCACCATAACGATATGCTTTTCCAATGCCCTCGGTATGCTTCATTATTTTTGTCGATACAACTTTTAAAACATCGTCTCCTTTTTGATGTCCAAAATCATCGTTAAACTGTTTAAAGTGGTCAATATCAACAAAAATTAACGCGCGGTGATTGCCAGTGTGCTCAGCCTTGCAAAATAAGACAATGTCTTCATCAAACTTGCCTCTGTTAAGCAACCCAGTTAAAGGATCTTGGCTGGCTGCAGTTTGCGTATTAACTAATGCTGTTTTTAAATCGCTGATCTCAGCGTAGGCGTTCTCTAGTTTCTTCTGAAATTGATACGCATTTTGTTGCATCACAACCGACTCTTCAGTCAAACGATCCACATAACCCAATACGTCATCAAATGAGTCTAAACTGTTTTTCTTCAAGCCGTATAAACCTGAATGGCATTGAGACAAAATGGCTGAAAAGTCTTGTGACGACTCAAGTGTTTTACCTATTTCGGTTTGCACATCAGCAATTGTATTATGAAATGAATCAGACATCTGGTGAAACAAAGCAAGATCTTTATCTGATAAAAAAGCGTTAAACAGCTGTTTTGCTTGTGCTGGCGGGCATGTTTGGTAGTGTGCCAAAATATCGTCGAGTTCTTTGTTTAACTTGTCGTTCGAACCGAGCACATAGCAGTACCAAATAGCATAGTTTACCGGTGTGACTGGCATTTTATATTTAACCATAAGAGGAATGGCTTGCTTCATACATTGAGCAGAATGAGAAAGTGACGTATCAAATTCCGTGGCTTTCATAACCCTAATCCTAGAACAAACTTATAATTATTATCAAAGAGCGCTTATGCTCGTTACCACAGCACAAAACCAAGACTAAAGCATTGCAAATAATTAATCAATTGAAAAATAATTGAAGTCACAATACTGAGCCAAAATTCACATAAACTACTGAGAAACAACTCATAAACTCATCATTTCTCACTAACAAAAGCAAATAAAAAATTGCATAAACAACAAGATAAAATATTATCTATTCCAAAGAAACTGATAATTGCCACATCAAGTATGTTAACCTCAAGATCGCAAAAATACAAAAATTACATTCTGATAACACCACTCTTTCAATTATATCAAGTGCTGGGTCACACTGACTCTTTTCGCCAACAGTTTCACTTCGGTATGTGCACCGTTAATTAACGGCATATTTGGCGGCTGATGGCTTATATCCACATCAAAAACAATGGGGATGTTTAGCTCACCTAACGCCCGCTCTAATACTGCTTTATGTGTGCCATTTGGTCCATCATTCGCAGTGTTTCGACCAATCAATATACCAGATGCCCGTTCAAACACACCTCGAAATTTCAGTCCTAACAAAGCTCTTATATAGGCATTGTCATTCAGTTGGGCATTTTCAAAATACAAGATCAGTGCGTCATTTTCGTGACTGCATACGAAGGTATCAAGCTGCGCAAATGCCGTTTGCATAAGGTGCTGATGCGTATCTAAACAACCGCCCAATAATCGGCCAGAAAAAATGACGGGCGTGACTAACTTCGTCTCACTCTCAGCAAGTAGACGCCACTTTGTAGGCTCTGTGAGATTAAAAATCATCGTTGGGTCCGAAATCGACTGAGAATTCGTTTTTTCAAAAAAAGTACTGGGGTATTGTGTGATTTCATCTCCTTGTTGCAATGACATAATATCAAGTGTGTTGCGCGTTAAACTATCCGTTTGTAAAGCACTTAACTGCATTAAATTGCTGCCATGAAGCGTGGCCCATCCTAGTCGAGTAGTTAAGGCTGTCATGATGGTGCTCACATCAGAAAAACCAAATACCCATTTTGGTGATGCGTTTTCCAATGCCTGCCAGTCCAGTAAAGGTAAAATAGTCATCGCTAACTCTCCCCCCCAAGGCGGTACTACGGCTGAAACCTGTTCATCTAAGAGAAATTGTGTCAACTCATCTGCCCGAGTATGTGGGTCTATTTGACCACTATTTCGAACCGTCCCCCCTTCAACAACTTCGAATCCATAACCGTGCAATAATTCAATGGCTTTATCTAATCTTGCAAAACATACTGACGGCACAGATGATGAGAATGCACAAATGGCAATGCGGCTTCCAGGCTTCAGCGGCTGAGGATAATACATAGGCGGCGAGCTCCTAAATAAAAATACACTAACGTTGTTTCTAAAAAGAGTAAACCCCAATTTATTACACCTGACTAACTGACTTGTCATTGACTATCAATACGGGCGCCTGTTGGACAAAAGCTTGATGGCCTTTATAGTGTGAAGATGCAATGTTCCGTTTAGCATTTAAACAATGCGAATGCACAGTAGCAATTCAACATCAATACGCGATAATGTTGTCAAAATGCCAGCAGGTATTCCTTAGGTCCACCGCTGCTAAATACGTTAAAGGATAGAGGTAGCGCATCATGTTATCTAAAAATGGACATAATACTAATAATCGAAATAGGGGCGTGAATAACCATGGTTTATTGGTATTGCCTCAAGCATTAACGCAACTTGATGGCGCTGTTTGTTTCTATAGTGGTATACACTGTACCATCTACCATAAAACACTTAAGCATGACTTATTTGATATTGAGTTTTATTCTAATCAAGTGTGCTTAGTTTATGTTGTCTCGGGCAAAGAAACCTTGATCTCAAAACACGCTAAACAGGTAACGCTTTGTAGTGGTGATGCCATCGTGTTAGCTCCCGGAGAAACGCTACATTCAGATTATTTTAGTGCCAGCGGTGAACTTACGGCCTGGCTGGTGTTTTTTTCACCCTCAATGCTGGTTGATTTACCCCATCATGAACACACATCCAATGTCTATCACGCAAACGCCTCTTTCTCTTCAGTTTCTGATACATCGCTGCTCAGTACGTTTTTCATGAGTCTTACGGCCTACCAACAAAAGTCATTATTGTGTGATCAGCTCTTCACAGCCAAAACGAACGAGCTATTATGTATTCTAAAGACGCTAAGTACCCCTTCACTTAGCACCTTACTTAATGCTAACAACCACCTTTTAGGGGCACGCGATAACTTCAAACGGCTGATTGAAAAATGTGACTTTCTGACTTTGTCTGTCACAGATATGGCGCAGCTATGCAACATGTCTCATGCGTCGTTTCTACGACAATTTAAATCAGCCTATGATATGACACCCACACAGTGGTTAACGCATAAGCGGCTTTCACACGCCCAATCTTTGCTGATCCATACTGACCTAACTGTGACCGACATTGCCGCAACAACAGGTTACCTCGACACGTCACACTTCATCAAAATGTTTAAGCGCAAGTTTGGCGTTACACCAAACAGATATAAATATTCATAATAAAACCCCTATTTTGTCAAAAAAGTCATATTGTGAAGGTTTCATCAATGGCAAAGTGGCATCACTATTTATATAAAAGGATACACTTATGGTTCGGGTTAACTTAGTCTGCCAACTTAAAAGCCAACAACATACAATGTTACACAAGTTTTTAGCTGATAACTTAAATAATGTCCGTCGCTTTACTGGGTGTTTGCGTGTCGATATTTATTTTGATGAACCCCAAAATATCATGCTAATTGACGAAGACTGGCAATCGATTGAAGCCCACCAGCACTATATGCAGTTTATTGCCAATAATGGTGTTTTAAAACAATTATCAGCATATTTTACCGTACCTCCCCAGATTCTTTACTTGTCGAAAAGCCCGCTATAAGGGCTTTTTACGCTTATAAATGGGTGTATCCACGAAAGCTAGATCCACACGTCATTTTCAGCGGTTCGCTCACTGCGCTCTTCACCCGTATTTAAGATACCTTTAGGCTCAATGATCATTACTTGGCACTCTTGTTCTGCGAACGGTTTATGCTGTTTACCCTTGGGTACCACTAACATTTCTCCTGCATTTAAAACAACCGTTTCGTCCTCAAACGCAATGTTTAATTGCCCTGAGATAACAATAAATGTTTCATCAGTATGGTCATGTTGATGCCAGATAAACTCCCCTTGTAATTTAACCACCTTAAATTGGTAATCATTCATTTGCGCAATCACTTTGGGTTTCCATTGCTGATGGAATAACGCAAATTTCTCACTGAGATTCACTTTGTTCATATTCATTCTCCCTATTAATAACTTACATTGCTCATAGCCAGTATACATAATCGGAATATTAAAACAGTGTAAAATACGAACAAACCAGTGTGTTATTCGGTATTAAAAAGGGCTTAAATCGATGTGATTTGTATGGCTGCCAGTTAGTCATCAGCGCTCATAATCAGGATACATAACCGGGAATATTAAAACAGTGTAAAATACGAACAAATTGTTGGACTATTCGGTATTAAAAAGAGTGTAAATCGATGTAATTTGTATGGCTAATCTGTGTGCCTGCCAGCTCAAATTTTAAGCCATCAGCGCTCATAATCGGGAACATTAAAACAGTGCAAAGTACGAACAAACCAGTGTGTTATTCAACATTAAAAAGGGCTAAATCGATGTGATTTGTGTGGCTGCCAGTTCAAGTTTTAGAGCATTTCATGTGAATTGGCGCTGGTAAAGCCAGCGCCTTAGTCATTTAACACAAAAATATTAGAATGCGGCGTGTAATGCCAATCTAAATGTTGTCTCTTCACCAACAGTTACGTTATTTACACCACCGCCTGCAAGGTAATTTTTATCAAATAGGTTTTCAATATTAAAACGCACATTAACATCGGCATGTTTAAGGCCGAGTTTATACGTTGCACCTGCGTCTATTCGTGTGTACGCCGCTTTTGTTATGGTATTCTCATAATTCGCAAAACGTTCACCTTGATAAAATGCCCCGGCATTAATCGCAAAGACGTCGCTAAATTCATAGCGTGACCACAATGACGCCGACCACTGAGGCGCATCAATTGGGGTGTTTCCTTGATACTTTTTGTCTTGGACATATTCAGCACTTAAATTCATCAGTGAACCCATCACAAACAACCGATCGTTTACCGCGCCTTGTGCCGTAAACTCAACACCTTTATGACGCTGTTCGCCAGCTTGGGTCGTTACTGTCTGATATTCTGCACTATCAGAGCGTACTGAAATAAGCATACCTGTTTTACTGATATCGAACGCAGCTGCTGTCACCAGCAATCTATCATCAGCCAACTGCCATTTTGTGCCCACTTCATACTGCTGCGATGTCACAGCATCTAGCTTCATATTGTGATTTTCATCTTCCTTATTATCTAGCCTATCACTTCGTTGAGGCTCAAACCCCTCTGAATAACTAAAATATACCGTGCCATTATCACTTGGGTGATATAACACGCCACCCTTAGGTAAAAATGACTCGTTATCAGCGCCTTCTTTATTTTGTTTGTCATAACGACCGCCTAGCGAGATTTGCCAGTGCTCGTTAATTGTCATTAAATCTTGAACATAAATACCATAGTAATCAAATTCACTAGTATATAGTGAGTCGTCTGTTGCATAACTGATATCTGGGCGCAGTGGTTGCTCACTCCCTTCAACAAACGCGACGGACTCTGCTTTAACTCGAAGCTGCCCGTAGTAATAGTCTAATGAGTTAGCACCAATAAGCACCTGATGATCAATTCCACCTAATTCGAACTCCCCCGTCACATCAACAAACGCGGTAGTAAACTGCCAATCGTCAAAGCGATCGTACGGACGAGAGTCATAACTTTTGCCCAGCTGATAATCATCCGGCTTACGAGGAGCTGACTCAAAACGCTGACGAGAAAAATCTTGCTCATTGTAGCCAACCGTTATTTGCCAGTTTTCAGCTAAGACGTGGGTCAAATCAATGCCTTTATTTTCAACAGTTATATCGGTAAATGCCCAAGAGAAGTCTCTGATTGTTTTGTCACTCCCAATCACCTGACCGTCATTGTCTAACCACGCACCGGTATCTAAACCCGCTTCGTCATTTGTTCTATCATAATGAACACGCACAAAGCTGTGCTCGTTAATATCATAGTCAAGGACGATTGAACCTAAAAAGCGGTCTCGAGTACGCGCTCCACCATCGACATATTCACGATTAAAATTCACGTCTTGTTTCACTAAAACGGTTCGATAACGCACATCTTCAGCATGCGTTAACGCACCACCCAAATCTAATGTGGCACGTGTAGAACCTAAATGATCAAAATCAACGCCAAGATTCACCAGTGTATGCGCAGTGGGTTTTTTAGTGACCATATTCACTAAACCACCCGGACCTGATTGGCCGTATAAAATACTAGATGGGCCTTTGATTATTTCAACTTGTTCTAAAGTTTCTATTGGTTGCTGATAGTGTGACCAATGCTGATGACCATCACGCAAATAACCATTTGATGAACTTAACCCAAAACCACGGAGGTTAAATGTTTCACGATTTCGCTGCTTAGACCCGGCGGTCAAACTGGCATCATTATTCAGTACTTCCCCAAGCGTCGTTGCGAGCTGCTCATCTATCACAGTATCTGAGATAACAAATACTGACTGTGCAGTCTCTAGTAAGGAGGTGTCAGTCCGCAAAGCACCTTTGGCCGTATCGACTTGATAATCGTTGAAGTAAGTGCCCTTAACTTCAATCACTTCTACATCTGACGACTGAGCCGACACATTAGATGCCGCTATCGCTGAACCAACAGCTAAACATAAAACCGAGTAACGCATGAATACACTCCAAACTAAAAATTCACTGCACATTAGGTGCAAAATCGCAGGAAGATTAATGCGATTTATTTTTATTTGCAATTGTATTTAAAATTTTATTGCCGCACTTCCTACTGTTTGCTTAAAGCCCGACCGATGAGTGTAAACAAATTAACTCAATGGCTATTTTCGATATAATTAGTTATCAAAAAAACAACAACTACGAGCGCTGCCATTATTACGCCAGAATGCTTGTCGTAGTTTGTTTTACATATATAAAAATGCTTTTCACAATGCAGTCACAACATAGGGCAAACCTGTACCACAGTCTCTGGTGACACACTTCGCACGTACTTTTCTATAACGCACCTTATTTGGATGATGAACGTAAACACTTATTAATTAAAAATTTTCTCCAGTATTTTTCTATTGGTCTACACTCAAGTACTAAGGATTTGCCCATAAGTGCGATTGTCATAATGAATAGTCGACTGGTTCGCCGCAAAATCACGCATAGGGAAAGGGAAAGGGAATTACAATGACAAAAAAGCAGGTCTCTCCAGCTCGGTTTTTACATTGGTATCATTGGCTTGTTGTATTTGCATCACTCTTGCTCACCGTGACAGCATGGAAAATATCTGATAACCAAATTCAGGCCAAAAGAGCAGCTTTATTTAAAGTTCAATCAGAATTACTCTTAACCCAAATATCAGAACGTATGTCTCATTATGAAATTGCATTAAAAGCAGGCGCCGCAGCAGTTCAAACCTATTCTTTGCAAACTCCAGCCAGTGATTGGAAGACATTTTCTGACACACTTAATATCTCCGAATCTTACCCGGGTATAAATGGCATTGGCATTATTTACCATATCCCAAAAAGCGAACTCGACTCGTTTCTCATACAGCAACGTAAAATCAGACCTAATTTCGCCATTCATCCACAACATCAAGAACAAGAGTACTGGCCAATTACTTACATAGAGCCCGTTGAGCATAATATGAAGGCGGTTGGGCTAGATATGGCTTTTGAACATAATCGCTTCAGTGCTGCAAAAAAAGCCAGAGATACCGCCTCATCGCAAATTACAGCACCTATTATTCTTGTACAAGATGCCAAGAAAACACCTAGTTTTCTGCAATTTATTCCTTTTTATGATAGCTCAGATATCAGCACTGTAGCAAAAAAACAAAGACACTTTGTTGGCCACATCTATGCCCCTTTTATCATGCATAAATTAATCAAAGGCACACTAAAACAAAGTAATAGACAGGTTGTTTTTAGTATATTTGATGGTAAAGACAGCTTGTATGATGAGCTCACGGCAAGCAATCACCACTATGACGATAAGCCGTTGTTTAGTAAATCAGTCACACTCCATATGTATGGCAGGCCATGGACGTTTCATATTCAATCGGCGCTGTCGTTTAGAACATCCACCCACTCAAGCCAACCGCTTATTATTTTAGGTGGCGGTACTGTGATTAACGCATTGTTGTTATTTATTTTTATTGCATTGACCCGCTCACAAAGAAAAGTACTCGCGTTCGCAGACAAGGTCACAGAAAAGTTAACCATCAAGGAGGAATATTTCCGACACATTATTGAATCAGCTCCATGCGGTATCATAATAACAAACCATGAAGGTGTAATAGAGAATATTAACCTCCAAGCGAATGCATTGTTTGGATATGAAGAACAAGAACTCTTAGGTAAGAAAATTGAAGTTCTTGTTCCCCAGCGCTTCCAACATAAACACCCAGAATACCGTAATAGCTTTAGTAAGACCCCCTCGCGTCGTCAAATGGGCTTAGGAAGAGAGGTATTTGCGGTAACTAAACAAGATGATGAGTTTCCAGCTGAAATTGGCATTGCACAATTTAAAGCTGGTAACGATTTAAAAGTGTTAGCCACCATTATAGACATGACTGAACATGTAAAGATGACTGAAGAGCTAAAACGCAGTAATAAAGAGTTAAATGATTTTGCATATGTCGCTTCCCATGATTTGAAAGCGCCATTGAGAGGCATTATGCAGCTTTCTACCTGGATTGAAGAAGATATTATTGATTTTGCAAATGAGGAAACGAAAGAGAATTTGTCTTTACTTAAAAGCAGAACAGCACGCTTAGAAAGCTTATTGGAAGATTTATTAGCTTATTCTCGTGTGGGACGAAAAGGTGGCGAAATTCAATTGGCTAACGTCCATGATTTGGTGCTCAATATATTTGACTTACAGCCCTCTTCTGAGAACATCTCAATGACCTGCGACATTACTTTACCTGAAATTAATACACCTATCGCGCCACTTGAAACCATTTTCCGCAACCTCATTGGCAACGCGATTAAACATAAAGGCGAGGGTAAATTAATGATTGATGTGTCGGGTCAAGAACACATTACCCACTATCAGTTCTCTGTTGCTGATAATGGTGTAGGTATTGACCCTAAGTATCATCAGCAGATCTTTGAACTTTTTAAAACGCTTAAGCCCAGAGACGATGTCGAAGGCAGTGGTATGGGGTTATCAATTATTAAAAAGCTACTGGATTATCATAAAGGTGAGATTAATGTCATTTCAGATGGAGTCAGTGGTACCTGTTTTACATTTACGTGGCCAAAAATATTATAGAGGTAAAAATAAAATATGAGTGAAGTGAATTACAAACACGCATCGATTTTATTAGTCGAAGATGACGATATAGATGCGAAGAGTGTTGTCCGGGCTTTTAAAAAAATGCGTATTGCTAATCCTATCATACGCGCAAAAGATGGGATGTACGCACTAGAGTTATTAAAAAATGACGAGGTACCAAAACCTTTTTTGATCTTGCTCGACCTTAACATGCCACGAATGGGTGGTCTTGAGCTTTTAGCTGAGCTACGAAACGATCAACAGCTCAAAGGTAGCGTCGTCTTTGTGCTAACCACCAGTAAGGATGAGCAAGATAAGTTTGCTGCCTATGATCAAAACATCGCAGGTTATATTGTAAAAGAAAATCTACAACATGGTTTTGATGAGTTGGTCAAACTCTTAGATCATTATTGGCGCATTGTTGAGCTACCAGGCACATAACGGTGAGTCACTCCTCACACCGTGAATAAAATCCTTTATTCACGGTGGAATTAAGCGTTTTACTATGCTTTTACCTTAACCACAGCTAAGCATCTACAGTGCGCATTATAAGACTTAAACGCCTTAATACCTCGTACAAATAATCAGGCTGTGATTAAGCGGTCTATCGAGCTTAAATCACAGCACATCGATATATTTCGATACGTTAAATATCTGAAAAGCGCGTTCCATTAACCACACTGATTAATAAAAAATAAATTAATCAAATAGTTACTGTAAAATTTTATCTAAATTTAACTTCGATAATTTAACCGATTGTAATGGCGTAAGTCCTTCTGGGTAGTCCTCTTGCTCTAACACAATCCACTGTACACCTCCGTCAGTGTACAAAGCTTGCGTTAAATTATACCAATCTATGCCGTTATTTTGGCCGATGATCGGAGATAGATCCGCTGAATTCTGTTCTGGAATAACCACTTTATAATGCGTGGTGATGGTACGGTTTGGGTATTTTTTAACATAAGACACCGGGTCTTTACCTGCAAAGGAAGTCCAGCCTACATCTTGTTGCAACACCACATTTGATTTTGTATTTTCAGCAATGTAATCCCAAAATGTTGACTCTTTATAATCTGCAAATTCATGTTGATGGTTATGATACCCAATTTGCATATTATAAGGCTCAAGCTTATCAGCTAAACGATTCAAATCATCCACAACACTGGCGACTTGAGTATGGTCCCACGCGCGCTTTTCCCATGGATCAATTAAATATTTCACGCCTAACGTTTGATAAAAGTGCACACTGTCGGCAAATTGCTCATCTGAGAACTGTTTAAAATCAATATGTGCGCCACTAGCTTGCAGCCCAAGTGAATCTAAATAGCTTTTTAACCCTTTAGGATCATGTTTATACGGGCCAAATTCGCCTGCAAACTCAACGCCTTCAAAGCCCATATTGGCCAACTGTCGTAATGTCCCTTTGAAATCTTGTTTTAATGTATCTTTCACTGACCACAATTGCACACTGACTTTAGCGGCTTGCTGTGTTGAGGCTGTTGCATCTGGCTGTGTTTGCTTATTGTCTGTTATTTGACACCCCATCAAAGCGCAACTTGATAATGCCATTACGGCTAATGTTTTACTCATTCGTGTTACCTTAAATCCTGTTATTTTTAAGTTCATTAACGGCGTAATCAACTGCTCGCACCGTGATTGCCATAAATGTCAGTGATGGATTAACCGTGGCAGTAGAGCAAAAACTGGCGCCATCAGTGACAAAAAGATTTGGAATATCGTGGCACTGGTTGAAACCGTTCAGTACCGATGCTTTTGGGTCTGCGCCCATTCTAGCGGTGCCCACTTCGTGAATTGCAATCCCAGGGTGACGCTCATGATAGCGTGTATAGCTATACACGTCTTTTAAACCTGCCTTGGTCAACATCTCTTTCGCTGTATCGGCGGCGTCATCCATCATGCGCTTTTCATTGTCTGACCATTGGCAATCTATAACGAGTTGCGGTATCCCCCACTTATCTGTTTTCGTAGCATGAAGTGCCACATGATTCTCATACCTTGGTAGCATTTCTCCTTGCGCAGACAAACCAAACCGCCACCTTCCTGCTTGTGTTAATTTACGCTTAAAATCCACCCCAAAGCCATCTTGCTTTGCGATTGCTCGCCAATCTTCACGGCTTGACCATGCGGCAAGCGCATATCCTCGCTTGTAACCCTTTGCATAGCGGCTTGGTTTATACTGAAAATTTGGAATATAGGGACTAGTTGGACGCCGACCAGAATAATACTCTGCGTCAAACCCCTCAACGATGCCCACAGCTCCCGCATTGTAATTGTGGTCCATCAAATAATGTCCTAATACGCCGGAATTATTTGCAATACCATTGGGAAAAGAGTGTGATTTTGAATTCAGCATAATTTGTGTAGAGCCTAACGTAGACGCGCACAAAAATACCACTTTGGCAAAATACTCTCGTGTTTCTAGGGTGTCATTGTCAATCACTCGCACACCCGTGACTCTATTTCGACGAGCGTCATAAATTAAACTATGCACCACACTATTTGGCGCGATGTGTAAATTTCCCGTTTTAGCTGCTGCGGGTAACGTTGAGCTTTGGGTCGAAAAATATGCGCCAAATGAGCAACCTTTTTGGCATTCATTACGCGCCTGACATTTTACCCTGCCTTGAGATAGGTGCAGCTGAGTAGGTTTTGTTAAATGTGCAGCCCGTCCCATCACCATAGGCCTATCTGGGTATAGTGAGCTAAATTTATCTCTGAGCATTTTCTCAGGTGCGGTCCATTCAAAAGCCGGCTGCGATACACTATTCGGTAAAACATCTAAATTATCGTTGTGTGCGGCAATGCCCGCATGCTGTTCAACATGGTCATACCAAGGTGCTAAATCTGCATACCGTAACGGCCAATCAATACCATATCCATCCGCCTTATTCGCTTGGAAATCCCACTGATTAAAGCGATAAGATTGCCGATGCCAAAGCAACGACTTTCCCCCTAATTGATTTGCACGGATCCAACTAAAACCCGTGCCTTTTGCTGTCGAGTAAGGTAAATCTCTATCATTACCAAAAAAGTGCTTGGTCGAATCACTAAAGGCGTAGCATAGCTTTTGTACGTAGTGTTGTTGCGCCGTCAGTAAGTTGTCAACTTTCATACGATTGTCAAACAACCACGGGCCTTTATGCTCTCCAATATAATCTTTTTGGTGCTCAACAACTCGCCCGCGCTCAACCATCAAAGTTTTGAATCCACGTTCACAGAACTCTTTTGCCGCCCACCCACCGGTTATGCCTGAACCAACTACGAGCACATCGAATTTTTCTTTGGTATTTTTAATATATAAGTCTGTCATGATGTTTATCTAGTAAAACCCTAGAGACCCCCAACTGCTATCTACTGATTTATAGGGAATTGAACCTCGGTATCCACCAGGTATCGCCTGATATTTCAACACCTCAGTGGCCCCATACTCAGTGGTAAAATAACCAAATACAATCAAGCTCTTTAGCAGCTTAAATATCGTTGTATCTTGCTCAGTAAAACCCATACTCTGATTCTCAATAGACGCCAGAATTTCTAACTGCGCAGCGGAGCGCAATACATGAAAGTCATGCTTAAAATGAGTCTGACTTGCACGTGTCATTTTTTCTAATAAACCAATTGCTTGTACTTGCTGATGCTGTGAATACACTGTGTTCAGTTGATGATCAACAAAGCCATGAACATCCAATTCACTGGCCGATAAAGTCTCGGTTTTGGGCATAATTAGGTCACATATGCACTTAAGCATTTGCATGTGTAATTGCTTAAATACCATGGCATCTTGCGCCGTACTGTCTTCTTTGGCCCGATAAGCTAGGGCTGACGACAACCCAGAGCCATCAATAAGCTGTGCCGCCGTCGCACTCCCAAGCAAGACCGTAAAGCTGTGTAGAAAATGCCGCCTGTTATTGTCAATATCCACTGTTTCACTCATTGCTGTACTCCTATGCAACATCTTCATTTTGCTCAAAATTATTATTTTTACGTTGGTACGCCAATAAAATAGAAAAGGCAAATATCAGTACACATGGAAATATCATCAAATACCCGAGTGTTGTTTGCCCAGCGATCAGTTCAGCTTGAGCTGCTGATAAGTTACGCTGCAAAGCGTACTCTCTTGATAGGTCGATCCAATTTCCTATAACGGGGCTCCAAATGCTGACCGATAGCATGCCAATTCCGCCCATCAGAGACAATCCTATCGCGCCTGTTTGTGGCAATTTTTCGGCAACAAAGCCCAACATTGTGGGCCAAAAGTACGTTACGCCAAGCGCAAAGAAAAAGGCTGCAATGTACACTTCCACGCCAGATGCAACACTCATTAAAAATATGCCCAACATCGCAAATATCGCCGAGACAAGTAACACACCAGTCGCATTAAGCGCATGTACTAAGGGGCCAGCAAAATAACGACCGACCGCCATTAATCCGGTTACCATTGCCATAATCGCCATTGGGCTTGCGCCCGACGCCCCTAAAATTCGCTCAATCCATTGCTGTGTGCCAAGCTCTGTTACCGCAGTCAAAGACATACAAAAAGCCATAAATATGAAGAGTGGTGAGAGCAAACTCTTTACGTTTACAGCCGTAGCAGCTTGTATTGTTTGAGTGTGTGGAAAAGTATGACGTACGATTAAATAACCATAAATACCGGTAGGGATGAACATAATCGCGATTTGGCTTTGCCAAGATAGCGCTAAATGCGACATCCCCATCGCAACACATGCGCCTATAACAATGCCACCAGGAAACCAGACATGGAAGCGATTGAGCATGGTTGTTTTATTATTTTTATACAGCTGCACAACCAAAGGGTTGCACCCAGCTTCTACGGCACCGTTTGCAAAACCAATACAAAAACTTGAAATGATTAACGACCAAAACCCGACAGCGCTGATAGTTAATGCTAAGCCAATAACATGTCCGACAAAAGCGACTACCAGCAATTTTTTTGCGCCCAGCGTATTGTACAACAACCCACCAATAACAGTCGCAACAGGAAACCCCAAAAAAGCCATTGCGTTAACCCACCCAAGCTCGGTGTCCGTGAGCGCGAAGTCTTGACTAAGTTGGGTTAATATTGCAGCTCTAATTGCAAACGTCATAGCCGTAACCGTTAACGCTAAACAGCAAGCAATAAACAGTTTATTTGACTGAATATGATTCATTGTTTTACTCCATTAGACCCAAAATTTGGCGATTCAATTGACTGTCAGCTTGGCTCGATGCAAAATCATCAAACGCACGCTGTGCAGGTTTAATAAGGTGTTTATTAATAAATGGCGCGCCCTCTTTGGCGCCTTCGTGCGCATCTTTTATACAACACTCCCATTCAAGCACCGCCCATCCATCAAACCCATATTGAGTCAGCTTGCTAAACACTTGCTTAAAATCTATTTGCCCATCACCTAACGAACGAAAACGACCAGGCCGATGTTGCCAATCTTGATAACCGCCATATACGCCACTTTTGCCATTCATTCTAAATTCCGCGTCTTTAACGTGAAACGCTTTGATACGCTCATGGTAATGGTCAATAAAAGCGAGATAATCAAGCTGCTGCAAAACAAAGTGGCTCGGATCATAAAGAATATTTGCAGCTGGATGCGCATTTGTTGCTGTCAAAAATCGTTCAAACGTCGCTCCGTCGTGCAAATCTTCACTCGGGTGTAGTTCAAAACACACATCAACTCCGCTGTCTAAAAATGTGTTAAGAATAGGAGTCCAACGCTTGGCGAGCTCCGCAAACCCTTCGTCAATGAGTCCACTTGGCCGTTGCGGCCACGGATAAACACTTGGCCACAACAATGACCCTGAAAAACTAGCATGTGCAGTGAGTGCCAATTTTTCACTGACTTTTGCTGCCATCTTCAATTGTGCAATGGCCCATTGTGTGCGTGCCTGTGCATTCCCTTGGAACTCAAGTGGCGCAAAGGCATCTAACTGTTTATCATACGCTGGGTGAACCGCCACGAGCTGACCTTGTAAATGCGTTGAAAGCTCACTGATCTGCAGCCCTAAATCTTGCAGAGTCCCTTTCACTTCGTCGCAATAACTGTCACTTTCATACGCCAGCTCTAGGTCAAAAATGCGTTTGTCCCACGTCGGGATTTGCACTGATTTATAACCTAAATCAGCAACCCATTGGCCGATTTCTGATAAAGAGTTAAATGGCGCTTCATCCTGAATAAACTGTGCTAAAAATATGCCAGGGCCTTTTATTTGATTCATATTGACCTCGGTGTGGGCACCAATGATATTGGGTGCCATTTCTGTGTTGATTGGCTCGCTGCAACAACATGTTCAATGAATGCCATACCCCTAACAGCATCTGAGATGTCTGGTATGTCAAAGTTATGCACGGCCGTAGCATCCCCCTGTTCGAAGGCACGGATCTGCATCGTAAAATTTCGATATATATTGGCAAAGGCTTCAATATATCCCTCAGGATGTCCGCTGGGTAAACGCGTAGCCATTTTCGCCTGCGTGCAAAGACTGGCCATACCGGTGCGGATCACTTGTGTTGGGTGAACTGCTGATTTTAACAGTAAAGTATTGGGGTCAAGTTGGCTCCACTGCAGAGACTGATGCTCTCCGTATACGCGCAGCGTTAAATTATTTTCATCCCCAACCGCCACTTGACTGGCAAGCAAAACGCCCTTTGCGCCATTATTAAACTGTAATAACACACTGCCATCATCATCAAGTATTCGGCCTGTTTTGCTGGCGGTTAAATCTGCGCAGATTGCCGTAATATTTGAACCGCTCACATACTCAGCAAGGTTTGCAGCATGAACACCGATATCTCCCATGCAGCAACTCATGCCACTGCGCTGTGGGTCGAGTCGCCACTGAGCTTGCTTGTTATCATCATCCACCGCCAACCAGCCTTGACTATATTCCACAACCACTTTTGTAACTCGACCAAAATCAGTTTGCTTCACAAGGTGCTTTGCTTGTTTGATTAATGGGTAGCCCGTGTATGTATGTGTCAGTCCATACAAACGCCCAGACTTTTCCACCAACGCCTCTAACAGCAATGCTTGTGTTAAATCAAAAGTGGCGGGTTTATCACTGAGCACATGAAACCCAGCTTCTAGTGCCATTTTAGCAACAGGAAAATGCAAATGATTCGGCGTGACCACAACGACGAAATCCATTTTTTGTGAAGAGGGTAGTTTCGCTTCTTCAATGAACATTTGTTGGTAAGAACCATAGCATCGAGCAGGATCTAAATTTAAGCTTTGCCCATAGCTCATAGAGCTTTGTTCATTGGCGCTAAAAGCACCACACACTAACTCTATACCACCATCTAATGAGGCAGCCATACGGTGTACTGCACCAATAAACGCACCATTGCCTCCCCCTACCATCCCCATTTTTATTCTTTTCACGGGCTGTTACTCATTTTTTCATTTCATTCTTTAACGACCAGTCTATGATTTTGTCACTTATGTGGGTAAGATAAATTCAGTGAACTATATAACTAATTCAGCGTCATGTCATTTTAAGCCCCGACCAAAAGCAGAGGTTGCAAAGCGATGAAAAAGAACGATAACCAACTAATTTTCATGGAGAAAATGGGAGTAAAGCAAATAGCACTCATGTACGATTTCATTCCAGACATTTTATTTTGGGTAAAAGATTCTAAGCACCGTTTTATATATGCGAACCATACTTTTTTAGAGCACATGGGGGTTTCACGGTTAGAAAATATTATTGGCAAGAATGATTTTGATTTTTCGCCGTCTCATGTTGCTCGCCAATTTATTCAAGACGATAACAATGTACTCAAAGGAGAGTGCGTCACTGAGCGGTTCGAAATGAATCAAACCAAAAAGGGAGATTTAGCTTGGTTTACCACCACAAAAAGACCCATTTTGGATGACAAGAATAAGATCATCGGCACTTATGGTATAACACGGCATTTACAGAAAACTTCAACCACGCTCGCCAATATTGACGCCATAAAAACACCGGTTGAATTTATTCGCACCAATTATCACAATCAGATCACTGTCGAACAACTTGCTGACATCGCTCACCTGTCAGTTAGTGCACTAGAGCGACGATTTAAAAAACACCTAGCTAAAACCCCTAAGCAATTTTTGATTGAGATCAGATTAGAACAAGCGCGCAAACTACTTATCGAGACAACGCTGCCTATATCATCCGTATGTTTTGATACCGGATTTGTAGATCCTAGCTATTTCAGTAAGCTGTTTAAGCGGTTTTTCGGTATGACACCATCACAGCTGCGTACTGATAGCCAAATAGATCTTTGATAAAACAAGCATGAGTGAACAACTTTATGCTTTGGGTTTAAGATTTTTTATCACCGTAAAGAATGACTATGTGAGCGTATTTATAATACTTCCAATCACCGGTTCATATTTTCGCAAATACATCTTTTAAAATGATTAAAGCAAGGCTTACAGCGCTTCACCCCAGCTTATTAAATTTAAAAAATGCTTTAAATATAAAAACTTAAATTTTGCTCCCCCTAAAACATTACGCTATAGTTACGCGTAATTTACAGTGCAATAAAAAGAGTTTAAATGAAAGATGCATTTATCAGGGATGGCATAAGGGGTAACTTAGTTGTCAAAAATTTTGTACCTGCTACCAACATCGGAAAGTTTGACCTTAGAGTAGAGCCGCACAAGAAAAAAATCACCGTGATAGTTAAAGTTTTTTATCGATTTATTGATAATACCCAAGATCAACTGACTTGGACAATGACTCAAAAAAGTGATTTTAAACGAGCAACGCGCCGTGCCATTATCGATAAATGGTCCAATAACTATAAAATTCGCTGTATCAAACCGGGTTGGGAAGAGTTTGTCATGAATATTGACTTTGTCATTGCCCAAGTAAACAACCCTGCCTATTGCCAATATGTTATTGAAGTAAAAAAACTGGCCCGATATAAATCAAGTGGCGGCATAAATCACGGTGTAACCCCACATGTGTGTGGCGTGAACAATTTCGCCAACGAAGTTGATATTACCAAAAATCAAGAATACATTTTTAATTACAAAGAAGGGCTGATCCGCGCCGGATTACGCAGTTTATTGCCAGCTGGTGATGGGGACTATGTTACTTTTTCAGCAAATCAGCATATATTGGCATCAAGCATGAAAACTTACCTAGATCGCTTTCTTGCGATTGTTAGAATGAGGCGAACATCTGATGTGCTGGGTATTAAAGCGTATGTCATCGGCCTAAAAGGTAAAAATGACGGCATGTTTACGCACAATTTAGAGTCCAATCGTGCCACTGCGATTGCTAACTACATTAACACGCGTATTACTGGCGATAACTTTGCCATTGCATCAGATACTTCTGAACAATGGGCAAAAGACGCCGTTAAATTTCTAAAAACACGCTCACGCAACCATACCGTTTCAGGTCAAGATGGGGGGGCACTCATTGTTATTCGAACGCCGAACAATGTCGAACGAACCGTGCCTCACAAATACATAGTTATGACACACGAATTTGGACATATGCTTGGCTTACCTGATGAGTACCTAGGCATTCACAGCACATCAACCCTATCGAAAATCCAACTGGATCGCGTTTGGCCGGTCACTTTAGCATCCACCTCCGTAACAACTGGGTCCGACCGTTTACGTTTAATGCAAGATGGTTACACCGAAATGGTTACACAAGCGAATATTCCACTGCCAAACTTAATCTCAACCACCACCACGGCTAAAAAGCCAGAAGCAAGGTATGCGCAGCAAAAAATAGATGAACAAAACGACCTACACTCTACACGTAAACGACAACTTAAAGATAAATTAGGTCAAGATAACTGGATCTATAAGAAATATAAGAATTCTCACCCTTACCTGTCTGGTCCCCCTCTGTTAACCGCTATTTCAAATAGTATTATGCACAGTGGTAGTGATATTCAAAAAGCCCATTTTGTGACTATTTGGTCTGCACTTTGCAACGCGACTAGCGACCACCTACAGTGTACCGACTGGGAAATTATACCCACTACTTGATGGTAATTACCGATTAAAATAGCCACATGCATGTGGCTTAATACTGCTTTTACTACACATTTGTTAAATACATTATTGCGCTACTAAGCGACTCGTTACACACTCAGATGCTCATAACTCAACGTCAAAAGTGTTGGCAGCATAAAGTGTAACGAATGGAATTTATGCCAATATTGTTATGTTGTATAAATACGCGATATTAAGATGAAAATATCAAACCTTGCAATAAAAGAGCAAATTGCCCACCTAAAAAACGTGTTACTTTTGTATCGCCTAGCTCTGAACCTATCAGCTATCAGCAGCGCAATTCTTACAACCGAAATTCAATGCCTTAGAAGACGCTATTCTCTATCTAATCACTAATATTTTCTCTATAAATACTTGCTTAACGTACAGTTGCAGCTATTTTTACTTTTGTAAGAATAATTTATAACTCACTGCAATCACACAAGGAATTTCATATGTTATGGCCTGTAAAAAAAGTAACGTGGAAAGTTATTCTAGCTGTCTCCACTTTCAGTTTATTTAATACCTCTAGCGCCTTCGCCGAAGTCGCTATCGTTGTTCACCCCAGCAACGCTTCTTCATTTGATCAAAAGCACATTAAGAAGATTTTTTTGGGTAAAGCCAAGTCTTTCTCCAATGGCCGCTCTGCGATTTTAATCAGCACCAGCTCTAAAGACCCTGTTACCGACGAATTCAATAAAAAAGTGATTGGTAAGTCGAGCAGTCAAGTGAAGGCCTACTGGTCTAAAATTTTATTTACAGGTAAAGGTACTCCCCCACAAGAAATGGGTTCAGCCAGCGATGTAATTGCGGCCGTCGCATCAAATCCCGATGCAATTGGTTATGTCGACGCAAGCGCAATCTCAGACACCGTTAAAGTTGTAGCCACATTTTAAGTAGAGGTATGATTATGAAAAAATTACTCACTGTTACTTCTAGTATCGCGATGCTCGTTTCATCATGTGCTTTTGCTGAAATGCGCATCAGTGGTTATGGATCCGTTATCGCAGGTAAAACACTCGGCACCGTTGATGACCCTTTAAACCCAGGTCAAACACGAGATGAAATACTCACCGCCGATTTTTACGATGTTGGTCAATACGATAACGATATTAGTATTAAACCTGAGTCTATCTTTGCTGTTCAAGGTGTCATGGACTTAGCCGACAACTTTTCTGTCACCGCACAACTAGTTGCCAAAGGCATCGATGATTTTGAGCCCGAGTTTGATTGGTACTACGTGACCTACCAAGCGACTGACGATCTTACATTGATGGCAGGTCGGCGTAATATACCCATGTACTATTTTTCTGAGTTTTCGGAAGTGGGTTATGCGTATCCGTGGATGCGCCCACCGTCAAATTTGTATTGGTGGCAAGTTACCCAGTTTAATGGCATTAGTGCACTGTATGATTTTGAAATAGGTGACTATTCAAATACATTAACGGTATTTTACGGTAATGAATATTCAGACGATAATGTAGAAATGTTGTATTACAACAAACTTTACGGGGGCAATGCTCGAACTGTCAATGAGTTTTGGACTGACATTACCGGCATGAATTGGAATATTTCAGGCGACAACTTTGATGTACGGTTTGTTTATTTTCAAAACGATCGTGATAGAGAAACGATTCAGCAAGATGGCAGCATCGACCCATACACACCTTTTTCACAAACCTTTATCGGTGTTGGCGGCAATGTTTCGTTAGATCAATTTACCTTATTGTTTGATGTTAACTTTGTGGAATATGATGATGAGGTCGGCACTGAATTTCCAACTTACTTACTGTCACTAGTATACAATTGGGATGACTACCAACCTTATATATCCTATTCAAAAGCTGATCAAGAGCGAACAAAGGTGCCTACGGAAGACTTAGAAGAACACTACGTACTTAGCTATGGTGTTCGCTATAACTTCCTGCCGAACGCCGCATTTAAAATACAGTATGACAAATTTGTTGACCAAGGAGATAAAGCAACAGGCTGGGCATATCATGGAGATGCTCGCGCTATCAGCCTCGGCGTAGACTTTGTATTCTAAGCGTTGGTATTTTAACTTGATGTAAATAATAGCACGACACATATGTTTCCAGTGAGTCGTGCTTTTTTATCATGTTAAAAGGAGAATCAAATAAGGCATTAAATGACTTTAGTTCTATCAATCGCATGATATTATTTAAGCCTGAACGCGTGATTTCTTTGAGTGTTGATAAGTCTGTAACTCCCCCCCTAAAAATGAATATTACCGCCCCATACGTTCATGCAACCAGATTCAAGGTAATGTTTAAATACAGCGTTAGATGAAAAAAGGCCTAGCCTGCCTATACAAAACCCAGCAAAGGCACAGTATATAAACCGCTTGGGTGTATTCAAATTAGGGTGTATAGGCTCGAAGCTCATTAGGGGCACTGAAATAACAGTTAAGCCCGGATATATGTCAGAGCAACGCTTTATTGCAAATGGGTCAAACGTCAAACAGTGGCAGCGACGAAATGAAAAAACGAGGTAGTTTATTCTGCCCCGCCAGAGTTATTTTGTTTGACATACCACCGGGAGTGTCCATATATGTCTAGTTTATTTCTAGGCAGCTTTTTAAGTGGATGTCCGCGGATAGCCCTTCCTTAACTTATTCCTGTATATGCATTGATTTTATAAGTGTTATGTGTTTATATGCGCCTTTTTTAGAGACGTATAATGAGTAGATTACATTCATTTTATTACTTTATTCTGCTATTCCTATTAGCAGCGTGTGGCGGCGGCAGTGATACTAGCAACAGTAATAGCAGCGAAGGTAATAGCCAAGTACCACAAATAGCCATCTCATTCACTGAAACTTCAGTCCAAATCTTAGTAGACGAGATTCCATCAATTAATGAGATATCTGGAGGCTCAGGCACGGGAGCAATAACGTTTTCATCGTCAGACTCATCAATAGTAGAAGTTGTGAACCCTCAAACAGGGCAAATAAAAGGTGTTGGAGCAGGAAGTGCAACCATTACTGTATCCAAAAGTGTTGATTCTCAGTACCAGTCAGCATCTGCCAGTTATTCAGTTGAAGTTAATAAACGTGAGCAAGAGCCACTATTTTTTGGTGAAAGCCATGTCACAAAGTTTATGAACGATTCAAACTTTACAAACCCACTCAATGGTGGAAGCGGTGATGGCGCTTTTATTTTTGTATCGAGTAATACAGGTGTTGCAACGGTCAATACTACCAGTGGGGAAATCCAGTTCATCAGTACAGGCCAAGTAGAAATTTCAGTCTCTAAGCACGCAGACCGAAAATTTGAACCGGCATCTGCTAGCTTCGCATTATCTGTAATAAAGCAGGAACAAATACCACTCAAATTTAACTATGAGACAGTCAATTTATTTGTTGATGACTCTCCTGCTATCAATATGTTAAATGGTGGAAGTGGTGCAGGCTCAATAACCTATAGCTCGAGTGATCCAGACGTTGCGACTATTGACCTTGCATCCGGAGAAGTAACTTTTGTAGGTAAAGGAACAACAACCATAAAAGCCACCAAATCCGCAGATGAAATATATAATTCAACAGAAGCGTCTTATTCACTGACGCTCAATAGAAGAAGTCAAGACGACCTTGTTTTTGAACAAGACACACTATACATCTATGTAGATGAAACTAAAACCAATCACTTTACAGGGGGCGGCGGAGAAGGAAAGCTTACCTATTCGACATCCAATGCTGAAGTTGTGATCATTAATACCGACACGGGTTTACTGAAACCTGTGAAAGCAGGCTCAGCTACCATTACCCTGATTAAATTAGGGGATACTTTTTATGAACCTCAAACGGCTCAGTTTACAGTTAATGTAACAAAAAGAGAGCAGGAGCCTCTATCATTCCAATCTAGCTCTTTAGATTTATTTATTGATACACCGATACAGAGCAATCCTTTATCAGGAGGCACTGGCTCAGGCACTATAATGTATCAATCCAGTGACACCTCAGTGGTCGATGTCAATTCAGAAACAGGAAAATTAATATTACTCAAAGACGGGGTTGCAACAATAACCGCAACAAAAGCTTCAGATGCTTTATACAATGCATCAACGGCTTCCTATGATGTTGATATCAGCTATATATTGGATGAGCTCAGTATTGCCATCAGCTTAACAAATGCAGAGCTAACATGGAGTAAACAAAGTCAGCAACTTGAGCTATACAGAAGTACCGACGCCAACTGTGATATAGCCAATTACACTGCCTGTTATAATTCGAAGATGAATCTTATATCCGCAACAGATGCACTACCACTTCAAGATGACTTTATAAAAATTAAGCGCTCTCTATACACACTAGCACACCAAAGTGCCTATATTAAAATTGCCCACGAAGACTATGTTTCTAATACCGTCCATGTAACACCTTCCTTACCCCCTTTTAAACTTGGGTATGGCGCTCAAATGGTGTCCTTTAAAGGTAAGTTGTGGTTGATGGGAGGTGTATCCTCTAAAGGTTACGATACCATTTGGCAAACTGGCATTTGGTCTTCTACAGATGGAATAAACTGGCAAGTCGAGGTTGCAAACGCGCCATTCAAGGGACGTGCACACTTTGAATTAATTGAATTTAATGAGCATCTCTATCTAATAGGCGGTAGAAGAGGAATAGGAACAGGTGGCGCATCAATAGGTAAGTCAGATGTATGGCGCTCTGATGATGGAATCAATTGGACATTGATTCAACCAAATCTAGGGTTCCCTGTATGGAGATTAGCATCTGCAATCGTCTTTCAAAATAAGCTATGGTTATATGGAGACTCTTACTCTGCTGAAAATAGCACTATATATTCAACCGAAGACGGACTCAACTGGACCATGGAAAATAGTTCAGCAGCATACAACCCTAGAGGTAAGCCTACATTATTTGTCCACAATGACCAATTATGGATGTACGGTGGCCATGTCTGGGACAGTAACGGAATCCTAGTCGGGGCTAACGAAATTTGGTCATCAGAAGATGGGGTTAATTGGCGCCTAAGAAATGCTGATCCCAACATTCGGAATGAATATGCTTATACTAATAAAGTCTTCAACTTTAACGGCAAGCTTTGGATGATTAACGGACAAGGCCTCGGATCAAACGTTAGATACAGCGCAGCCTATTCATCTGATAACGGAGTAGACTGGACGATAGAAGCAAGCCCAATTATATCTAGGTTTAACGCCTATTTAACCGGCGCTAAGTTCGCTGACAAGCTGTGGATATATAGTGGTTGGAGTGAAGAGTATATCTGGCACTCCAAAGATGGAAAAGATTGGAAAACTTATGTCGAGCTACCAAAACTAGAGTGGAGCCCAAGGCAAAAATAATCCTAAAGTGATAAAAATACATTAAATGTCAGATAGCTAAGTTAATTAAACCGTCACTAAAAATACGTAGTGACGGTTTAATTGCATGGTCAGTCTGTAGCAAATAAGAATGAAAGCGAAACGAACGCTGACACCCACTTTAAAATATCGTCAGCCGTTAAGAAATACCTCTGAGATACTGCTTAATGTCACAAAGTCGAATGGATAATATGCGCTTTACACTGAAATGAAACCTAGAGGTGACATATATCGACACTCCCTGTGTGTCTATATATGTCATCGCTAGGTTAAGTGTCATCTCTAGGTTATGACGATATTGACAGGTGTTTATATAAGTATCGGCACTTAATGGGAAATGCCTTTGAGAAATTAAAGAAGTACCGAGCAATAGCAACTCGGTACGATAAGCTCAAAGCAAATTATGAAAGTATGGTCGCTTTGGCTTGTGTTATTTGTTGGCTACCAATGTGAAAGATCAACACACCCTAGTAGCCGTGCTTTTATCTAAACTGTTTGTGTGAAAGGCGTAACATTACAGTGTGATGTGTTTGGAAGTTGTTGCTTTTGTGTTTTTATTCGGGTTTTGGAGGGGATACCACCACGTACCCCATTGAGGTATTTTTGTTCCTATATTAGAATGCTCGACATTTTAAATATATTCGGGACACGAACAATGAAAGTACATGTGTTTTTTCTCTGCTTTTTAACTTTATTAACAGGGTGCGGCAATGGAAATGATAGTCAAAAAGTATTGGCTGATGCAGAAATTATTGAATCGACAACGCCAGAGTCACTTCCACCGCCGGTAACACCACCGTCGGTAACTCCACCGCCGGTAACACCACCACCGGTAACACCACCGCCGGTAACACCACCACCGGTAACACCACCGCCGGTAGCACCACCTACTCCAGAGGAGTCAATGTCAAAAATTGTCAACGCACAAGGTAGTCCAGATGCCCAGTTACTCAGTTTTGACGATTTTGATAACGCACAGCTCGCCTGTGTTGATACAGAGTCTGTTATTGCAGCGACTATCTATTTAGAAAATACAACGAATTTTCTTGAGGAAAGTGAATTACGCGATAGGGTGTGCTCAGTGGTTAGTTTGTATAATGTGGTAGGAAAAACTGATTTAACACCAGAGCTATTGATTGAGTCTGGTGTTAAAGGTTTGGCAGATGATGCGGGTAAACCTGATCTCTGGGCATTTGATGAAGCAATGTTAGATGCACCTGAAAAAAACTTTCTGGTGCCAGAGCTACAACGGTTAGTGAATGCATTTCATTATAACCGTGATAACGTGTGGCCAAAGCAAATAAATCTCTCATTTGATGATGGTGGTGCCCTAAACTCACTATACGAGCACTTATGGTTGTTTGAAAAGTATAATGCGACTATTACCTATTTTGTTAGTCACTTAGCTTTGATTGATGAACAACGTGTATTAGAAATTGAAGCTCAAGGGCACGAAATTGGTCACCATGGTGCACTTCATAGGCATGCTGCAATTTACTCAAAAGAACATGGTGTCGAAAAGTGGTTAGAAGACGATATACTTGGTCAGTTAGAGGATATGAAAGCGCTTGGTCTAAATGTGACTACATTTGCTTACCCGTTTGGTGCACGCACCAAAGAAACCGATGAAGCGTTGTTAAAGCACTTTACACATGTTCGTCGCTTCGCTGCTTGGGGTGGGTTAGAGTACCGAAATCAACGCAGTGATTTAGCCATCATGACTGGATATTCTATTGATTCACATATTATTAATTTAGAACGAATCTTTAAAGCAATAGATTCGCTACGCGGTGGTGAAACACTCTATTTAGGGACTCATGCAATTGGCAATTATACAAGCCCTTGGCATATCACAACAGAAAATCTAGAAGCAGTGATTTCGTATGCTGCAAGTAAAGACATTCAATTTTGTAAAATGGTTGAATGCCAGAACTTTAAAAAGTAATTTAACATGACATATATGTCACCTCTAGGTTTCATTCAGAAAAATTTCGGTGCACTTAACGCTGAGCTTTTAACGGACGCAACAATTTCTTATATAAATATTGCAAGTGGGTTTAAAGGGCTTCTTGCTCCTGCTTCATATGATGATGCAGCCGCTATTACGCTATTACGCTATTACGCTATTACGCTATTACCAATAGAAATATCAAAGGTTAATGGAAATGGTAATTAAGAAAGTCGATTTTATTTTACTAATTAATATAGTTATATGCTTATCAATGCTAATTAATGGGTTTTTTATTAGAGGTGTTGGTGAATTTCGGGAATCAGAGTGGCACTCTGGGAAGATAGGAACAATTAAGTGCAAAAGAGGTCGATTTTCTGAACATTCGATAAAGATGGCTGGCGATTCAGAAAATATTATAATTTTGATTGACGACTTATCTTGTCAAGATTTAAAGAAATTGAGCCAGAATGAAGTTGTTAAGGTTTTGGTTGAGTATGGTTATGGTAATGTGGCGTATAGCCCGAGAATAGAAACTGAAGAACGCAAATTTATTAGTAGAGAAAATAAAGCTCATCTTTCTGATGGGAAGTATCTTAATGGGGTAGAAAGGTTAATATTAATTGGCTTTATTATATACTTTATAACACGGTTCTTTAGGTACTTAAGGGAGACTAAGTTATCTATCTAATACGGTAATCATATAATTTACAGGTCAATTTACGTAGACGTATATGGACAATCCCAGTATGTCAAACAAAATAACTCTGGCGGGGTAGAATAAACTACCTCGTTTTTTCATTTCGTCGCTGCCACTGTTTGACGTTTGACCCATTTGCAATAAAGCGTTGCTCTAACATATATCCGGGCTTAACTGTTATTTCAGGGCCCCTAATGAGCTTCGAGCCCATATACCCTAATTTGAATACACCCAAGCGGTTTATATACCGTGCCTTTGTCGGGTTTTGTATAGGCAGGCTAGGCCTTTTTTCATCTAACTGTAGCGAAGAAGAGCACATGGGACAGGCACATAATTATACGCCCTCCAATTAAACCTAATCAAGTTAACTTAGATAAAAAGAGATGTTGATAAAGCACCTCATTCGATCTACACAATGATAGCCTAGTGACTATTGATTTTTCTTTCACTTTATATAGGGGAACACCCATTTCTTAAAGTGAATGAGCAATTTTATTACTCGCCTTAAAGCCGATTTTTAACCAGAAGCTAAACCAATGAATTGCGTTATTCTCGCTCTATTAATCGCATGATATTTAACTCTGAGCGTTTAATTTCTTTCAATGTTGATATACGATTCATCTCCATAAATATCCATAGTTTTATGGCTATTTGCACCAGTAAGCCCGCTATAAACCAGACCCCCCAAAACACCTGTTCACTAAGTACATCAGTTACGGTGAACCTATACGCCGCATATATAAACCCAATTGAGACCAATAATGCAACGAGTGAACTGACCAGTACCCATCGGCGCATACTGCCTTGGTACACATTTGACAGCATGGTGAACAAGCCTTTATCATCAATAACCTGATCGAGCTGTTGTTGCTCTGCCTCTAAACTTGCTTTTATTTTTTCATCAATATTCATCAATATTCTCCCTCTTAATCTTCGTCACTGGCCAGTTGTGCCAACATGCTACGTGCACGGTGTAATCGTGATTTTACTGTGCCACTGGCGACACCTAACACAATTGCAATGTCACTCATGGTCATTTGTTCAAAATAAAACAAATACACCGTATGGCGGTCAATATCTGGCAGCTTATTGATTAAATTCAATAAATCGTATTCTTGTTCTGGTGCCGTATTTGCCAACAGTTCATCTGTTAATGGTTCAAAGTCGGTTTTTTTACGCACCGCATCAATAAAACGTCGGTATACCACTTTAAATAACCAGGCTTTAAAGGCACTGGGCTCGCGTAAACTTTTAATGTCTTTTGCCACAGTGACCCATGCCTCTTGCGTTACATCTTTTGCGAAGTCCTGCTGCTTTGCAAGCTTCAGCGCAAAACGAAAGCTCGGTTGATATAAGGCATCACACAACTTCGAGAATGCCTGTTTATCACCTGATTGTGCATCAAGTACCTGTAGTGCTATTTCTGTTGAATTCATCCGGTTGATTTCACCTTCTCTATCACCTTTTTCTACAAGGCGTTTAATAAGCACTAAAGGTTCATTCGATGCGCAAAATATTTTCAATTTTCTCTAAGGAATGTGATCTTTGCTGTATAGGCTTAATTCACCTCGCGTGCTTTAAAGCGCGGCACTGCGCTGTTTTACTACCCAGTCAACCTAATCAAAAAGTAACAACAAAGTGCGCACTTTATTTAGTACTGCAGTTAGGACTTGCACTGTGAGCTGCAGCTGTTTGGCATTATTACTGCGTTGTCGCACATGTACGTAGATTAACGTAAACTACACTCACTTTAGCGCGATAAAATCGCCTAACAGCTCACCACAAAATCCCTAAAAGAATCAATTAGTCTTCGGTTTGTGTAGTAAAAAGTACACCGCGGGAAGCACTAATAATGCAAGCACCACAGCACTGAGCATGCCACCGACCATAGGCGCAGCAATGCGACTCATCACTTCAGAGCCCGTGCCACTGCCATATAAAATTGGTAATAAACCTATAATAATGGTTGCTACGGTCATCATTACTGGCCTAACTCGCATGCCGGCCCCTTGTAAAATCGCCTCTATTAATAACACCGAGGTCAATTTTTCATGAGTAGCCAACGCCGCCGTGCGTGCTTGATTAAGATAAACCAGCATGATCACGCCAATTTCTACAGCGACCCCAGCCAAGGCAATGAACCCAACCCCCACCGCAACAGAAAAATTAAATCCTTCTAGATATAACAACCACAGTCCACCAATCATAGCCAATGGTAATGTGCCCATAATAATGTTCACCTCTCGAAAGCGACGAAAATTCAAATACAGCAGCACCACAATAATTGCCAAAGTCAGAGGCAAAACATAGGCAAGCTTCGCTTTTGCGCGTGCCATGTATTCATATTGCCCAGCCCAAGTCACAGAGTACCCAACAGGCAATGCCAATTGCTGATCTAATACTTGTTGCGCATGCTTAACATAGCTGCCGATATCACTGTGTTCAATATCAATAAAAGTCCAACCATTGATGCGCGCATTTTCACTTTTTATTCCAGGTGGCCCACTTTCGATATAAACGTTTGCAACATCACCTAATGCAATTCGCTGCCCAGCTGCGGTCACTAAAGGTAATCGTGCCAATTGTTCTGGCGAGTCACGGTAATCTTGCGGGTAACGCACATTGATCGGGTAACGCTCTTGCCCTTCGATGGTTTGTGCCACGTTCATCCCGCCAATCGCGGTTGTGACAACTTGTTGAATATCCGCAATGTTCAGACCATATCGTGCTGCTTTATGACGATTTATATCGACTTTAATATAACGACCGCCTGCTACGCGTTCTGAATATACCGATGCAGTACCGGCCACAGTTGAAAGAATACGTTCTATGTCTTGTCCGATATCTTGGATCACATCTAAACTTGGCCCCGCAACTTTAAGACCAACTGGTGTTTTTATGCCAGTAGCCAACATGTCGATACGAGTTTTTATTGGCATTACCCAAGCATTCGTCACACCCGGAAACTTAACCAATGTGTCAAGTTCTCGCTTAAGTGACTCTGTGCTCACGCCATCACGCCATTCACTTCGAGGTTTTAGTTTTATAAAGGTCTCGATCATCGTGAGTGGCGCAGGATCAGTGGCAGTTTCTGCTCTGCCCACCTTGCCAAACACCAGCTCTACCTCTGGTACTGTGCGGATCAGCTTATCCGTTTGCTGGAGTAACTCTCGAGCTTTACCAATTGAAATACCTGGGTACGTGGTAGGCATATACATCAAGTCGCCCTCATCCAATGGGGGTATAAATTCACTGCCAATTTTATTTATCGGGTAAAAACCTATAACAGTGATAACCGTTGCAACAGCGAGCGTTACTTTTGGCCACGTTAATACTTTTTTCAAAATCGGCATATACGCCGCAACTAATACCCTATTTACGGGGTTTTTCCGCTCTGATATCACTTTCCCACGAATAAAGTACCCCATGAGCACGGGGATCAAAGTAACCGCTAAGCCTGCAGACGCAGCCATCGCGTAGGTTTTGGTATATGCCAGTGGCGCAAACATTCTCCCTTCTTGTGCCTCTAAAATAAACACTGGTAAGAAGCTTACAGTGATGATCAATAAACTAAAAAATAATGCAGGGCCGACTTCTGAGGCCGCTTTGCTCACAACTTGCCAGCGGTTTTCATCTGTTAATGGTGTTTTTTCCATATGCTTGTGCATATTTTCAATCATCACTATCGCGCCGTCGGTCATCGCGCCTATGGCGATGGCAATACCCCCTAACGACATAATATTGGCGTTTATCCCTTGGCTATACATCACCATAAATGAGATAAGAATACCCATAGGTAAACTGATCACCGCCACAATTGACGAGCGTATATGAAACAAAAAAACCACACATACTAATGCCACCACCGCCAATTCTTCGAGTAACTTAGACCAGAGGTTTTCTACAGCCTGCTCAATTAATATAGAACGGTCATAAACGGTCACAATTTCGACCCCTTCAGGTAAGCCCTGAGCCAGTTGCGCTAATTTCGCTTTTACACCCGTAATGGTCTGCTGGGCATTTTCACCAAAACGCATTACCACGACTCCGCCTACAACTTCACCTTCTCCGTTAAGCTCTGCAATACCGCGGCGAGTTTGTGGCCCTAGGTTAATATGTGCAACATCCCCAATGCGCAGAGCCGTGCCTTGGCTATTTAAACCCAGTGGAATCGCCGCAATATCAGCAACACTCTTAATATATCCCGTTGCAGTTACCATATATTCGGCTTCCGCCATTTCAACCACTGATGCGCCTGTTTCTTGGTTGCCACGTGAAATCGCCAGTTGCACTTGTGCCAGCGATACACCATATGCACGTAACTTATCAGGGTCGACCTGAACCTGATATTGCTTGACCATGCCACCAATCGCTGCCACTTCAGATACGCCAGAGACCGCTTGTAATTCATATTTTAAAAACCAATCTTGTAGACTGCGCAATTGGCTAATATCGTGCTGCCCAGTTTTATCAACCAGTGAATACATATACACCCAACCAACCCCTGTTGCATCAGGCCCCAACTGTGACTGAGCATTCGCAGGTAGCGTGGGCGCTACTTGACTTAAATACTCCAACACGCGACTTCTAGCCCAATATAAGTCTGTATCATCATCGAAGATGATGTATACATAGGAGTCTCCAAAAAAAGAAAAACCGCGCACCGTTTTAGCGCCAGGCACAGATAACATCGCGGTGGTGAGTGGAAAAGTAACTTGATCTTGCACCACTTGAGGTGATTGACCCGGATAACTGGTTTTAACAATAACTTGTACATCCGATAAATCAGGGAGTGCATCAACTGGCGTATTTTTAATCGCAAACACCCCAGCCACGGCCATAATGATACATAACATTAGGACAAACAGTCGGTTTTTTACCGACCAATAAATCACTGACTCAATCATGCTGCATCCCTTCCATGGTATTCATACCATTTTTTTCATCGCCACGCTCTGTGGCATCTAAATGAGTAAACGCAACCACAATTAAGTCATCTCGCACCTCAAAGGTAAAAGTGATATTTTGTTCAAGTTCAAGTAAGGTAATGTCTACATCATCCGCCAATACAAAATCCATTGTCGCTGCATCGCGTTGCCACTTTGCGATAGGCCCACGACTAATGTTGATCACGCGTGTTACGGTATCAATGGTATTCACTCGCCCTGTAACCGTCGCACTTTGTACTTGTGCGTTCTCCGTTACTGGTGAAAAGTGCGTGATTTTATATTCACTGTTATGATTTTTCTCAATTTCGAATACATACTGCTTACCTTCATCAAGCTGTACTATGTCTACCGCTGTACTCACGGTGAAATCCATCACCATTGGTGGCCAGCGCCATGCTTCAATTGCACCATGATCCAATGTCAGTTGTTGCTTTTTGGTATCTATTGATAGCACTTTAGCCTGCACCGATACGGTGTTATTAACATCATCATGATGCATACGCATAAAGTCGGAATTTTTACTCGACTCAGAATCAATTAAGAAATGTGCCGAGGTAACCACTTCATCCCCCTCAACTAATCCATCTATAATTTGAATAAAATCATGTTTGACACTGCCTACTGTAACCACTACCGATTTAAACTTACCGTCACCTAAGGCTAAAACCACCCTATCTTGTTTCCCCGTGCGTATCACAGCTTCTTTGGGCACGTGTAACTGGGCTTGCTGAGGCTTGGTTGCAATACTCACTTGTGCAAACATATTTGGCTTTAGCTGTTGTTGCGGATTATCAAACCTCAAACGCACTCTCAAAGTACGTGTCGTGGCATTTAAGCTTGGGTAAATGTAATCAACTTTTCCTCCCCATTGCTTATTGGGCAAATAGTCCAATGTCATGGTGACTGGTAACCCTAATTCAATAAACGCAGTGTCACGTTCAAAGACTTCTGCTTCAACCCAAACTTGATCTAGCGTTGCCACGCTCATTAACGTCGTACCTGGCTGTACATAAAACCCTTCACGGATTTTCAATACATCAACAACGCCCGATTGTGATGCGTAAAAAGTGATTGACTGACGTATTTTCTGACGTTTTTTAAGTCTCTCTATAAACTCATCTGATAATTGTAATGCCCTTAACCTATCGGCTGCGGCACTCATCAAGGTCTGGTTATTGCGTTTTAATGCAATAAGATACTCTTCTTGCGCGTTCACTAACTGAGGAGAATAAAGCGTATAAAGCGGCTGCCCTTGAGACACCTTATCGCCAGCCGATTTAACATAAAGCGTTTCAATCCAGCCCTCAACTCGCGGATGTATATGCACCATGCTGTCTTCGTCATATTGTACGTACCCAACTGTTTCAATTTGTTGCTGCCATGCTTTTCGTTGTACTGGTGCCGTGCGCACCCCTAAATTATTAATAACTGAGGGATCAATCATCACAGTGCCAGGGCTTACACTTTCTTGATTTCCCTCATTTGCATACACAGGTACTAAGTCCATCCCCATCGGAGAAAGCCCCGGTTTATCACGGCGATAATTGTCATCCATTGGCGCCACCCAATATAAAGGTTGTGGTTCAGAATTGTTTACGCTCGCATCTAAATACGTGCTTGACGCAATCCAGTTCACAGTCGAATAAGTGAATCCAGCACCTAAAAAAATCCCAACGATGAAGGTTACTTTACTGTTCATTCGATACTCCTGTCGCATCATCCGTTGAGGCAGAATTTCCTGCCAAATAATAATTAATTCGTGTTAGGGTTTTTAGTTTTTCAACGTGAATATTAAGGGTCGCTATGCGTGCATTCAGCTCTGTAATTTTTGCTTGTACAGCGGTATTAAAATCACCGTCATCATTATTGTAAGCACTCAAAGCGGCCTCAGACTGTTGGTGACTTTGCTCAAGTATGGTGGTTTTGTATAATTTCAGCCGTTTTTGTAGCTGCCTGAACGCTTGCTGCTCGGTTGCAAGCCCAGCGCCTAACTCTTTTAGTGTTAAAAGTTGTGCAGTTTTCAATGCTTCGGTACGGTATTGCGCACTCAGCACCTCTTTATCTTGTTTATTTTCAGTAAATAACGGTAAATCAAAACTGACCCCAACCGACAGTAAATCATGTCGTTTCAACCCTGAGGGGTGATAGCCACGGTAACCGTAGCTGGCATTTACACCCCATTGCGGTTGGTATTTTTGCTGAAACAGGGATACGGTTTGCTTAGCTGATTCAATCTGTTTACTTTGCGCTAAATAAGTCGGATGATGCATTAAACGTGTGATTGTATTGTCACTAAATCGCGTGAGCGTCTTAATAGATGCCATTGCTGATAAAAATAAAGCATCTGTTGGTAACGCTTTAGAAATTTCAAATGCGTCACTACGGGTGTGCAATTGCCACGTATTTAATGAGGCATCAAACTCGGGCAACCAATTTAATAACTTGGCTTTTTGAGTTACTAAGCGTTGCTGTTCAACGGCCAAACGATCTTGTAATTGAGCCAATTCTAATTGCGCGCGGATCACATCATGTTGACGTGTTTTACCCAGCGCTGAGGCATAATTTGCTTCACTAATTTCAACAAGTTGCTCAAATAAGTGTGCGTCTTTAGAAATTAACTCAATGGTCATCTTCGCGGCATAGGCATCTAGCCATAATTCGCTCACTGCCATTGCGACTTTTGCTTGGCGTTCTGCACGTAAAATGGGTTGCTGCTGCGCTTCAAGCGTCAAAATATGCTGCTTAATCCGCAATGAGTCGCCACGAGGGATTGCTTGTGACATTGAGATTTTCAACTGACTCATATTGTCTTGGTTAAATGCTAAGTCATTGCTTGGCAAATTATTGATTGACATAGCAACCTTGGGATCTTGCCACGTACCTGCAGCAATTTGCTGGGCGCTTATTGCTGCTTGCGTGTGTTTATTTTGCACTCGCCACAAATCATTATTTTGTGCTTGTGTAATTGCCATAGAAAGCGTTAATTCAGGCGTAGAGCCTGCTAACAATTGAGATGATGAGCCGAGCATCAATAATACATAAAATAACTTAAACATTTTCATGCGCTTACTCCCATAAATGGTGATAACACATAAAAATCGTCCATTAATACGTTTAAAACAGGGGTCATAATTTGCCTATTAGTACCTTGACTCATCATTGAATATCGCTGACTTCAAGTCTGCGCAAAGCCATGGCAAGGTATATAAAATCAACTATCGCAATACATTAAGGTGTATGTACGAGTAACGTAAACGACTTAAAAATCATTTAATTAAAGAGATTTTGGACGGACTTGTCCTAGGTTAAGCAACTATGGGGGGCTTAAATAAACTCTGTATTGGGGAATCAATAAACGCCATTAAGGCAAAACGTGGTTGGGTATATGTTGCAACATGAAATAAAAGCTTACTATTAAAAAGCGCTAAAGCAAAAGGCACACAGCCACTGGGTGGACAACTGCACTGTGTTTTACAACAGTCTGATTCATCTGCCATATCCATCATGTGCGACATGTCGTTATGCGCCATCTTATCTGAGCGCATATCTTCGACATGACTGTGATGAGCGCTACTTTGATACACACTGGTTTTATGAGAGTCATGTAGATGAGCACCGTTTGTCATGTGTTGCATCATCATTTTACATGGCAGATCAGCAGCCGCAAAGCTTTGGCCCATAACGGCAAAAAGCAACGCAACCATAACCAAACTGTGTAAATATCGTGCCATTAACATCACAAACCAAAAAGTTTCAACAGTGTAAGGCTAAGGGATGCAATCACGTTTTGCAAGTAAGTTAAGTTATTACATCCCAATACGCGCCAATGAGTGCTGGTCTAGGTGCTATAGTGATCGTTCATCAACCTTGCTCATTATCAATTTACACACTTTTTGCACAATTCACATTTACGGTTAAGCCCTATCGTGCATTTACCCGCAGGGCAATACTATGATTAATGGCATGTCATCTTTGCATTCACATGATTCTTTTTTTAAAAATGATCAACTAAGCCAAAACCAAAAAAACCACTATCACTGACACGCTTGCTGAATTTGATCCACAAAGCTTGTCCAAAGAAGATGCACAAGCCATTGTGCGTACGTTTTCTGAAGCGGGTATTAAAGCCAATAAACAACTCGGGCAATTAATGACCGATACTGGCTTTAATGCAAAACGGTAGGGGAACTTGCCGATGTAGATAAAGGACAGCGACCACCACCTCTACCAAACCAAAATACGCACGCATCAATTGACTTGAGTACAGTCACTGAGCAATTTGCTGAGTTAGTGTCTGAAGCTAGCAACTCTGAACCTCAATATGCGACTCTAAGCCAAGACAATAAGGATGCTATTTATGCCCAACTCGTTGATGAGTTAGGTCTTGAAGCTGGGCAATCACTTATTGATGTAAAAGTATAGTGTTCTGTATTTATTCTATCACATTAGATTTTTATTAAGGTACAGCCAACAACACAGATGTTGCCCTATTGCGGTACCTCATTATATTTTCTATAAACCAGTAAACTAATCCGCCTTTTTAATATAAACAGCGTTACGTAAATAAGCGAACGTTATTGGATGGATTACATCCATATTAACTTCCATTTTTATAAAATCTGGCGTTTCAACTTGATTGACGGTAAATCCAGTAAAAGGCTTACTTAAGTTTAGAGGTACGCATTTTGGCTCTTCCAGTACAGCGTCGTTTTCATGATCATAATATTTAAAGCCGTAAGCTTCGTTAAGTATTACTGGTTTAGACCCATTATTTAAAACGTATAGTGCACCTTTGTCTGAAATGCCTGCTAATACAGTTCCTAACCCCCGCAGAATTGATGCCCCTCTTTCAATAATTGCATTTTTGCAATTGTCATCAGCGTAATCTACCCCACTAAGGTTTATGAAATCACCACTAATATTAAAAATTAAGCCATCCTTTTCCACTACCGCTTTCGTATGTATACCACCACCAAAGGAAAGGACTCTCCCTAATAGCCCATAATCCTCCATATAAATTTCATATTCGTTATTCTCAAGCTTACTTATGGCCTCTATATTTTTTGCTACGGTATTATCCAGTTCTGCAAAGTTTTTATCGAGTACCTCTTTATTTTTTGTAACGGCGTTTTCCAGTACTTCAAAATTTTTATTAAATGATTCAGCCGTAGCAACATCGCCAGCTTTAAACTCAATCAGTTCTTATGCAACTGTGCCAAAACTGCTGAGTAATACTAAAGAGTATGTTATTTTTTTTAAGTTCATGATTACCCTAATCGTGCTTCATTGAATTTGCTTTTCCCAAAAATCATCTTTGAGTTGTCTTCATCTTTTTCACCATTTTGAGTGGTTTCGGTATCTGTAGCATCCAGTCTAACCTCATTATGTGAGCTTGATTCTGAACCACCTCCGCACGCAGTCAAAAAAATAATAGAACGGCTAAGTTCAACATTCTCATGTATATTCCTTTTTTATTTAGAAGTAATGGATGGTAGTTGCTAATAAATCTATTTCCTTACCTATTATAAAAACTACGCAAGAATAGTAACCGAATATCACTATGTATTTCATATAGATACAAGCAATATGGATAAAGTTATAAAAAGCGGAGTGCAATGCAGGTAATGCTGAATATGTTCACAGAATAAAAAACGTACATTCATAGCAATGTAATAGTCGTAATTCAGATTTCACACTCTAAAATATCAATGTGTTATGGGATGGTAAGCATGATATTAGGCAAGTCACAGTGCGCCATTTTCTTTACAACGCCAGCCAATACCAAATAATCTCCTTTAGAATACAGTTCTCGATAGCCGATAATTAATACTGAATATCAAAACCATTCCGAAGCTTTCCTAAATTAATAGTTCAATCTAAATTGTGCCACTAATTAGTATGCTACCTGCTTCAAAACACTAAACAAAAATAACTGCTTTTGGTATTCATTCTACCCTGTGCACTCATGCAAAAACTCGCTATAATACGCCTTTACTATCCTATAGACAGGTCAACATGACAACTTTCGCAAAGCTCGGGCTTAACCCGACCCTTCAAGCAAATATAAAACGCCTTGGTTACACTACACCGACTGAAATTCAAGAAAAGTCTATTGGCGCCGTGCTATCAGGGGCTGATACTTATGCGATTGCACCAACTGGTACTGGTAAAACTGCAGCTTATTTGTTGCCAACTTTACAAGAGCTGAGTCAAGTTGATAATAGCGATAAACAAGTTCGACCTTTACGCGCGCTATTTTTAGTACCAACACGTGAACTAGCACTGCAGGTAGAAGCATCTATTGCCGAATTCGATACTGACCTTAAATTAAGAACCATCAGTGTATTTGGTGGCGTGCGCATCACATCGCAAACAAAACGTTTCAAACGTGGTACCGACATCCTAGTCGCAACACCAAAGCGCCTCGTCGATTTGTTAAAAGAAGGCGTATTTTCACTGTCTGAAGTACAACACTTTGTGATGGACGAGGCTGACCGCCTCGTCAGCATGGGCATTGTTAAAGAACTCAGAACCATCATGGAAGCTTTACCAGCAAAAAGACAACTCGTGATCTTTTCTGCAACAGACTCCAATGCACTGGCTAAATACAGCGAAACACATCAGCAACATACAAAAAAGATCACCGCGAGCAAAACTCAGCCAGCTGTAAACAAAATATTGCACACCATGTATAAGTGCCAACGTGATCACAAATCAGAAAACCTCATGACTTTACTGAAAATGCTCAATTGCGATAAAGCACTGATTTTTACCCGCACAAAACACGATGTAAACAATTTAGTCGCGCAGCTATCTGAGCAAGGCTTCAGTTGCCATGGCATTCATAATGAGATCCCTCAGAAAAAACGCCAACAAAGCCTCACCGAATTTAAAAATGGCGATTGTAAATTGCTTGTGGCAACCGATATTGCTTCTCGTGGTATAGACATTGATCAGCTTTATTATGTGATCAATTATGACTTGCCAGTCAACAGCAATGATTATATTCATCGTGCCGGACGCACAGCACGAACCACACCGATTGTAGATCCTACGCAAGAAGCGATTGAAGAAAAAATTGCGAAACAAAAGCTTTCTGTCGAAGTCGCATCAACAGAAATGTTTGGAATTGTCGATGCGCCTGACTTAAAGAGTAAACACATCCATGGCCATGTATTTTCATTTGTCAGCCCTGAGCAGGAGCGCTTGGTGCCTTTGATTGAAAAAGTGGTAGGCAAAGAAATTAAACTAGATGCAATGCCTTGGCGCTAACCGTCTATCCCGCTATTTGAGCATTATAAATAATGACAATGAGCGCACAATACCGCACTCATTGTCATTTCACAATACTCTCTCTAGTGTCCATCTATTATTAAATACCCTTAATTTTTGAGCTTTGCAAATACGTACTCATCATAACATTGGCCCGCTTTACATACTGACCTTCGCAATATACCTTCTTGTTGATAACCCACTTTTTCAAGCACTCGCATCGACGCTGTATTTGGCTCTGATACCGGATTAAAGATTCGCGTGATTTGGGTGCTGTTGAACACCTCATCAGTAAATAAGCGCAGTGCTTGTGTAGCAAGCCCCTTTCCCCAATAAGGTTTAGCAACCCAATAACCCACTTCTGCACTGTGTGCGTATTCAAATGCTTGGGCATAAACACCAATCACTCCGCAAAATACCCCATTGTATGTAATGGCTCTGACTATCGCGTGCTCTTTTGAGCCAATATCAATCCACCAAGTTGCATCTGCAACTGTATAGGGACTTGGGATCTTTGACGATAAGTATTTTGTCACTGTCGGATCATTCAAGTACTCAACAAGATGCTGTTTATCGTCATTACACATATTTCGTAGGATGATCATTGTATTAATCGTCAATTAGTTAACCTCAGCTCTGGATAAGCGAATATGCCCATTAAGACACAACGACTCTAAATATTAAAGGTGATTCAATCTCTTCATTTAACCGGGCTGTATACCAATCATTTGCCAAGTGGTGTGCATACGTTCAATTTATTCCAAATAACGCCATACTTTTTTCTACAATACGTAGCATATTCAAACAAATACTGGCTTTTTTTCTAACAACCCATATCATTCATGTTTAATACTTTGGAGAAACCCCGTGTCGAACCTTGGAATATACATACTTTTGCCTTTCAGCATATTAATTGGCTTCTCACTTGCCTCTCAAGCGGGCGTAAATGCACAATTAAGAATCGCCCTACACAGCCCAATACAAGCTGCTTTTGTTTCTTTTTTGATCGGTACAATAGTGCTTGGCGTCATTGCCTTTGTTCAAGGTGGTGCATGGTTTAAGCCCAATGCGTTTTCTTCTATTCCTTGGTGGGCATGGCTTGGTGGGTTTTTCGGCGCATTTAACATTGCTATGTCTGTGTTCTTAGCGCCCAAATTGGGCGCTATGATATTGGCAATTTCAATTGTATGTGGGCAAATTATCGCGTCTTTGGCATTAGATCAAAATGGTTGGCTAGGTTACCCTAAAATCGATATCACACCCAATAGAGTTATCGGTGCTGTATTCGTTATCATCGGTATGTTATTGATTGCAAGAAAATAATATACTTCTCGCACCTATATCGCCTATCACATTGATATGCCTTAAGTGCGTACCTGCACAATGTCATTTAATACTTTTGTTAATTCTAAGGGGCTTACATCATGAGCAATCGAACGTTTTTGCTACGTACTTTCCCCCAGCATACAGTTAGCTAGGCAATTAGGCGAATTCAAATAGCCTTCTGAGCGTATATATTGTTTCATGTTCATTACTGAGAGTTCAGGTTAGCTACAAATTTTACATCCTTTACTTTTTTTAGCTTGATACATTTTTTGGTCTGCTCGATGAATAACGCCATCTACATCTAAATCGGTTTGGTCTTGCAGTTCAGCAATGCCAATACTTAAGGCGTAATGAGGAAATTCAGCCGCAAACTTTTCAACGAGCCGCTTACTAATGGCTTGTGCCTCTGACAGTTCACAGCCTATTAAAGCAAGGCAAAACTCATCCCCGCCTTGACGACTTGCGATGTCAGTTTCTCTTGCGATAGACATCAGTATTTTACCAATGCTCTTCAGAACGTTATCTCCTTCTTTATGTCCGCACTTATCATTAATTTCTTTAAAATCGTCAATATCGAAATACACAATTGAAATTGAGGCATGACTGCGTTTAGCCAACAACAATTCTCGACGTAAAAAGTCGCGAAAGCTACGAACATTGTATAAATCAGTCAGTGGATCTTTACTGGCGAGTCGAGATAGCCCCCTGATACGCTCTTCTAACGATTTAACATATAAGTCAGTTTTTAATTTTAACGAGTTCATTTCATTGAGCATAGAGCTAATATAAGTGTCAAATATCCATGACATGTCAAACGCTATCAATTTCTCTAAAATCGATGAAATTTTTCCCGTAATAACAGGATCATCCACAAGCGTTTGCAGCGTTACATCTATACTCTGACGCAAATAACGCTCTGCCGACAAAAAGTATTTTGGTTCTAAGCCTATGCGTTTGTGAACAAGCCCAATTCTCAGTCGATTATTAACATATTCAGCGTCGTAAAATCCAGAGAACAAATCCAACACGTATTTATGCAGCCCACTCTTGAGCCGCTCAAACGTTTCACTATCTCCTATTAACAAACCGACATATTCATCTTTTGAAAGTAAGGTATAAAAATGAGCAACAACTTCATCTAGATGCCCATCGATGACCAAACGATACTTGTTTAAAAACTCAAGTTCATCATCACTTAATTCAAATAGATTCTTACGGGTTTGAATTTCCAACTCCGAAATTTGATACTGCTCAACAAGTGTTTGATGTATTCTGTCAGACATTATGTCACTCACCTTAAACAAGAATGTTAAGTGTAGTGTAAAAATCTTCAGGTCTTACTGATGTTATCCATAACCTTACACATCAGCATAATCACTGTCCTCCAAAAACCTCTAATATGAGTGATAAAACATCGTGGTATCACTCATAGTAAGACTTACAATAATACTTCGAGGCTCTCTCAATTAAAGTGGGCTATTTTGCCATTGCAATAACAGTTTGAGCGTTTCTCCACCAATACGTCCAGCCAGTGGTAGGTCATCTCTATCCATTGCAACCGCTTGATATAAAATTGAAGTCTCTACTAGATGATCTCGAACTTGCTCTTCACATACTTGCTGCTCGTCTGCCATGTTACATGCTTCATAAGCGTTGGTTACTCGAACAATAATATTTTGGATAAAACCCGATAAGATATCAGGAGAATATCGCTCCAATAATGCGTGATTTATGTATTTCACAGCAAGGTATTCTGCATCGCCATTCCAACATCGCTCTAAACTCCCATTATAATTGTTATGGACAGTCGTCAAATTGCCGAGCGTACGCTGTTCATGCTCTTGAGATTGATTGAGCCACAACACCGTATCAAAGGTTTCGCACTGTTGAGGAGACAACATAAATTGCTTTGCCATATTTCCACTCTTTCGAGTATAAGCAATATCTGCCGAAGCTGACAATGCGACTAAATCCCACCACAAACTGTAAACCAGCGGTCGCTTTAAATCATAAAAGTCATAACTGATGCGCGTCGCGTTTTCATCTAGCCATTGAAGTCGAGCTAAAGCATCATCAAAGGCTCCTTGTTCTATTAATAGCTTCGCACCGTTAGTGTATTCGAGTAATTGCGGTAAATTCTGCGGTTTTGGTTGATCTGATGCGCTGATATTAGTCGATATAAACACACTACTAATAACCATTGCTGTAACAACTAAAAGTTTCATGTCTGTTATTCCTTACAAGTATGAATCGATATGGCAATAACTTGCCGTATATTCTGTCAACAACTGAATTAACAACTACTTCACGAGAAGTAATAAAAAAGCAGCAAAAGAAGTGCCAAAAAAACCAAATGAAACATAAATTAAACCAATCAGAAAACCTTTATAAACAAAGCAATATTTTTTGATGTAAAAAGTAAAACAGCAAAGATCAACAGCCCCTAAGACAATGACGCAATGCTTGAACACTGCTAAACTAGACAGATAAAGTAAAACAACACGATCGGCAGCACCTCAAACTACATGAAGTATTTATTTGTATTATTACTCATCATGTCTAAACCCCATGCACAAGAGTACCATTTTGCCTCGATTAACTATCTCATTGAGCAAGAAATTGGCAGAGTTATTTTGTCTGAAGTTTATAACGAGTTAGGCATAAAAATTACCATTTCCCCCTTACCAGGGAAACGCGCTCAACATGAAGCACGAACCGGTTTGAAGGACGGGGAAATAATGCGTATTTATAGCTATGGTAAAGAAACACCTTCCACTATCCGGGTTCCTACGCCTTATTATTATTTAGAAACAATGGCATTTGTGCGCATCGATAGCAATATAGACATAAAAACACCTAAAGATCTAAATCAATACCGTATTGTTAAAGTCAGAGGTGTAAAACATACCCAAAATATCACGAAAGGAATGCCTCACGTCACAGACATGGATTCTACAAAACAGCTTATGAGACTGGTGTCAGCGGGTCTTGCGGACGTTGCATTAACCAACACACTCGACGGCCTGGTGATGTTAGAACAACTGAATATTACCAATGTCATACCATCACCGCAAAGCCTTGACCGGCAGAGTCTATATCACTATGTTCATCAATCTCTTGCACACCTAGTACCTGAAGTAGACCAAAAAATCATAGAAATGAAGCAATCAGGGAAGTTAGATGCCCTCATTCTCAAAGCTGAAAAGCAAATCATTAGAAGTTATGGGAATCACGCAAAATAGCTTTGTGCAACTCCCCCGTGTCATTAACTTGCGTGCTTACAATCTCTACTAATCAGTACATTACACACTTCATCAAGCAGCGACTTTAGTCAGTTAGCATGTAAAAACAATTGAGCCTGCAAATTACATTAAATGTATGGTCATACAGGCAACTGATAAATGATTTACCACTAGGAACAAATTTCAGTCTGTTGTTATTTCACATCAGTCGTTCTCAATGCCATTGCAGTTAAGGCATTATTTGTCGCTGGTACCTTACACAATTGCAATGAGTAAGCATGTTAATATACGTTTACAAGGAATGGCTAACAAGCACTCGATCAACCAGCTCCAGTGCCGTGGTCAAGTTCTCTAAGTCTCGATATAAAATACCATCTTTTCCTGAGTGATGACCTCGTCCAACAATGGTCATTTTTTGTAGCTGCTGTGGTTGTGAAAAATCAATCACCGTTTCATACACCACTGACGGTTGCGCAGAATAACCATCTCCCGAGTAGACTTTGTCATCTGGGAATCTATCACTACGATAATAACTGTTGTAATCAAAGGAGTGATTTATTTCTAGCCTAACCCGATATTGGCCAGCTAATCTATCCCTCATTTGAGTATGGTAAATGAAGTTATTCATCATCGTAGCGCCACTATATCCATCTACTTGTAATGCATTATCTGTTGGCAAAAAATAACCATTACTTGTCTGTTTGCCTAACTTATGCAAAAAAACAGGTAAAGACTCGGGCCTCATACGTGTGTTCTTTGTTTGTGGATCTTCCCCTCCCTCTAAAGCCGTTAATGCGAGTGGATTTTCACCAATCATTAAATGGCTATCAAATACCTGCTCAGCATCCACTTTCGTCACTTTGTTTGTAAAGTTATTGGTTGCAATTGAACGCGTGACATATAAAGGTTGAACAAATTCCCCCTCCAGTGTTTCAATCCAAAGCGCGTATTGTGGCCACATAAAATACGGACCTTTTTTGAATTCAACAGTGACCGTCTGTCCCTGTGCTTTTGGGATGGCAGCGTTGTACTCTTCAAATATAACCTCTTTGCCATGCTCAGCTTTGTCTGCCGCTTTTAATGATTGTCCAAATCGATACACCATCGCTGCAGGACTCAAACTAAAATAAGGTGCCATACTTAAATATGTCACTAAGCTTATCGCTAAGAAAAATGACAATGAGTAAGCGCCATTATGCTTTTTGAGAGGGTTTAAATAACTAAGAAGTATCCGTCGATTCTTAATTGTGTGCCAAACAATAGTACCGCTCATCACCACACCTATCATTGTGTGCATAACCGAAATTGCTGCATCATGGCGCTGAGTGAATAACAAAATAGATGTGACAAGCATCACCAAAAAAGCAAAAAATAAGAGTGCCCCAATCAGCACTCGAGAATGTAAAAACGACATAACTAGCTCCTGTTAAATAAGGGCTCTGTTATCTCATCAAGTTATGCTTTTCTCTAATAAAGCTTTCTAAAATTTACTGAAACATCTGATATTTATACTTTTATTTAAATCCAATTTGTTCTATTAATTCGACCTGCTGATGTAATTCTCGTTGCGTTGCAATGGATTTTGCTTGCTCAAATGCAAACGTCTGCTTCTCTACGTTATTTTGCTGCTTTGCAAGTAAACCTAAACGAACCCATGTTGAAGACTCCCCTACAGGGCATTTTAATACGCGATGATAGTGCATTGCCCGGTGGTAATATGCCTCTGCTTTTGAAAACTGTTGTGCTTGTGTAGCTAAATAAGCTTTTAAATCAGTTAAGTAAGCCATAAATAGCCAGTCGTGATAACTTTCAGCTAATTTGAACGCGCGTGCGATCACTCCATATGCTTCAGTGGGACTATTGTTTTGAATTAAGTTTATCGCTTGAAAATATAATAATCGAGTCAGTTCTGAATGATCTTGCTGTTGTTGTGCCAATGGCAGTGCTATAGCCAGTTGCTGAGTTGCCTCAGCTAATTGCTGTAAATTTAAAAGCGTTTCAATGAATAGACGCTGCGCAGTCAAATTATTGGGATCTTTTAGGACGATGACTTCTAACAACTCTTTTGCCGCAAGGTGATTATTTTCCAACCGTAAATCAATTGCCACACCCAGCATCTCATCACTAAAGTCACTATGATAATATCCGTGATTACTATCATCACTGACCCCCAACGCCAAATTTAGTTCTTTCACTAATTTGTCAATTAACAATTGCGGGTCAGTCGAAAAAAGTACGCCTTTAGTTTGCGCTTTTCGATAGTAAAAAGTATAACTCAATTGATAATCGTGAGGTGTGCCCGATAATTTAGTACTCACCAACAACTCAGCCCCTGAGACCTGAAATATATCACCGACGTGATGAGGCTTTATATTTTGTAACGGCACGTTTGCTCGCGCTAATACTTCCAAGACATAATCCGTCTGCAAGATCCCAAATTTATCATGGTTAGGCAATCTTTGGATCACTTGGTCCATCATACCTAATCGCACCCAACTGTGATCATTACCTTCAATATTGTTCACAGTCGGTAATATCACCACAGAGCCTGCAATATCCGAATTAAATGACGTATTAGGTGCTGACGAGAACCAAAAGTAATTCAAGCTAAATGCCGTGACGATAAGCAGTACCACCACAAATCTCATGTAGGGAGGGCCGATAACGGAGCTTATTACATGACTGGTTTTTACATTCGGTAGCCAAATATACCCTTGCTTAGGCAATGTTTTAATCACGTCATGGTCTTGAAACAATTGACGAATTTCTTTAATCGACTGAAAGATAACCTGTTCATCCACGACGCTACTCGCCCAGACGGCATCAAGAAGCTGCTGCTTAGTGACAACTTGACCTGAATTTTTAAGTAAAATAATGAGTAATTGGCATGTTTTAGGGCGGAGCGCACGCGTAGTACCATCTTCTGATATCACACTTAATGCTTTCTCATCAATGGTAAAGCCCTGTGTTTTATACTGTAGTTTCAAAACAATCTACTTTTACTGCGGATGAATCGATACAGTAATGAATTTCAACCAATAATCAATAGTAAACGCTGTAAATCTTATTTAACCTCAGGTTTGGATAAGGGTTTTGGAATAGAAAATATTTTGTAAACAAACTTGCGTACAATCCAATGATGATATTTCGTTCAATATCAAGGCGCTTTTATGCAGTAATAGCGCCCTATTACAAATGAAAGCAACGCCGAGAGTGAGAAAAATAGCTTTATTGGGCAAATTCGCTTATCCAGAGCTGAGGTTATTTAATCAATTTTAAATCTGTCCGTCATTACCTTGCGTACACGGCACGGTGACAACTATTTTTGATCTAAACACCATCAGCAGCTTAAAGCGCGATTAAAGTCCTGTTGACTACGCAGCAGCCTTTGCCAAAATTGACCAAGGGTTACTCGGGTCGTTCATATCTGCGTCTAAAGCATCTGATGGTACGCCACCAAGTAATGCATTTTGCGCCTCTTCTAAGCGAGCATCAAAGCCTCTTATTGCGTCAACAAACCATGCTTTTTCATAATCAGACAATCGATCATCCCCCATGATATCATCTTCGGCCAACGCCAACATTTCACGACGTACACCCAATTCTTTATACGCCAAAAAATCAATACCTAAAGAATTAAACAATAGTGCCTGTTGCATTTCATGGCGCTCTATTTCTACATCAATGGGCATTTTCATAATCTGACTAAGTGTTTCATGGTGCAGCCCTTTACTATACTTATCAGCGGGAAGTGAATCATCAACGACAGAGTTAGCGTGCCCTTTTATCTTTTCATAATAGAAAGTTGCAAATTTAGATGCATCCCCATGACTTCTCGATATATTCACTGCAAAATCAGAGTCAGCCTGCTTTGGCTTTTGCACATCTTCATATTGAGCATGGAACTGTGTCTGCTTATTAAGGCTCTTCTCATTGACAGCAGAAAACTGTGTATAAGGCCGACTGTTACTATTGATGTTTTGTATAAATGACATGGCACGCTTTATCCGCTTAATTCAATATTAAGCCATTGAAAGCAAAAGCCGTTCCAATAGGTTTCTCTTTATTCTAGTACGTATGATGTCTAAACAGAGACATATTCAAACCGTATGTTGATTTTAAGCGGCAATAACTTGCCGCTTCATTTATTTTGTCAAACTGTCTAACAGCTCAATGACACATAATAAATCCTCTGTTGTGGTTTCCCAGTTACTAAATGCCGCCCGAATAATATGCTCTTCTTGCCAAACACCGGGTGTCATGAAGACTTTCCCGGACTGATTAATTGCATCCAAACACAGCCCGACTTCTTGCAGTACATGCATATCTGCTGGTTTAAACAACACGACATTTAACTCACACGGCTTAAGTAATACATAATACTGTGAATTTTCCAGCCAGCTCGCCAGTGCCTGCGCCAAATCAACATTACTTTGAATATGTGCTGTTATACCTTGTCTACCATAAGACAATAACGTAGCCCAAACAGGTAAAGCTCGGAATCTACGCGAGTTCTCAATGCCCATAGACATATAATCTTGGTTTTGCGCTGAGCTCGCTAAATAAGGTGCATCAACATGACATGTTGCGACCAAGTGATTGGGTTGGCGCGTTAAAAAAACCCCACAATCGTAAGGGACATTTAACCATTTGTGACAATCGAGTGTGATACTGTCTGCGAATTCAATGCCATTGGTTTTATGCTCTGGGCCATTCATTAATCGTTCGAAAATACCAAATGCCGCATCAACATGTAACCAAGCGCCATGTGCTTCGCACAGTCGACTGATGGCGATTAAATCGTCGTAATCAGTTCCTGTTACTGTCGCTGCGCTGGCAATCACTATTTTTCCTCGGCTATCACAACGTGATAAATGTGTTGCTAACGAATCAATGCACATCGCCTCCGTGCCTTGTAACGTATCTACACACTGCCAGTTTTGCTGACCAAATCCAGCCATCCCTAAGCTTTTTATCATGCTGGCATGTGGTGATGCGGCATAAATCATCACATCTAAGCCAGCCATCCCTTGCTGTGCAACATCAACCCCTTGTTGCGCACCGATAAATTGTCTAGCTGTTAACGCACCCAGTAAATTTGCCGCAGTCGCCCCTGTTGTAAATAGTCCAGTAAAGCTATCAGGCAAATAAAATAACGCTCGGAGCCAGTCGATTGTTTGCCGCTCTAATTGCGATGCAACCGAGTCGCCTCCTTTAGATACATTCTGATTAAATACCGTGACAAACCAATCGGCTAATGTCGCCGCAGGGTTAGCGCCACCTGTTACAAACCCCCAATACCGCCCTCCATTGCTCGCCGACAATTTAGGTGCGACCTGATCATTGAAATGCATACAAAGTTGTTCAATCTCCATGCCATGAGTTGGCAGGGATAAGGGTTCCAAAGTTGTATCACTCGATATCACCGCTCGACAATCAAGTTCAGTATGAAATTGATTGAATTGTGCTTCAAGCATCTCTAGAAGGCGCTTTTGTGTTGCTGAGCTATATGCCATTTTTTAACCTGATTGATGACTAAACATACCCATTAGTTTATGCTCACCAATATTAGATAACAGATACAGACAATGGCTTTTTTTAGATAACAGATGAGCAAAACAGCAAAATATAAGCAGCTTGGTCAACAGCTAATTAATAATATTGAAAACAATGCATATTCAATTGATGAGCCGCTGCCATCACTGAGAACGTTTTGTGCTTTACACCAAATAAGCATGACAACGGCCTTAGCATGTTATCGCTATGTTGAATCACTGGGCTATATTACGGCATTTCCTAAAAAAGGGTATTTCGTTACGGGCCTTCCTACTGCGCAACAGCACTATCAATTTCCACAATTTAAAGCCGAGCCCGCTTCATTTGTAAGACCTAAAAGCCAGTTGAAGAATTTAAGCCAAACACTTGCAACAGCGGAGTTAGACAGCACTCTGATTGACAGTAAACGGCTCAGTCTATCATTAACACAAGCCTGCAAACATCATGATCAACTCTGGGGCTATGCCAGCCCTGAAGGGGAATACGTGCTTCGCCATGCGTTAAGTAATCATTTTACACATCAAGGGTTTGCACTATCAGCGAGCGATCTATTGATCACACATGGTTGCTTAGATGCAGTTCAACACGCTATTTCGGTCACAACGAACCACAATGATGTTATTTTAGTAAGTTCTCCGTGTTACAGCGGTTTGCTTGATTTGTTATGCTCTTTGAATCGACAAGTAATAGAAATACCAAGCAATGATAATGGGTTAGATCTCGAACAAATGGAGAATGCGCTACGTCAATATCGCGTGTCAGCGTGCTTACTGAGCGCAAATCATCAAAACCCAACAGGACATAGCTTAACCAATACACAAAAACAAAAAATCGCTGAATTGGCACACACCTACCAAACACCTATTATCGAAGATGATGTTTTCCGCGAACTAAGCCATACTAAAGTAACACCACTGCCAATCAAACATTATGATCGCACCGGTTGGGTGATCTGGTGTGGTAGCTTTTCAAAATCATTGTCTGCCGGCCTTCGATTAGGTTGGTGTGCACCAGGTCGGTTTTTCGATGCCTTCTTAAAGCAGCTTTCAATTCGTACGCTTGGCGTTAATAAACCATTGCAATTAGCCATGGCTAACTATATCAACAAAGGCCACTACCAACAGCATTTAAAACACATCAATCAACATCTGTGCGCCCATAAAAATTTATATCTTCATTATTTACAGGAACAGCTCCCAAATAATAGTAGTATATACATGCCCAGTGGCGGAATGGTATTGTGGCTGGCTATTCCAGCACTCAATACTGAGCAACTCGCCATGAAACTTGCCCACCAACATATCTATATAAAGCCGGGCACCTTATTTTGTAACACCAGTAGGTATGATCACTGTTTCAGACTCAATATAGGCCTAGTGCCCACTGACGAAGTAAAAGCACAACTCACAATAATCATTGATGAAATCAAAATACAACTCTCATAGCAATTACAATCAAGACATGAGAAACTCGATTGATAAAATAGGTACTTAAAATGGATTATTAAGAATATAAAATGCAAGACTTAACCCGCGGTCCCATTCACAAACACCTTATTACTATGTCTTTGCCAATTGCCATTGGCCTATTTATTCAAACGTTATATTTCATCATTGACTTATATTTTGTCGGCAATTTAGGGGATGTTGCCTTGGCTGGCGTGAGTACCGCTGGTAATCTGTTCTTTTTTGTCATGGCCTTAACACAAGTATTCAATGTGGGGTGCGCAACCTTGGTTGCCCATGCCATTGGGCGTAAAGACCAAAAAAATGCAGCAGCCATATATAGTCATGCCCTCTTTTACGGTATAGCCGCAACCATACTGCTAAGTGCCATAGGTTACTTATTTGGCCCATATTACTTTTCTCTTTTAGCTGCGACCAATGATATTGCAGTAACCGGATTGAGTTATCTATATTGGTTTATTCCAGCGTTAACATTGCAGTTTATATTAACGGTTATCTCTGCCTCTATGCGTGGTGCTGGGCTCGTAAAACCTTTTATGGTCATTCAAATGGTCGCCCTACTACTGAATATGGTGCTGTCACCAGTACTCATTACGGGCATTGGCCTGTTTAGCGGTATGCACGTAGCCGGGGCAGGCCTTGCAAGCTCTATTGCGACGATTAGTGGCCTTATCATGACTATTTTTTATATTAAGCGTACTCCAGGGCTACTCAAACTGGCCCCTAATTTGATAAAGAATGACACTAAGACATTAAAATCATTACTTAAAATAGGAGGTCCGGCAGGGAGTGAGTTCATGCTAACATTCCTCTATATGGCGATTATTTATTGGGCACTAAGTCAATTAGGCACTGATGAACAAGCAGGGTTTGGTCTTGGGATCCGCATTATGCAATCTTTATTTTTACCTGTGATGGCCATTGCATTTGCGGCGCCTGCTATTGCTGCTCAAAATTATGCCGCAGGTAAAATGAAGCGTGTTTACACCACTTACAAAACAACCACACTTGCCACAACATCACTGATGTTTTTGCTGGCCATTCCGTGTATTTTAATGCCTGAGATGTTTTTTACACCTTTTAGCAATGACCCTGAGGTTATAGCTGTGGCCGCGACATTTCTAAGCTATATTGGTTTTAATTTTGTGCCCGCTGGTTTAGTGTTTTCATGTTCGGCGATGTTTCAAGCGTTTGGCAATACTTGGCCTGCACTCTTAAGCACCTTTTTAAGAGTGGGGAGTTTCAGTATACTGCTGGTATATTTTACTTCTCAAACAACGATAACAACCACAACAATATGGCTTTTATCTGCTGCAACTGTTTTCTTTCAAGCACTTATTAGCTTCACTTTTTTACAACTCACGCTCAAACGTCGGCTATTTAGTAAGGTAAAAATACTGACTTAACGCTATAATATTTGTCGGTATAGATTGTGCATAATTTACTCTGGTGCACAATCTAGCGGTAAATATTAGCCATGAAGCTTACATCAGAAGAATCAAATTTTATAACACAGGTACTGCAACAAGACAGTACGGCGCAACTAGATATTCAACTCTCCGATATTGAGACGGCTCAGCTACAACAGTGGGTGACAACACTCACCCATGCAAGCGATCTGCAATTACTCGCAAAAATAAACTCCCAAATTATGTATTTTCCAGCCCATATAGAAACGAAAGGTAAAAACAATCCCACTTTTAGCTGCGGACTACCAAGTATTTTTGACACAAACTCAAATCACAGGCATTGGCGAACAGAAAAGTTAACTGGCGTACAACTACGGGCAACAAAATTAGGATTCTCATTTAAAGTCCTTTCTTTGTCTTTATCTGGTCTTGTTATACGTACCTTCCCATATAACGCGACTAAGTTGGCCGAATACTTGGATAACAGCAAAGTCACGCTCATTTTATCTCAAGGAAATATAGCTAAATTTGATGTTACCAGTAATCGGGTCATTAACGACACCGCTATCGCGCTTGAGATAATGAACATACATGATGGGCTAATGCACTTAAAGCAAGAAATTTTCGAGTATTACAATCAAGTGCATCCTGAATAAGTTCGCAACTATACAAATTGCTCGATGACCACTCGCAATGCTAACAATAAGAAAGCAATCCCTAAGATCTTATCAATGGACGACTGCTTTTTCGTCAAGTCAAATTTACCTCTGGCTTTAGCTGCCCCCACCGAAACAACAAAATACCAGACCGTGTCAATCAGTAACACAGTTGCACACATGATCAAGGCCACTTGGAATGTCATTGCTTGTGGATCTATAAACTGAGAAAACAGTGCGACAAAAAATATCGCTAACTTTGGATTTAAAAACGCAATGGCAAAACCATCTTGTGCTGCTTGCTTGAACGTGTTTATTCCCCCTTGTTCAGATACGTTTATACCGGAGGATTTATTCATCAATATACGCAGCCCCATATAAGCCAAATACCCTGCACCACCATAAACAAGCGCTTGATATACTATAGGGAAATGATTGATCAAGCTGGCTAATCCCGCTAACGATAGTCCAGCATAAAGTCCAACACCTATACCATGGCTCACACTTGCCACAATACCATGTGCAGCACTGTTATAGAGAGAATGACGTAAAACGACGGCTAAACTCGGCCCTGGTGACATTGCTCCAACCACACAAATAAACGCCAAACTTAACCAGGTTGTTAATTCCACTTCATACCTCATCACAGCTTAAAAAGTCACATAATAACGGATTGCGACCAATCAGAAAATTGAATTTCACTCGCAAATTGCAAACAAATAATTGCAAGATGCAAAAGTTCAGTACCAAAAAACAATTTAAAATCTTAAATATCAATGAATTAAATATTGGAACAGCTCATGCTTTCAAGAATATATCTACCTTTTAAATTGGTTCCTCATTATGAAATTAACGTCTATCGCGTCCTTGTGTATATTATGCTCATCTGGGAGTGTGTTTGCTGGCCCATTCGAAAACTGTCCGAGTAAAGCGTTTTTAATGCAAGACTCTGTCGCAAAACTCTATGGTATTGACTTAGTTTCAGCAAAAGCCACCACCATCGCAGCCAGCCTAACACGTGAAGGCGCTGCCAATACTTCAAGCGTCAACGCTGTTGGATTCAATTATAAAGATCAATATATGTATGGATATAGTAAGCAATCACCAGGAAGCGTTGTGCAAATTGGTGATGATTATAATATGACCGAACTTGATGTAACTGGACTACCTGATACCAATTTTTACGTCGGTGATATTCAAGTCACGGGCACAGGTGCCAGCCAAGAAGCCTTTTATTTCGTTTATACTCCTAAGTTTGGATTATATAAAATTCCACTTAATGACGACTTAACTCAGACCATTAATTCTATACACTACACTGATAGTGAAAACTGGAACCTTAATATCTTTGATTTTGCATTTCATCCAAATAGTAATCTACTGTATGCGATGGAATCAAACGGCAACTTACATGAAATAAACGTCGATAATGCAACCACCACGCTTATAACCCAGTTAGACACCTCAGGTGACAGTGGTGCGTTCGGCGCAGCATACTTTGATGTGAACGGGCAGTTTTATGCGAGTAACAACAAAAGCGGTAAAATACATAAAATCGACTTATCGGTAAGTCCTGTGGTGGGCTATACACCCACCGCTGTCGTTTTCACAAGCGGCCCCAAATCTGGACAAAATGACGGTGCTCGCTGCGCCATTGCTGAAGTCAAAGTGACAGACAACTCAATCGACTTTGGTGATGCCCCCAATGGCTATGCTACCACACTTGCCGACAGTGGACCCCGTCACTTATATGACCCAAATGATGATGGCCAAAACCTTGTTTACTTGGGTGCCAGCGTGGATGGTGAAAACATAAATACTGCAGCTGATTTAGCGGCTGAACCTATTGATAACTCTGATGATGGCGTTGCTTTTGTTACTGATTTTGTTGGCGGGCAAACGACACAAGTCATTGTAACCGCCTCCCAAAATAGTTACTTGTACGCGTGGGTCGACTGGAACCAAGATCAGGTTTTCTCGTCTGACGAAGTTGCTCTAGATAAAGTCGCCATCAATGCAGGCGATAACAGTTTGCTGATTGCTGTTCCTGAAACCACATTAGAAGGCAATACATGGGCACGGTTTCGCGTCACAGATGGCACAGAAGCGTCAAATATCAGTGCAACCGGTGGCGTTTCAGGAGGAGAAGTTGAAGATTATGAAATTACCACCTATGCAAGCGATGCGTATCCAAGTGAAAGTGACTGGGTAACCCTGTCGTATGAAGATAAATGGCCTTTTGCTGGAGACTATGACTTTAACGATTTAGTGACGCACTTTAGAAGCACACGCTATAAAGAAAATGGGGCAATAGTTGGGTATCGTATTGAAGGTGAAATTGTCGGCGTTGGGGCGACTTACCACAATGGCTTCGCTGTCAGGCTTTATGATCAAATCAATGCCTCAACACAGCGCAGAGTAGCCCGCTCCGAAGTCGATGAGGCCAATATTAGTTTCTCCATTGATGGTGTTGCGCAAGAAAACTCTCCTCTAGAAGCGAACCGCTCAGATGCCATCATTATTGTAATGGAAGATGTTTGGGATTATGTTCAGAAAAATAGTGGATGTCAGTACTTTAGAACGGAAGCAAACTGCCAAAATGGCAGCAAAGTGACATTTTCAGTCACAATTCCCTTGCTGGCGCCTAAAGCACTCGCTGATTCTCCAGCGAATGTATTAGACCCATTTATCTTCGCAAGTAACGATCACTTTCACGGTGAATTCATGAATAATGTAGATAAAAGAGGCTGGGAAGTGCATTTAAAAAACAGAGCACCAACGGAAGCTTTTGCCCAGTCGCTGTACAATGTGTCAGGCAGTGACGACGCGTCTAACCCAGCTGGAAATACCTATTTTCAAACTGCTTCAGGGTTACCTTGGGCGATGGAAATTGGCTCTGCGTGGCAACACCCTATTGAAAATATTGATATAACCAATGCGTATTCTAAATTTGCCGCATTTGCGACCTCCGCAGGTAAAAACAGCATTACGTGGTATAGCGAACCGCAACTTAGTAAAGTAATTACATCAGGAGCACAATAATGAACAAATTAACTGTAACTCTATTTAGCCTTTGTTTTTTAAGTGCATGTGGCGGTGGTGAGGATGGGGCGTCTACACCGAATCAAAATTCAAGTCCTGTGGTTCAAAACCCAGACCCAGCGCCAGACACGGGGACAACGCCAGATCCAGAACCAACACCGGCTCCAGAACCAACACCTGAGCCAACGCCTGACGTGACATCAATGGCAGACTTAGTCATTGATACAGACTTTGATTTATCAACTAAATTTTCTTTGCTTATTGATGTAGATTTAAAACTTGAAGATCAACGCGCTTATTTAAACATATGTCAAAAGCTCACAGGGCAAGTTAAAGCCGACAGACATAACTGTGTTCTCAGAACTGCACTAGGTAGTGCACCTCTAAATACAGTACTCACAATCAGCCGCAGTGACATTCAGCTCGTCGCAGAGGTGTGGTTTTACGATAACAACACCACACCAATGACATACGAGTGGCAATATGATGCCAATAATGAACAACAACAGTTTCAAATTCGCTAATGCGCGTGTAGCACCAACGTAGCGACCGCTCCTGAGCCCTCTCGAGCGGTCAATGTCAAAGTACCACCATGTTGTTCAATTACTTTTCTGCACCACACTAATCCGATACCTTGCCCATGTTGCTTTGTGGTGTACAGTGGTACAAATAAATGCTCTGCAGACCCTAAACCGATACCATTATCAATAACATCAATCGTCAAGCCAAACTCATTTTGATCTGCACGCAGTGCAATATGGGGCACGATATCTCCAGCCTCACAAGATTCCATCGCGTTTTTTAACAAATTGATCAGTACTTGTTCAATCAGTATGGGATCCAAATTCCACTGTTCGACATTCACTAATAACGAGATCTCACAATGAGGATAAAGCTGTCGCACACTTAAAAATAATGGGTGTAATGCAACATTACACTTACGAAGCTCTACTTGCCTTTCAAGACTACTGTAATTAGAGACAAATTGCTGAAGATGCACACTCCGTTCGACAATCACTGACAGCATCTGCTTTTGAGTGTCATCATGAGAAAACTGTTCAAGTGTTTGTGCTATTGATTTAATGGGTGTGAGTGAGTTTTTTATTTCGTGACTTAGCACTTTAACCAACTGTCGCCATGCATCTGTTTGCGACTGCTTTAACTCACTTTTGATATTACTAATTAACAACAAGTGGTGTTTTTCACCATTTAAACTAATTTCACTGCCTCGTAATTGGTGTGCAGCCGCGATGGCGCCGTTAGTAAAGCACCACTTTTCATCAACACGTCTGAAACCAATCTCTGTGATAATTTCTAACTTTTTCAAACGCCAGTCAGCATCTAACCAATGTGTCAACGCCACATTCCCCATAATCAAGCGATAGTCTTGGTTCACAATCAGAATAGGGCTATCAAGTGCCTGTAATAATTCATTTACTAATAATGCATGTTGATTTTGTTCGCTTTGCCATTGTCCAAAAATCGTCGTGATGTGTTCCAATTCATGGTGTAACTGTGCTGCCACACCACTTTGATAAATTGGCACGGTTTTAACACTTGTATCTGAAAAGCGAATGGCATCTAAAGCGGTTTGCATCGCCCGATAAGGTGCAAAGAACTGGTTATAAATCGAATAAAACAACGCAGCATAAATAGGAGTAAACACCATAAACGCGGTCACAACATACAACCCATCACGTGTATAAACCCAAACAAAACTAAGGATTAAAAGTATTAATATCAAATAATTAATAACAGATAGAACTTTAAACAACTGCTCTTGAGAGCTGAATTTCACTGTATAAAGTCCTTTGCTGCAATATCATACTTCTCAAGCCGCCGATAGATTGCACTTTTACTGATCCCCAATAAAGCTGCGGCTTCTAACGTTTGACCTTGCGTGCTTGTTAAGGCTTGCGTTAATAAGGCTTGCTCAGCGTCAGCCAATGTCATCAATGGCAATGTCCCTGTTTGACTAATATTCTCTCGCGGATTATTCATCAATAAGGTGTCGATATCTTCCCTCACTATTTGTGTATTCACACTCAATAAAACCAAACGCTCTACCACATGGCTTAATTCTCGTAAATTACCGGGGTATTGGTATGACTGCAGCGCCCTGAGCGCACATGGCGAAAAACACAAGTCATCTCTATGATGAGCTTGTTGATGCCGCAGTAAAAATTGTTCCGCGAGTGCCGGAATATCTTCTTTACGTTGAGCAAGGCTAGGTACCTCTATCGTTATTGTGTTAACCCGATAAAGGAGATCTTGACGAAACCTATTTTGTGCAACCATCATGACAATATCAGCGTTTGTCGCACTGAGTATTCTTGGCTTAGCAAATTGAGTCTGACTACTTCCAACCGGCTCAAAGTGGCCACTTTCTAATACCCTTAATAACTTTGCTTGTTGAGAAACGGGCATTTCCGCAATTTCATCCAAAAACAAAGTACCTTCTTTGGCCAATTCAAAGCGCCCTATTCGTGATTTATCAGCCCCTGTGAATGCCCCTTTCGTGTGTCCAAACATTTCACTTTCGAACAATGATTCTGGCACCGCTGCCATATTCACCTCGACAAACTCTCCCGAAAGATTGGAAACTTGGTGTACATAATTTGCTAACGTTGATTTACCCGTGCCATTTTCCCCAGTAAATAAAATATTTGCTTGGCTTTGTGCAACACGGTCGATTTGAGCTTTAAGGTGCTGCATCGCTGGTGAATGACAAATTAAATGAATATCAGGCGTATTGTCTGCAATTGTTTGTTTAAGCGCTTCATTTTTTTGCCCTAACGCGGATAGTTTTAATGCATTTTCAATTATCTGAGTCAGTCTTGAATTATCCCATGGCTTTTCAATGAAATCACATGCTCCACTATGTAATGCTTTTACAACCAACTCTGTATTAGCCCAAGCCGTCATAGCCACTACGGCTGGCGCCTGCACTAACTCATCGAGCTTACGCAAAAAATATAAGCCTTCTTCACCTGACGTGGTATCAAATGCAAAGTTCATATCCAAGAGAACTAAGTCTACGGTTTGCGCTTGTAATACTGACAAACCCACCACGGGTGAGTCAGCTTCTAGAATCTCATAGCCATAATTACTCAACAAAAACCTTGCTGATAACCTGACATCCGCTTTGTCATCAATTATTAATATTGTCCGCTGCATGTTCTGTCCATGCCGCACCGTATTTAGTGCGGCAGTCAATCCTTATTGATTTCTTAATGCTGATATAAGATCAGATTTAAGTATTTGTTTTACTGGAATAATACAAGCCATATAGGAAAATCCAAGCAACAGTATCAATGACGCCCCAACTTGTAAAGCATCTGGTACCGGCACCGCATCACTATATTGACTCGTCAATGTATACAAACCTAACCCTAATATAATACTCAAAAGTATACCGATTAATAACGGCGTGAACGCATCTTTGACAACCAACATGGTAATACGTTTTGGTTTAGCACCAACAGCCATTCTGACACCCAGTTCGTAACGACGCATTTGTGTTCCATAAGATACCACCCCATAAATACCTGCGCATGCAAGTAACAACGCTAACACGCTTAAGCTCCCACTCAACCAAGCTGCTAACCGGTATTTGAATACCAAATCTTGACTTGTCTGCTCAACATCCAGAAACTCAAGCACAGCCAAATTAGCATCTACCTTCTCCAATTCCATCACAATATCCGTTTTATTAAACAATGCCTTGTCTGATACTTTCAGCATTAAGTTTAAACGCATAGGGCTCATAGCAAAATAGGTAACACCCGCGTATTTTTCTTGCGTGAATGCGTTGTAATGATCCGCCACGACCCCAATAACTTCAAAGCCTTGATCAGGTGAAAAGAACATTGACTCACCGACGGCATTCTCTTTACCAAATGCATTGATTGCAACTGAACGACTCACCAACATAACTTTACTTTTGTCTTCAATGTCTGCTTGCGTGAAATTTCTGCCGTAGAGAATTGGCTGCTCCAACACAGAGAAATAATCAAGGCCGATGGTATTAAAACCAAATAACCCGAGGCGGTTCCCTTCCGAATCAATAAATGGACTTGAGAAATCACCTTTTCTGATTGGCGAGATGGTACTTTTTACTGCAGCTTGTACCTGTGGCAATGCTAAAAAATGCTGCTTGAGCTGTTCAATCAACGCCAACTTCGCTTCTCGTGATGGGTAATTGTCACCCGTTTCAATTTGTAAGCTGTACACATTCTCTACATTAATACCCAGTGGTTTTGTTGCCATCTTCAGTGTTGCCTGTAATACAGTTGACGTGGCAAATAACATTAAGCCAGTTAAGGTAACCTGCGATATAACCAAGGTTTTTCGTAAAACCGGTGATATCTGTTTTTGCGTCCCCTTTCCACTTGCCGTCAAATGTTGTTTTAAACGCTCATGATCAACACTTTTGCTCGCCACCCAGGCTAAAACAACCGACAACACCAATGCCACAATCAATGCAAATCCGACGGTCATAACATTGATACCGAGCTCATCTAAACGATTAATCGACCCTTGTGCCAGATATTGAGTCAATACCAATAGCCATGCTGCCAATAAAAGCCCAAAGGCTGATGCGCTTAGCACGATGATCAAACTTTCCACCAATAAATGCTTAAAAATATGCTTTGGTTTCGCCCCCACGCTTGCACTAATTGCCAACATACTCTGCTTTTTAATCACATGAGACAAATACAAATTCACAATATTGGCAAACGCAATAAGTAACAGTACCAAAGCGCCAGCAAATACCATCAGCGAAATAAATGGATTATCGCCTTTGATCACCTTAGTTAACGGCGCCAAATCAGCTCTATGTTCGTAATCTTTAAAGTCAACGGCAAATTCACTACTTTCAATTGACTGTGTTAATGCTCTATCTAGTAACCCTTGTAAAGGGGACAAACTTTGCTTCGCGATATTTTTTTGTACCGTAACTAAATTGCGTGACGCATTTCTAAACTCTTTTTCACTTATTCCTGCTTGCGCCATGGGTAGATATAAACGGCTTTTTCCGTAGAAACTCAAAGGCTCTGGATCTCGAAAATTATCATTGACGACACCAATAATTTGTAAACTAACGCCATCAAAATCTAAGCTTTGACCAATGACATTAGATGCACCGCCAAAATCAGATTGCCATAGCGAATAAGAAATAACGGTTTCAGGTAATGCATCTGTTACTTTATCCGTGGCACTAAAGTTTTGCCCTAACACTAACTGTGCACCGAGCAGTGGTAGGTATTCATGACTAACATACATCACCACTTCTACAGGTTTATCCGCTCGACTCGTAATACGACCACGTCTTTGCGTCAGCATGGCTGATTCATAACCCGCTTGTTTAGACGCTTGGTACATGGCGATTTGCCCGCCCTCACTTTGCCCCCCTATATTATCAATGCCATCTTGATGTAAGTTTTGCTTTAAAACATACAGCTGTTCCGCATTTTTATAAGGGAGCGGCTTAAGCAACACCACCTGATTTAAATTAAATGCCGCCAATAAAGCACCGAGCGTCAATGCCAAAGTTAAGATCATAATGAGGGTAAACCCCGGCGCTTTTTGTAAGCCAGCTACGACCTGCTTGATATGTGAGGTTACTTTCATTATACCGCCTCACTGAGAGCTGGCACGGGAACAATTTTTCCATCTAATAAGTTATACTGCTTAGATGCAAAATTTGCATAACGCGGATCATGCGTCACCATACATATTGTCGTCCCCTGCCGATTCAATGTACGCAACAACGTCATTACCGCATCTCCATTGTGAGAATCTAGGTTGCCCGTCGGTTCATCAACTAGCAATATCGTTGGGGCACCAACCAGTGCTCGAGCAATCGCGATACGCTGCTGTTGCCCACCTGATAATTGATTTGGCCTATGTTCTGCTCGATGTGCCATTTCAACTTGAGTGAGCGCTTTCTTAACCGCTTTATCAATATCGGTTTCTTGTACTGCCGGTTCCCTATAACGCAGCGGAAGCGCTACGTTTTCAAACACACTTAATTCGTCGATCAGATTAAACGACTGAAATACAAAACCAATTTTTAAATTCCTATACTCAGCCCGTTGGTCTAAATCCAATTCTTCAACGGCTTCACCTTCAATGAAATAGCGGCCATCACTTGGTGAGTCAAGCAAACCTAAAATCGAAAGTAATGTTGATTTACCACACCCCGAAGGGCCTGAAATTGATACAAACTCACCTTGGTAAATATCCAAGTCAATTGCTTGTAATGCATGTGTTTCAATACTTTCAGTGAGGTATACTTTACTTAATTGCTTGAGTGAAATGCTCGCTTTTTTATCGATTGATGCTGTCATGATAGAGTCCTTATAATTTTAGTTCGATGGTATCTTCAGCATGCTGATCTATTGCTGATAAGATAAGTTCTTCGCCTTGAATCGCGCCTGAAAGTAATTGAATTCGTTGGCCACTTCTTTGACCCAATGCAATCCAAGTTTTTGTCGCACTTTTTCCATTGTCAGAGACTTTGTAAACTTGTACCCGTGTTTGAGGCTTAGCATTAACGGGAATGGGTATCGTCAACGTTTGCGGTATTACCCCTAAATTAATGACCGCAGCAATATTCAGTGAGGGTCGCGCATTATTCGGCAACTGACCGACCAAATCGAGTTCTACTTCAACATGACCGTCTGTCACAACAGGATCGATACGTTTTACCAAAGCATCCGCTTTTCCTCCTCTGGTATCTATCACTGCTGACATGCCTATTTCTAGCCCTTGCAATTCTCTTTGTGGCACTTTTACTAACGCGATTAATGAATCAACACTTCCCACTAAGGCAATCTGAGATCCCATCGCTAAGCTTTGCCCTATTTCGATTGGTAACGTTTGTAGCATGCCTTCAATGCCCGCAACCACGTTAAGCCTTTGAGCTTGTGATTTCGCCAGCGCCATTAAGCTCGCCTTTTCGTTAAGTTTTTGCTCTTCGATTTGCGCAGCCTGTAAGTGCAATTGCGTCACTTTCGCTTTTTTGTTTTCTAAATGTTGATAGCGCAATGTCAATTTATCAACTTTGGCTTGACTGTCCAGTAGATCTAGCGCAGATACAACCCCTTGTTTAGCTAACCCTTTTTCTGCATTAAGACGTGAGAGAGCAACCTGCAAATCGACTTTGAGTTCTTGTAATAACTGCTCATCGGATAGTTTCTCACGCTCCTGTTTAAGCAAGAGTTGTCCAACAACCGCCTTCTGTGCGTTATATGTCATTTTTGCTTGTAGCACTGCTTGCTCAATTTCAGGGTTACTCAGCTTTACAATCACACTGTCTCTTGTAACTAAAGACCCAGGCTTTATTAATATTTGCTCTACAACTGCACTATAAGGTGCTGTCAAAAATCGCTGTTGCTTTGACTGTAAATTGCCAAACCCCTTTGCTTCTAGCGCCAAATCTTGTTGTGCTACTTTTGCTCGCCATAAATCATGACTTGCTACCGCTGTTTTATCAAAACGATTAATCATCAGTGTCACCAATACACCAACTATCATAATAAGCATAGCCATTATAGCCACCGCTTTACCGCTCAGATGCTTTTTGCTTTCAACCCTTACTTTATCCATGATGAATACCTTTATCCAATTGACATAAGATATAAAGCAAATTCGATACCAAACAAAAAGCATCATTATATCAAATAGTTACAATTTAAAAATTGAATGAATCATAAAGATTCCCGAAATCGAGAATACGAAAATTCCCGATTTCGAATTAACCAGCACTACTTAAAGTGCGCTTTTTGAGGGCAATAAAGTTCAAATTTTTGAGAAAAATACGATGAAATAGATGCACAAAGTAAAATCACGATTCGCCTACCAGGCATGGTTCTATATCGGCGAAGAACTAGGGGCTGTTGATCTTTGCTGTTCTATTTTTGCTCTCTTTGAGCATGCTTTTATCGCGGCGCTTAATGTGTGGTTTATAATCTAAGCGAATATTAAGCAACAAAGAGAAAGGGGTGCTCAAAGAACCGGTAGGCAGCACTTGATTGGCTTTTCTACTATGTTATCGGCTGACTCACATGGAATAACCATGCTACGCAGCCTCTGTCTTGTATAAAATTCAATCAAGCTGCTGCAAAAACGAACCTGAAAGATCAACAGCCCCTAGTAACCTACAAGTTCTGCATACCCTTTTGCAGTAAAACCTCCAACGCTTGTGACGCGACCTTCCCAATAAGGGATGCTTAATTGGTTCCTAGCGTCTTTATTTACACTGTTAATAATGGTTGTATCAAACCCGGTAACATCAAGGTGCCATTGAGTTGGGTACCGTTTACCATCCAGTGATACGTGCTCAATTGGTTGCAGCGAAATCTGTGAGTCTGCAAGGTGTTGCACTTCACCACTGCTCAAAATATGAGAACCACTACAATGGTCGTATTCTTGCAGCGCATTTCTAATACAAAATACCATCAAGGCCCCATTATCCGCATTATTGGCCTGTAAGCTGAACCAATCCCACCCGGTATGCTTTGGGTCAATCAATGATGACGACCACTCTCTATCCAACCACGCCTTTCCAGTGACTTTATAGCGCTTGCCAAAGAACTCAAGTGCGCCTTTTGCGTGTAAAAATGGGTAACTATAATAATACGACGCATGACCTTGCATCGTTTTTTGGCTGTATCCTTTATCACCATGCAATGCCATTACACTGTTGTGTAACGCCAATTGTGCCGAAAAACCACCTTGCTTCGCCATCAAGTTCAAGGGGAAGGTCTGATCTGCCCCTCCTTTAAGATACCAATTATCGATTCGCGCAACAAAAGGCGCAGCTGCGATTTCAACCTGCCCTGCCCGTGCAAACTTTTCAAATGCTTTGTGCGTTTGGTTATTTTGAATAGCAAAATGTGCAAAGTAAAGTTGCCCATCCCACCAACGAGAACTTCTCGCGTCAGTGTTTCCAACTGACATACGAAACAAGGTCCACTGCACACCAAATTCAGTGCCATCATCCGCTTCTAAATTTGCTGTTACGTACCACCACTCGATACCTTGCGCTAAGTGCGCTCCATGGTCTTGAGGAAATGAAAGTAACGTATTAGGCTCAACATCCACACCCAACTTCGGGACTGCATTGATGGAAACTTCACGACCCTGTTGCATTGGTTCACACCCAACCAATAGCAAAATGAATAAGCAAATTGATATCACAGAAGTTAACATTGTTATTCCTTTACAAGTGCATGTGTTCACTGGGCGTGTTCCGTATTAATACCTTACGAAGTGGTATGGCGCTAAACACTAACGCTGCGATGAAAATACTGACAATAAAAGTCGTTAACACTGACCAATCTATGGTTAATGCCATGCTCCAGCCAAATGCAATAGGCATAACATAGTTGAGTAGAACCCATCCTAATAACACACCTAAAGGAACAGCGAGCCCTAAAGTTGCTCCTATAATGAGGCCAGTTTGTAAAAGCTTAGCACCTAAAAGCGTGCGATTTGATACACCCAACCGTTGTAAAACCGTAATGGGTTCTAACTGCTGGCGCCCTAAGGTTAAAAAGCTCACCCACATACCAAATAATGCGATCAATATAATAAAAAAATTCAAAGCACTGGTAACGGTAAACGTACTGTTAAATAGCCTTTTAGCAAACGCTTTAAACTGCCTGTTTTCAATAATTTGCGAGCTATCTAGGGCATGTAATGTCATTAATTCATCTCGAATGCCCGAAGCACTTTTGGCATCTTCAAGCCATAATGATACCCCATATTGCTGAAAGCGAATCGTACTGCTAAGCATGGCATCGGTCGTACTCACAAATGCTAATGCCTGTTCACCATAATCATAAAATGCACCCGTTATGACACATTTTAAATAGCGATTTTGTTGCTGAATAATGACTTTATCGCCAACGGAGAACTGATATTTCAGTAACCCAGGTTCATTAATGAGGCATCCGTGATAGCTTGATTCAACTCGAAAGTGACGAGGCGTAACCGATTTATCTCCTAATAAATTAAGATGTGAATAATATTCACTACTTTGCCCAAAACTCATTAATTTTGCAGAATAAATGTGATCAGGCTCCCCCGTATTTTTTATCACTTCAACGGGAGCATGCCAGTACACACCGACCCGCTCAATATCTTGGCGCTGTGCTAATGTATTTTTCAATTCATCTAATTTGTCTTCGACCCGAATATACAAATCGGCACTGAGTCGCTTCGTTAAATGTTTATCAAGTGCATCACTAAAGCTGCCCACCATAATTTGCATGCTGATTGCCGCCCCCACAGCCATCAGCATCGCTAATACCGAAGAAGATAACGCCGACAATTGATTACTACTGTCTGCACGTAGCCATAACAACACCACATTTTTTGTTGGCCAATTAACAACAAATACCGACTTAATCGTAACAGGGGTAACAATAAAAAATAGCATTAATACCCCTACGCAAAGCATTAAGGCCTCCACTTCTGTGACGGCAAAAAAATAGTAATATCCAGTTATAAAAACCGTAACGAAAACAGCAGTAAATCTCAGCCAAACAAACTTTAAATGACGATGACGCACCTGCATCAAGACAAACCCGAACAACACAACCCCATTTAAAATGAACGCCAATAAAACTAGCCACCAATCAAATGATACGACCAATGCTCGATCCAGTTTATAGAGACTTTGTAAGGTGCTTGATACATCTAGCACTAATAAATTAGCTAACACACTGCCTAAAACTGCGCCGAAAATGGCTGCAATGAAACTTAGCGCTATCAGCTCAACAATGAGTGCTTTAAGCAACATTTTCATACTACACCCAAGAATAAACAGTTGTTGTTGTAAGGTTTGCCTAGACGTATAAGCCAATTTGATTGCATTAAAACTCAAAAATGCGCCTACCACATATCCTAATAGCGCCAATGCTTTCAGATTCAAAAAAAACGCCTGTGACAACCCATCAAATGCTTGCTCTTCAACACTCTCTACTCGACCAACCGTCGACGTTAGTGCTTTGATAATACTGAGTGCCAGCTGAGGGTCCGCTGTATCATTCGTTACTTCAAAGTAACTAATTTGGCCGTTTGCCTGTAGTAATGTGTCAGCCACATGAATATCAACTAGCCCGCTTTTTCCTAGCCCCTCCATCGCAATGACGGGCATGCTTTGCTCTGCATTTTCGAATATGAGTACGGGGTTGTCGGGGTCTAAACCTAACCGGATAATCATAGTCGGGTCTAAATACAGCGTGTTCAAAAATGACATCGGCGTGGCTGCCGTTTGACTTCTTGATAAAGGAGCGATTACATTTTGCGCTGCCGACGTTTTATTGAGCCACTGCAATAAATTAACTCCTTTTATTCTTAACTGTTGACCGGCTTGGGTTTTTATCGTCCCTTCTAATACTGGTTGCGCTGATGTTACGCCCTTTGCACGCAATTGCTCCCACAGTGCAAAAGGCAGATAGTTTTGCCCTAAAATGGGGCGAATAAAATGACTGATGGGGTGATTAATCATCGCCGTTGTTGACTGATACCGTTTTGCAGCTTCAAAATTGAGGCCTTGGATGGCTGTTAACAGGGCACTGCCTAAACTCAGACCCACCAAAAAGAGGACGAGTAGTCCAAAGTGACGGCGATAGAACCCCCAATATGTCAGTAAAATAAGCTTAAATTCAACCATGCAATTGACCATCTTTCAGTGTCAGTTGCATAGGTAATTGTGAGGCTAACCGCGTACTGTGCGTAACTAATACCAGATTAATTGCACGCTCATCACATAGTTCAATGAGTAACTCGAGTACGTCTTGAGCACGTTGGGTGTCTAAATTTCCTGTTGGTTCATCTGCAAGTAGTAAATTTGGTCGATTTAATAATGCACGCGCGATCCCTACTCGCTGCTGTTCTCCTCCTGATAATTGTTGCGGCAAAGCATCTAACTTATGCGCAATGCCCAACCGCTCTGCCAAACTTATTATTTCATCTTCGCCACAAGGCATTTTATTGAGACGCGCCTGAAAAGTAATATTGTCTTTTACGCTGAGCGGACTGAGTAGCTGATATTGCTGAAAAATAATTCCGATAGAACGGCGGTAATAAGCGAGCTGTTGGGCTTTCAAATCACTAATGACTGTATTATTCACAATCACCTCACCCGAGTCTGGTTGCAGTAAGCCCGCAAGTAAATTCAACAATGTAGATTTACCCGAACCACTATCTCCTACTAACGCAAGTTGTGTTGCTGGTGTAATAGCCAAAGAAATGTCATTCAATATTTTGCGCTTTATATCTCCATCAACGCGTGAAAATATGACATTTTTAAGTTCTATCATCCGTATACCACCCAGAGTGTAAAATTCGACCAATAAATATTATTACAAATTAAAACATAAAGTTATGTATACACATAGTCAAAAATATTACTTCGTAAGGTTTAAGTTAAGAATTATTCAGCATACATTGAGTTAATTGCTATTGCACAGTAAGACCTTCTTCGCTTAGATAATAACGCGTTTTAATTATAAGGAAACATATCATGCAAGCTTTGCATTTCGCATTGAGTCTTGGTCTCTTAACTTCGTCAGTTCTCACAAGCAACACCGTACCAGCATCTGAGCTGGGATCAGCAAACACCGATTGGCAAAATTACAACAGCAAAAAATACCTTGGTTTTAAGTATCCGTCGGGCGCTCAAAATGCCGTCAGCATTACCTTTGATGATGCGCGAGACAGCCAAATAACCGTGGGGATGGATATTTTCGCTAAACATCAAGTTAAAGGGACTTTTTATGTTGTGCCTGAAAGTGTATCTCGCCAGCTAACTGGGTGGAAAAAAGCCGTTGAATATGGTCATGAAATTGCAAATCATACCAGCAACCATACGTGTACTGGCAATTTTGAATGGCTAAGAGCTCGGGGAATGAGCCTTGAAAATGTCACCCTTGACTGGTTGAAAAATGATATAGAGCAAGCCAATAGCTACCTCAAAACGCACTTAGGTATTATCCCTACCAGTTTTGCCTACCCATGCGGAAACACCTTTGTCGGTCGAGGTGTTGATACGCGCAGCTACGTGCCGCTGATTGCACAACAGTTTCAATTTGGTCGCACATGGAATGATGAGACCGCCAATAACCCAAACTTCACTGACTTTGCTCAGCTGACTGCAATTCGGATTGACGGACAGAGCTTTAAACAAATTAAAACCACGCTTGAATCGGTCAAGCATAATAATAGCTGGATAATTCTTGCCGGACATGAAGTGGGCGAAAAAGGCTTATATACCGTAGATAAAACCGTGCTTGATCAACTTATTACCTATTTAAAAGACCCTAAAAATGGCTATTGGCTAGAGACGGTCAATACCATAGGCAGCTATATAAAACAGCATAGAAAAGCGCCGTAATACGGTGTAATTGTCAATTTTAATATCTCGGCCTACACTTCTGCACTATAGAAAATGCAGCCTCGATTTGCATTTTAATTATGACATACATGCGTCAATTTAAGGAAGTTTAGGTATGGAAAACACCCCTTGTGATTCAACGATTGTTTCAGCGGCTATCTATCCACCAATCGGTGTAATGCGTGTTGGCAATAGTCCGTCTGAGTACTTTATTGGTCCAGAAGTCAGTGAACCACTCCCACAATCGCCTAGTTTTTACCGTGATAGCACTGGCGCTTTAAAGCGCCAAGCTGCACGTTTTCGGATATATGGATTGAATGCGAACGGCGAAGTCGTTAAGGAGCTGACAGCCAACAATGCCAATATAACGTGGCATGCACAACTTGCGAATCAAAAAGCCTCTTGGTACAAATTTGAAATCGCATTAGATATTCCAGAAGCAGCGGATGCAAAACCTTCTATTTTACGTAACGCCAAAGTAGAAGGTGAAAAGCGACGCGGTTTGTTAATTGACGGTGCTAAACACACTATATCGGGCTGTAATACGCCAGGAAATGATACGCAGTTTGTGGGGCAGTTCAATGAAGTAAAAGTATACTTAGGTGAAATGACCACTGACTCTCAAGGACGGTTAGTGATGCTAGGTGGGCATGGTAAATCAGCGAATCCACTCGGGCATCAAGCAATTACTTTTGGCAATAACGAGGGCTGGTATGATGATACCTCTGATGGCCCAATTAATGCCGACGTCGTCTATGACGGTGTATCATTATCGGTAAAACCTGGCTGGGTTGTATGTGCACCGCCTGATTATGCCCCGATGCAAAAATCTGTCAGAACAATGTGGGACTTAATGCGCGATATCGCCGTTGGCGCCCACATGTTACCTGTTCCGGGCAAGCCTTCCTTTACCCACGACATTTTACCTATTTTCCAACGTATGACCGACTTACAGTGGGTTAATGCCGGTTTTGCTGCGGGCTTTGGGTGGCAGAGCCCATTTGATTTTACATCAGAACTTTGGCTAACACGTTTAAGTGATCCTTCTGCAACATGGCAAGAATCAAGACGTACTTTGTTTAACAATTTTAGAAATTTAGACACCCAATTTGATATTGGCGAGAACCCTATGTCGGTTACCGCATGGGATCCAACAAACGCATCCTTGTCTCCACAACAATGGCCATGGATCTATGGCGATGCAATGAGCATTGATGCAAACGAGTCACCTCGACAGTTTTTAACGCTGACTCGACTGCAGCTTAATGCATTATCGCAATGGGTTGATGGAGAGTTTATTGCCGATTATGACCCAGCTCGCACAGCACCTACGGCTATTGATGATGTTCCAGTTACAGAGCAACCCGATATGCTGACCAAAGCAGCGATGGATTTTTGTTTGGCTGATGCATTTCATCCTGGCTGCGAAATGACATGGCCGATGCGCAGTGTCGGTATGTATAGTGAAGCCTTTAGATTGCGCCATGCTGAGGACACCTCCCCAACACACGATGTTAATTTTGGCCCTGTACTAACACCACATACAGCTCTCTCTTTCGACGGCCCAATAAATAATGGACAAATAGCCGGGGGGATCACCCGCTGGATGGCCATTCCTTGGCAAACAGATACTGCGTCTTGTAGAGATGGATACAATACAGCGCTCGACCCATATTTACCGACCTTTTGGCCTGCGCGCGTCCCAAATAATATGTTAAACCAAGAAAACTACAACAAAGTCATCAACGAAAGTTTACCCATCGATGAGCGACAAGCTGCGTTTAACGAACGAGAGTTTTGGCTTGATGATTTACCCATTGGCCCCACAACTGACTACACGGCACAAATCAACGACATGATTGATAACTTTGATAAATTGGCGGTCGTACTTCCAAAAACGGAAAAAGGCGTGAGTGGCTTTCCAAGTACCATGCAAGTCGGCTTAACACCTGATTCAAATGCCCCCGTTAGCGCATTAAAATCTACAGTTCAGCACAAAGCTAAAAAGGGTATTCGCCCTGACTTAAGCCTAACAGAAAAAGCACATCGCTTTATCAAAAAAAGCTAACAACGATGACAACAACGCAATTGCCAAAAACGCAAGTTGCGATAATAGGAGCTGGTGTAGGGGGCTGTATTGCAGCTCTTGCACTCGCGCCCTATTATTGTGTAACGCTTATTGACAAAGAAGCCGCACCAATTAACAAAATTGGCGAGTCATTAGCACCTGCTGCACTGCGCATTTTAACTCAGCTAAAACTAGCACATTTACTCGATAATAAACGCCACATACTCAGCCATGGTACGTTATCTTATTGGGGCTCGTCTGAACCTACTTTAATAGACAATTTAAGAAACCCAGATGGATTCGGTTGGCACCTAGACAGATCCTACTTTGAAACACAACTACGTAATGCTTGTATTGATGCAAAAATTCACTGCATATGGCCGGCTCAATTAACTGACAGTGTTGCCACTGATGAAGGCTGGCAACTTTCATTGCAACACGACAATAGCCCACTTCAACTCAATGCCAACACCGTGATTGATGCATCAGGTCGTCATTGCGCTTTTGCACGCCAACAAGGTATTACTCGCCAGCAATTTGACAAACTCATGTCAATTGGGTTCACTGCAAATGTCAATATCACAAAGAAAACAGCGCTGATCAGTCACACAGATGAAGGTTGGTGGTATAGCGCTCCAATTCATAACCCTGAAAAAAGCCCGACTCAGGCGCAACAAAAAAGAGTGTTTTCGTGGTACGCAGATGCAAAATTGATAAAAAAGGCACGTATAACTGACCCATCTCAGCTATTAAATCGGGCTAAAAGTATACCTGGATTCACCATACTTTCATCCAGAATAGATGGGAAAAATGCGCAACTACACCCTCTAGTGGCAGCGAATTCGTCAAAGTTAGTGAGTTGCTCTGGTAAGAATTGGTTTGCTTTAGGGGATGCAGCCCTAAGCTTTGATCCGCTGTCTTCCCAAGGTATGTTCAATGCGATGGCCTGTGCTATTCAATTAAGCGAATTACTTATAAATAATGGTTTAACGCACGCTGAGAATATACCGCTATACCAACAACAAGTAGACAAAATTTGGCTTAGCTACCTCGCTCATCGAGCGCTCTATTACAAAATGGTATCATAAAAACAAATAAACTATTTAACCTCAGGTTTGGATAAGGGTTTTGGAATAGAAAATGTTTTTGTATATAAACTTACGTACAATCCAATGATGATATTTTGTTCAATATCAAGGCGCTTTTATGCAGTAATAGCGGGCTATTACAAATGAAAGCAACGCCGAGAGTGAGAAAAATAGCTTTATTGGACAAATTCGCTTATCCAGAGCTGAGGTTATTTACATTTAAAGAACAATATGTAAACGTAACAGGGACTTAAATAAAAGGATACTTACAATGAAAATGACGTTAAATAAAAAGAATATAAAGCTATTATCACAACAACAAGATTTAGCTACAAAACACACTCCAGCAATTGCTGGCGGTCGAGTGCCTGATACGGTATTTTGCCGTACAAAAATCGAATCTTGTAAAGTGGTCTGTTTTTGGTCAATTCAAGGCGGCGATCATACCTGTATTTAAATTCACAGTTTAGATCTCGGTAGTCGTGCCGTTTTATACATCGTAATAACGCACTTCTACCGCTTAGTCTCCTTCCTCATGCAACTTTATTAAAAACCCACAGAAAGCTATGTGTTCACCAAAAAGCCACGTATAATTCCCGCGTTTAAAAATTTATGTTTGCTTAAATTTCAATATTTTATCACTTGAGGTAATTCATGCTGCTCGATGCCATTTTCGTTAATTTTATTATCATCAGTTTTTGTTTGGCCGTAACTTGTATCATTATGGCAATCACTAAAAAATCATCCAGCAAAGATGCTCGTTTACAAACCAAAGTTGAATACGGGTTGTTTGCCAGCAGCGGGATTATTGCAGGTGCGCTCGCCCTATATGGTTATGTTGGATAAAGCCTCCTGACACTCCCTGACAGGGTGATGTGTTTTACTTGCTGTGACTTATAAATCACTCAAGGAAAACACATTATGACTACCAATATCATCGAAGTCGTTAAATTTGAATTAGCCGGTGGCGTAACAGAGCAGGACTTTATGTTAGCGAATGAGGAGTTTGAAACTTTTTTGAACGCACAACCGGGTTTGCTTTATCGCTCACTCGCCAAACAACAAAACAGCTCTGTGTATATTGATGTTGTATACTGGAACACACTCAATGATGCAACGCGAGTACAACAAGCTTTTTATGACTCACCACACAGTAAAAAGTTTATGCAACTGATCAATGAAGACAGTGTTGAGCTGACGCATAACCGCGTGATAGCCCAAACAGCATGTACTAACTGACCTACTAGGGTGTAAATGTGCATAAATCTGAAAGACTCTTTCAATTAGTCAACGTTTTAAAAGGCCGCCGACTTGCGACAACGGCTGCACAGCTGGCTGAGCATTTCCACGTTTCAGAACGCACCATTTACCGTGATATTCAAGACTTACAAAGCTCAGGAGTGCCAATTGAGGGTGAAGCAGGTATCGGTTATTTGATAGCCAACTGCCCGCTTCCCCCTATGATGTTTACCGTAGAAGAGCTCTCCGCTTTATTGCTTGGCACCAAAATGGTTGGCGCATGGACAGATCCAACCTTAAGTGAACATGCCAAATCAGCGATGGCAAAAATCGAAGCTGTTTTGCCTACCCATTTAAAGCAATCTCAAGATGATTCACCCTATTTAGTCTCTAGCTATAGCCATGACAGTAAGCAGCAAGCGCTTAACAAGCAGCTGCGTCATGCAATTGAAAATAAACAGTGTTTGCACCTTGCCTACTCGGACGTTAATCACACCTCCACAATGCGTCAAATAGAGCCCCTTGGACTGGTATATTGGGGTGGAAAATGGACCCTCGTGGCGTTTTGCCAATTAAGACGTGACTACCGAGAGTTTAGAGTCGACAGAATAGCTTCTGCCACAACATTAAGTACACACTTTAATACCTCAGATGATAAAAAGTTGTCCCATTATGTTGCGCTTGTTACCGCCAAATACGCAAATTGTGCAAATAAAAGTTAGCTGATAGTTTTATTCCTACAGTAATCACATGCTTAGCCTGCACTTACAAAGCAGCAACAAAGTAATAACAACGAATTTAATCACGCTGCCTACACTTAATAGTATGATGGTTAACCCATTTGGTGATGTATGAAAACAGTCGTAAAATGGTTGGCAGGAAGCATTTTTGTAATACTAGTCATAACGTTAGGTTGGCGAATGTTAAGCCAAGATGATGCGTATAAAATGCGCCAAGTGAAGGCAGTTGCCACATCGAATAACCATCATATTCTTGACTTTTATCCACATATTTCACAGTCAAAACGCCCTAGAGACCCCTACTCGTTTCCCATTCCTTTAGGCGCAGTTGGACCCAACACCAACCTTTACTCAGGCCCCAATCAATACCCATTTTTTTGTATGACACTTGACTCAGGTTTAGGTCTCCCTGAAGTCGATAATCATGATGGTGACGGAGTATCTGTATACGACCCACAACAAAAACTACTGGGTTATAGTAAAGATTGTGGCGTGAAATCCCGTATTGAATACTACACCATAGATACGCCGTTAGTGCCACGGAAACTCACAGATAATGAAGATGTTTCTGGTTTTTCGGGCCCTTTATTTAGAGTTGAGCAAGGCACAATTAACCGCTTTATTTATACCATCATCGTGCCTATTACACCGCTTGATATACCTCACCGCAATACGTCATCTTTGTGGAATAAACGGCTTATCTATCAATTTAATGGTGGTTCTGGCATTGGCTATCGTCAAGGCAGGCAAACAGCCTGGAAAGTAATGAAACGCCAAGCACAGCAACTCCTAGATGGATATGCAATCATCAGTTCAAGCGGCAATAAAACCAGCTACACCTACAATATGCTACTGGCAGAAGACACCGCAAGGCGTGTTAAGAAACAGTTTGTGAGTCTCTATGGTGAGCCTTTATATACCGTTGGTATTGGGGGCTCTGGCGGTGGACTCGCCCAATACCTCATTGCCCAAAATAGTACCGGAATTTTGGATGGCTTACTGCCATTGTATAGCTACCCAGATATGATAACCCAAACCACTTATGCGCTCGATTGCGACTTGCTAAATAACTATTTTACGTTTCGGGCCGACGATAAAAAAATCTGGCGCAATTGGGATCGCCGCCGCTTAATTGAGGGTATGAATGCCATAAACGACTTTCCACAACGCGCAGGCTTTCTTCAGCCACTTAATCAGTTAATGGCTGGCTTTGTGCCCACATTTCCAGAGGGCAATAGTGAATGTATTAACGGATACTTTGGACTATCCGCGTTTATTAACAACCCAAAACAAGGTTTTTTGCGGGCATTTTTCGCTGAGTCTGTGGTCGAAAAAACCAACTGGAGTTATTGGCAAGATATGCAACACATACTCGGTAAAGATCAGCAAGGGTTTGGCCGCTCTACATGGGACAATATGGGGGTGCAATACGGCTTAAATGCATTAAATAACGGGGAGATTTCCTTCGATGACTTTATCGACATTAATCATAATATTGGTAGCTGGAAACCACAAAACGACATGGCTCAAGAACAAATAGTGACGCCTTTTGGCACAAACCTGCCCCTGTGGTTATCCTTGTGGGGCAATGAGAATATCACAGAACCTGCACCCGCAGCCCCAGCGGCTCGCCATCAAGGTAATATCGACGCAATGCATGCGGCGTATCGTTCAGGACAGGTATTCATTGGTAATATTACCCTCCCCATCATTGATGCTCGTCATTACTTAGAAAATGAGTTAGATATGCACCATATGTCAGCCTCATTTTATAGCCGCTTACGCATTAACAAAGCATTGGGTCATACTCAAAATCACATCATTTGGGTCGCTCATAAAGATCATGACCCAACTCAAGCCGCCTTTGCCATGATGGATAAGTGGCTGCTGGCAATTACCGAGCACACCCCTGAGGGAATATTGAATGCTAAGCCCAAGGAATTGCAAGACACCTGCTTTGATAGTGATGGCAAAGTACATGCCTCTGGCAGTACCGTATTTAATGGGAAATGGAATAAACAAAAAGAGGGCGCTTGCCAGTCTAGATTTCCGATGTTTAGCACCAGTCGTATTGAGTCAGGTGCACCTTGGGCCGGTGATATTTTTAAATGTCATTTAATGAGTATCAACTCTGCCATTGATAAAGGCATATATGCCGCACACAACATGACTGTAGATATGCGAGCTCGGTTGCAAGCAACATTTCCGCATGGCGTTTGTAATTACGACGTACCGGATATGGGCAGACCCAAAGACATTTGAGTTGCAGTGCTTTTAACAAATTTGCTATTGTTGCGTCAATCTTGTTACCCAACAACGGAACCTCTATGCAAGCACTTTTCTCTTACGGTACATTACAACACTCACAAGTACAGCTAGATACTTTTGGTCGATTGTTAGAAGGTGAACCTGATGCATTAATTGGGTATCAACTTGGTGAAGTTGAGATAACGGATGCAGCCGTGATTGCCAGCAGCGGCAAAACCCATCACCCTATCTTAAATTATACAGGGGATCACGATGACATAGTCCACGGTACTGTATTTTCAATAACAGATGCTGAATTAGCGCAAGCCGATGAATACGAGGTAGATGCGTATCAGCGAGTTAGTGCCCCTCTTCAATCAGGAAACACCTGCTGGATTTATGCTTCCGCTGAGAGCTCTCATGACTAAAACGCAAAAGAAGCTTGAACAACAACTCATTCAATTACTCACCAATGCCTGCGAAGAACTAAAAGCTCAGCTTCCGGAGTTTGAATACCTCACTCATTATGGGCAAATGAGTAAACTCAAGCACACGTTAAAAGTTGAGCTTTACTGTTCAAATACACTCAGTGGCAAGCAGCTATCCCAATCATTGGGCGTTATTAATAATGAGATAAAACCTATGGGATTGACATTAAAAGCCCATGATTTACTTATGACCGTTCAATAAAGTATTGCGCCAATATGATAGAGCAAGCTATAAAACGCCCACTTTTATAGCTTGTTTGGCGGGTGAATGACCATATACCGACCTTACAAAATCAATCGCCTTTAATATCGAGTCAATTTTACGGGTTAAAACGCTGCCTCATCGTGTCTGTTGGTTCTCTCGTTACCAAGCTCACAGCACAACTTGTGAATAATTATATTAAATTGTATTTTTGTGTAAAAACACTTTAATTAACATTCTATTCGGTTGTAATATAAGGTACGAATAATCTATAAACCTGCCTTTTACAAGGACGACCATGCATCACTTAAAATATTCATCACTGGCTATTGCAATCGCGCTACTGAGTGCCTGCTCTTCAGAAACAACAGAGTCAAATAATGTTAAAACCGAGGCTATTTGGTCTGATATCTACGTGACTTCGAATGGCCAAGATAGCCGCGTTATCGCAGAGTTAAATGTTTCAAGTCGAAATGGAAATAACTTAAAATTAACCAATGGCGATAAATTACAAGCGACTGTCGGCACAACAGTCAAAACATTAGAAGAAGACGATGGCTTTTTCGATATAGATTACCGCGCTGTTTTTGACGTGGCGGTAGGCGACACTAAATTTGTGGTGCAGCTTAACCGCGCATCAGAAAATAAAACTCTAACCAACACGATAACACTGCCACCGCAATATCAGATCCTCGCTCCACAAACAGGTCAATTGTATGATAAAGACGATTCAATCGAGATTGAATGGACAAAAAGCGGCGCTGGTGATCAATTTAGCATTGTTTTCAATACAGAGTGCACTAAAAAAGACGGTGATAAATTAACCGGCTCTGAAGTATATAATAATGTGTCAGACGATGGTGATTTCACTATTAACTTGTCTAATGTTGAATTTTTCAACGACGCACTGATTAACACTCAACACGATTGCACTGGGTCATTAACATTCGAACGCAGACGTCACGGGCAAATTGACCCAGCTTATGTGAGTGGCAGTCGTACGTATGCAGCACAGCAACGCTCACTAGACAATATTATTATATCACTTTAATAACCCCCGTCTTTATAATGGGTGCGTGTAATATATTTGACATACTTACCGTACCCAATTATGAATTCATAAAAAATTCCTCTATTTTTCATGAATTAAAGTTTCCTAACCTCCTACCGATAAGCTAATCTATACAAGTAATTTTATGTAACAACAGCAAGGATGAGCGAAATAGCTTTGTTACTACAAATAAAAACTAATAACGTAACCGGGACGTTGTACAAAGGATATGGTTACAATAATACTATTGGAAAATATAGCTTATGTCGCTCACACAGTTTTCAGATCAGTTTATAACTGATAGCTTTGATAGTGCTCACTATGAACTTATTCATAAAATTGGTGAAGGCGGGTTTGGTAAGGTATTTAAAGCCAGGCATAAAAATACCAATCAATTCGTTGCCATCAAATTTCTCGCTTTAGAACCTCATTTAGAAGAACAAAAAAAGCGCCGTTATATAGAACGGTTTAAGCGTGAAACACAATTAAGTAGCCAGCTACAGCACCCTCATATTGTCCGACTATTAGATAAAGGACAAGTCGATGATCATCTCCTTTACGGAGTATTTGAATACGTAGACGGCATTTCACTGCGTCAGCACCTCACACAGGAAGGTGCACTGAATGCGGTTGATGCAACAGATGTGATGTTACAAGTATTAGATGCACTGATACATGCCCATAGCCGAGGCATAATACACCGAGACATAAAGCCCGCTAACATTATGTTGGCGAAATCAGGGGCAAAAACTTACGCAAAAATACTCGACTTTGGTATTGGCACCTTGGTTTCAGAACACCGTCAGCCAGACTTTAATACCCTTACGCTCACGCAAGAAACCCTAGGTACCCCCTCATACAGTGCCCCCGAGCAGTTACGTGGCGAACCTGCCACAACAAAAACCGACTTGTATGTTTGGGGCCTTGTGTATCTAGAGTGTTTAACAGGCTTGCCCGCGGTAACTGGTTCAAGCATCGCCTCGATTTATCATAAGCAATTGAGCGATATAAACGTCCCGCTGCCTGCCCCTTTATTGGGTCACCCTTTGGCATCATTACTAAGAAGAGTGCTTAAGAAGAACGCCATAGATCGCGTGATCACCTCACAAGAAAGCTTCAATGAGCTCAATAGCATCAATGTTGCAAACCTGGTTGGCATTCTAACCAAGGGTGAAGCCCAGCATGGTTTTGATGACGACACCGTCATCTTACGTAAAGATGCTGAAGGCGACCAAGGAAATCACCACACCCTACTCACTGAGCGCAAACAAATTACAGTTTTAGCACTCAAAATTAGTATTTCTGAAATTAGCGATAACACGAAAGACTTAGACGTTATAGATGCATTAACCAAGGCACAATTAAACCAATGTATTGATATTGCGACACGTTTTAATGCTTACCATGTCGGTACTCTTGGGGATATGCTGCTATTTTATTTCGGCTTTCCCATTGCCAGCGATAATGATACTCGCCTATCTGCGCGCACCGCACTCGAGATCATGAGCGAAATGTCAAAAAGAGATGCCTTAATGCAAGATGTGCATGGCATTTCTTTCAATATACACATTGGTTTGCATACCGGCGTATTTGTTACCTATGCCAACGCCATTCCTGAAGGTCATATTACCAATACGGCCTTGAGTCTCGCTCGCAGCGCAAAGCCAAAACAAATACTTTGCAGTGGTGACTCAAGAGCAATTTTAGAGCCGTACAGCGAATTTGAAACGATTGACTTCCCTACATTAAAGCAACCCGGTTCACCTGCAACGGTATATAGCCTAAAAGGCGAAAGGCAAGTTGAAGCATTTGGCTTTATGCGAGGCACACGTAATAATCATGAATTAATTGGCCGAGAAAAAGAGCTAGATAAAACCCTTTCTGTTATTAAGGGCAAAAATACCCAAAGCCATTTAACCCACATTCATGGTGAGGCAGGCATTGGTAAATCTCGTTTACTACAAGAAATACGCAGTCACGCAGGTCAATACCAGCATTTAGTGGCACAATGCTTACCCGAACACCAAAACAATGCGCTTTATCCTGTGCTAACACTTATTCGATATTTGTTTAATACTGCACACCTCGATGTACAAAGCGCCATAACCTTATTCAGTGACATAATACAAAAGCAAGATCAAAGCGTTACTGCCACGCAGGCGATACCAATATTGCTGATTTGGTTAAACATCGAATTACCTGAAGACATGCAAGCGTCCACCTTAGCACCAGACCAGCAAAAGATAATACTGTTCAATAGCTTAACAGCCCTCTTACTGAATCAGCAATACAGTTTAAGCGAAAATAAGCTGTATATTATCGAAGACATACACTGGGCTGACACCACCACGATTGAATTTATTCAGCACTTCGCGGGTCAACTAGACACTGGTAATGTGTTGATCAGCACGTCTCGACAGCAAGTGCCCACATCGCTAAAAGATCTCACGTTATTGGAAGTCAATCTCAATAAATTAACGGCAAAAGCCACAGAAGACTTTATCATCAGGCTATTTGATAACCAGCCAGTTTCACGTAATGTACTCGATATATTAGTCAGTAGAACTGATGGTATTCCATTATTTATCGAAGAACTTGTTGGTATGTTAAAGCAAAAAACCTTGGTCGGTCTCGTTGAAGGTGAAATTAATTTTGTCAGCCCAGACAAACTAGATCAAGTTCCCAGCAGTTTACGTGAATCACTCCAGCAAAAACTCGATAGCCTCATTCATGCCAAAGAAACCGCCCAGCTTGCGGCGACAATCGGACGTGAGTTCGAATATGAGTTGCTTATTAGTGCATCATCATTAAGTGAAAATCAAATTCAGAATGATCTGAATGAGCTGATAGCCAATGATTTAGTTATTCAACAAAGACGGGTTAATAACGATAGCTATATATTTAAACATGCTTTAGTGAGAGATGCAGCCTATGAAAGTATGGATAAATTAGTACAAGAAAATTCTCATAACCGAATTGGTACAATGATGGCTTCTGTGCTCTCATATAAATATCAAACTATGCCTTGGTTAATTTCATATCACTTCAGGCTAGCTGAAAACGTTTCTGAAGCGGTAAATTGGGCTCTATTCCATTTTGACAAATCAAATAAGCTATCTTTAAATCAACAAGTCGTAGAAGATAGTGAGCTAATAAAAACTTGGTTAAAAAAATATAATAAAAACAAGCTTACTCCACAGTTAGAAAAAATCATAAATCATGTATGCATACCTTCATATATAAAAAAACTGGGGTGGGGTAGTAATAGCATTAAATTACTAGCTGATTTTAACATAGAGAACACACACTCATGTCAAAGTCTTGATATTAAATTCCTTAAAAATACGAGTATATCTGAAGAAGAAATTGAATTTCGAGCACAGTGGTCACTCTTTATATATTACCACTATCAGAGTGAACGAGATCACGCTCGAATTGCAGGAGAAAAAGTTAGAATACACAAACTATATAACAGTGATAGGAAAAGTAGATTAATGCTTGACGCCATGTTAGGCCAAGCCTATTTTTTTGACGGCGACTTTAATGAATCAAGAGTATTGTTAGAATCTGCCATTGAAAACTACAACCCTGAGGAAGATAAAAGCTTAAATACTGAATTTGGGTTTGACCCCTATATGATGTCACTAGGCAACTTAATGTCAATCGAAGCGATGCATGGCAACATATCTAAAGCTAAATCTCTGCGTGATGAGTGCCTTTCCGCATCAAAAAGTACAGGTAATAAAGCCATTGAACTGACAGGGTATACATGGGGCACTTGTTTTTATTTCCTAATTAATGATAAACAAGGCATGGATAAGTGGTGTACCAAGGCACGAAAAGAATCACCAGAAATTTTTACTGGTGAGTGGATCCAACGTTACTTTGATATGAACAGGGATTGGTACACACGGCGCTATGAATATGGTCTTAAAATAGTAGATGAAGACGTAGAGTCAGGTCAACTAGGTATACTAGCATGGTATATTCCGCCACTTGTAGATACGCTACTTGAAGTGGGTGAGTATAAAACAGCTTTAAGCGTGATAAAAGATTCATACGCCCGCTCCATCAAAACCGGAGATCGTTGCGTTTTAGCAATTACAACTAGGGAGCTAGCTAGAGCAGAATTCTATCAATCAGGTAAACTGACCAACGCCGTTAAAGACCGATTTAACGAATCAATTGAGCTAGCTGTTCAATCTAAAAGCTATTATATAGCGCTTATATCACTATGCCAATTGTATAAAATAACAGCTGACATGAAAGAAAAGAGTCAACTATTTGAAAAAATAAATACCATGAAAGAATTAGGCGGAATAACCGAAAAATCATGGTTAAAAATTAGCGAAAACTTAAATAAATAAATTAAGGAAATAGAATGTATAAATTTGAAAATGAATTAATAAGTGTTAAAGAAAACTTTGATTACAATAACTTAGTTCAAATTGAAAACATTACCAGAACTTGGTTCCAATTAATGATTAACCTTAATGAGTCGCCAAAAATTCGCTCATTCTTTGCAAACGAAGACTTCAAAGGTGAAGTGATCGGTGAAACTTTAGAGGTAAGGTTAACAGATGATGAAAATGATATATACAATGATTGGGAAGTTACAGCTACAGAGTACACTAGACACTTTTTGACGTCAGGCCTTTCAATTTATGAGATAACTAAGCTTACAGATGATCAAACCGAGCACGATCCATCCATTAGTGAGTTAGGCCTTTCACCAACTGAGAAACTGCAAACACTTGTAATCACAGCTGACTCATCTGAAGATGCAACTGAACTTTTAAGAAAGCTAAGTTCGAGTAAGCACTTTGAAGTAGTAAACTTACACCGTTGGGTTGGTTGTGGTATGCAAATTCCTAGTACCGCAAAATTGCACCTTGATCCAAATATCGTATGGCCTATTTTAGAGTTTGTTTCTAAAGTAGGTGATAACGAATACAAATATAGAATCGAAAACAGTTCAAATGTTATTCGTTGGAGTATCAATGGTGATGAAAGTAACGCACTTCCTAACTCAAGTGGTAATAATGGTGCAGTTGTAGTGCAAGATAAAATAGTGCAAGGACAAGCAAAAGGCGAGTTTTCCATAAAAGGAAATGTTGTTACGGACAGTGTACAATTAACGCTTCCTTACACTTGTGCATCCTTTGATATTTTAACTAAAATAAATCTTGGCGAAGGTAACGATGAGCAACTTGTAATTTTCACTTCTTAAAAAAAATATACGGCGCTGATAATGCAGCGCCAACAAAATAAAATGAAATATAAATTAAATAAAAAACTTTCTTATTACACAATAGAAAATGAAAAAACAATAATATCATCTTTCAACAAGGATGATATTATTTCCTGCAAGATATCATCTGCAATAATTAACTTAATTAGCAGAACACCATTAACTTTTGATAATATTGTGGAGGGGTTGGATTTTCCACCTGCTTTAATACTAAGAAAAATCAACTCGCTAAAAAATTCAAATATTATTGTTAGCAACTCCAATTCAAATCAGAATAAACCAAATCGAAGCATGCTCATGGTCGGTCAGAGTTATTTCGATGAGCTCGTTTTCTTTGACGATAAATCAAGCTTAAAACACATAATATGCAGTGATGGGGAAACACTGTTATATATAAACCTCTCACAGGTATGCGTTGAATGCACTATATCAAGGGTTTTATCTCACAGACCTCTTTTAGCTATGGTGAGAAAGAAAAGAGACGCTGTTAAATATATCCCCGCTGAAAAAATTGAAGTTAAGGCTATGCCACTATTAGAGCAAGAGTCGACTCTTGTGGAGCATTGTCTTATCACTAACACTAAAACAAGTCATAAAATAAGACATATTCCTAGCTGCAAACACGCGATAATACCTGAACCTCAACACCTATCTTTCCAATTCGATACCAGTAATAACTCGCCATACCGTTCTAAAAGCAGCCAAAGCACATTGACGGTATTAATGCCGCTAGTTAGCAAATATACAGGAGTAATTAGCAAACTTGAGCCTTACGGTAGCTCAGAATCACTACATATTCATAACTATGTTGCAGGTAAAAATACAGCGTTCTCGCTCGATAACATTTCGTGGGTCAAAGCGGGGTTAAGGTCAGCAAACGGCGGCAAAGGTAAAACGAAATTACAAGCTCAGTGTAGTGCTGTTTGTGAGGCGATTGAACGTTACTCTATGGTTCATCATGGTAGATCCATTGGAAAATATACAAAAGCAAGTAACTTAGACCACAGATTTATTCAGCCTAACTCAGTACTTAATTATAGTAATAACCAATTTGATAGTGAAAGTAAGGAAGTGAGAGAAAGTAAGGCGCCACAGCATTGGATACCGAAAAAATTTGATATAAATAAAGACTATTACTGGGTAGAAGCTTTTTCCGTTACACAATCTGAACCAGTTTATATTCCCGCTGAAATCGCATTTTCTCAATTAGATAAAATTAATGATGAAGATCGAATTGCGATGCCAGACTCAAATGGTTGTGCAGCGGGGAATACCTTTTTAGAGGCAATTTTCCAAGGTTCATTAGAGTTAATAGAACGCGATGCCGTTGCTATTTGGTGGTACAACAAAGTAAAGCGTAACGAAATAGATTTAAAATCTATTAAAAGCTCATATATTAATAACATCGTCGCAGAATTTGCATCTTTGAACCGTACTATTTATATCATAGACATTACCACTGATATTAGCATACCTACGTTTTCTGCAATAAGTTATAATAAACTAACCCGAAAACAAATCTTATTTGGCTTTGGCTGTCATACAAACCCTACCACCGCAGCTGAAAGAGCTATTTCTGAAGTTTGCCAATTATTACCAGCATTAACGAACCCACAAACAAAAAAATCGGAACCTCTCTTTCATCAATGGTTAGAGGAGCAAAGTATTGATAATCACGATTTTTTAAATAATCAATGCTTAGATTGCCTTCAATCTACATACGATATAGAAGAAGAAAGCATAGAGAAGCACTTTTCAGACATTGTTACAAAGCTAAAAAACGTCAACCAAGACCTTATTATTTTTGATTTAACAACTTCAGATACCAATTTCCCGGTGGCTAAAGTCATTTCACCTGGTCTGAGACATTTTTGGAGGCGAACAAGTAATGGCAGGTTATACGACGTCCCTGCTAGAATGGGCTGGAAATCGACTAAATTAAAAGAGCATGAGCTTAATGAGTTTGATATTGTAATTTAGTTTATAAGCTTCTATTTTAGCTGACTAAAAGTACAAAATCATCGTAAAACCTAATCTTGTTATATAAAGGAGTAAATATGGGAATTCAAGAGCAAGCATCCAATAAATTAATTATCAGAGATGGAAACACTTGGAGTGCACTCTGGCCAAAAATAGTTGCTGAATATTGGACTAATCCAGAAAAGTACACCAATACAGATAATAAACTATATAGCTTACTTAAAGCTTTGAATGTAGAGAATATTGAGCTTACTAATGATGGAAGTGTTGCGTTCTTAGCTTATAAGAAAAGATCACAGGAAGACAATGTTCCATATATAATTAAAGTTTCTTTAACAAAAAGTAATTCTTCAAATTACAATCGCGAATACGCATTTCAGTCCACTAATGGCTGGCAAGATATAGCTGTCGGCTTAGTAATAAAGCTTCCTCCCCATATTTCTCAGCTTGATGACTCTCAAGGTGCAAAGATATTAGCGAACTATTCCGATTTGAGCTTATATTTTCCTTTTGCCGAAGACTTTAATTCCTCTTATTTTGACACCGAATTTGTGTCACAAAACATTGTAAAAAATGAACCAAGTGTTGTGTATGAAAAAAATCGTACTTTTTCAATAGAAAACTCCAACTCTAAAAACTTACTTCAAAAAGGTGATAGAGGTGGCTCTACTGGCCTTGATGATGACTACTGTTGGATGCACTTTATACCTCGTCTTGTTGCATTAAATTGGTCGCTTTCCTCTAAAGAAGCACTAATTGATGGTAGTAAACTGTGTGATTACCCTCATATACTTAGCCAGTTAAACTACAAAATCCCTAATGGTTTAAATGTATACATTAGTTATGCAAATACTGAATCAATAAGCTCTGAGGGAGAAATTGACAATATCAACTCTTATACCAGTACCCTTCTTCTAGACCTACCTGAAAAGGTAAGCACTCAAAGTGACAACTTAAATCCGATGGCACTTGCAGACTTAATAGCTATTAGAGCAAATCAACCGTTTACTAGTACATAACATTAAGTTGGAGCGAGTAACCAATGTGTTACTCGCGTAATATAAATATGAATCATAAAGAAGAATTCGAAAAAAAAGGCTATATTGCATTCAACAATGCTAGCCTTAACATCAGCATGTTAGAGCAAGCCAAGCTTAGAATATCTCACTTACTCGCATCAAAATATGAAACAGGTGTTAAGCCATGGAGTCATTTTGGTGATGGGAACTCTGAGTTAACACGACTATCCCAAATTCATATGTGTGATTCCATTATATACAAAACAATAACCCAATCTAAAATCGGTGAGTTAGCAGCCGAAATTACAGGTGCAAGAAATATTAAGATCTGGGGTTGTCAGCTATTCCATAAGCCACACAGTACCGGATTAAAAGGGAATGTAGGCTTTCATCGAGACTCACAACATATGCCTTTTTTCAAAAAAGGCGTGTTGACGGCTTGGCTACCGCTAAACACAATTACACATAACAACGGGCCTTTAATGGTTGTAAATGGTTCACATAAATGGCCAAAAACACTCATTAATACCGGTGGAGATCGTCAAGATATTGCTGAACAAGTACAACTATTACGCTCTTACTACACAGATCATGAGTGGAATGAAGATGCCATCACATTAGAATTAGGCGGAATTAGTTTTCATAATTTCGAGGCGCTTCATGGAAGCTACCCCAATAGGACCGAAGCAGATAGAAGCGTTATTACAATTGGTTTATTTACTGAAGATGTCCAATTAAATAACGGGGTCGATGATTACGGATATGGACTCATTCTTAATGATGAAAGGTTTTGTCCAACAATATTTTCAAAAGAGACTTACTAGAGCTATGTATAAAGTAATTGACTGTGATCGACATGTAATGGAACCAATAGACCTTTGGGAACAATATGTTGATCCTGAAGTTTTCAAACGAGATCCAGTGCATTTAAATTTAGATACACGTGAAAAACAAGCACAACGCCACACTAAAACTGGTTATGACCTGCCCCTTCCACCAACTTATATGATCGGATCAGAACCTATCTTAGGAAACTGGGGAGAAGAGCAGCAAATAGCTACCGCTCTCATCAACTCAAGTAGCAACACTCAAAGAAGTTTAGCTACTTTTCCTGCTGGGCAAATAAAATCCATGGACGATGTTGGCGTCAGTGTCGCAATGCTGTTCCCCACCTTTGCAGGATATATCGTAAATCATAAAGATGTATCAGAAGATAGTTCATTAGCTTATGCACATGCCTATAATCAATGGATAGAAAACTTTTGCTCTACGTCACCAGAACGATTAATGCCGGTAGGTCTTATAAGTAGACATTCACCAAGTACGCTTTCTACTCAAGTTAAAGATATTGCACTTAAAGGTTGGCGTGCTATCACCATCAGACCTGAACCTATACTAGGTAAAACACTCGGCGATCCAGAGTACGCTGATTTTTGGGCTGCATGTGAAAAATACAATATTACCGTCACTTTTCATGGTGGAACTCATTTACAAGGTAATACCGTAGGAACCGATAGATTTAACACCCGGTTTTCATTGCATGCCTGTTCACACCCAATGGAAGCTCAAATGGCATTTGTTACATTGCTTGAGTCTGGAGTACTTGAAAGGCATCCTCAATTAAAGTTCGCATTTTTAGAAGCTGGCTGTTCTTGGGTTGCTCATTGGTTATGGCGATTAGACAATATATGCTACAACGAATTTCCGAGTCTAACACAAGATAATATTACCATGCTGCCTTCGGAGTATTTTAAGCGCCAGTTTTGGGTTGGTATAGAAATTGGTGAACCAATTTCAGATACTTTAAAGGCGATCGGGCATGAAAAAATGATTTTTGGAAGTGACTTTCCTCACCCCGACCATCTACATTTTGAGCTCTGCGAGATTTCAAAAAGTCTTCCTGAACTGTCTACGATACAGATATCTGATATTCTAGAAAAGAACCCTAAGGAACTATTTAGTCTTTAATATCTATGAAAGATTTAATTATTAATTGGATGTCTAGCGTACGACCCTATACGCTTCCTAATCACGATGTTGTTGCTATCACTGACTCGTCAGAGTTCTTTTTCTCACATGTCAATTACCCACTATTTTATTTAATTGACGGTAAAAAAACGCTCTCTCAAATTGTAAACTCAACGCCTAATTGGCAAGAAAAGCAATTGTTTTTATCTAGAGTTAAAGCTTTGTTAGACAAACAGCAATACCTCACTGAATCTAAGTGTTTAGCATCTGATTATGAGCTCAACAATTTAATCATAAGAAAAAACTCTTATGTAATCGCTCCACAGCAACACATCAATGCTTACAATTCACTGATAGATAGAATTAATAATACTAATCTAAACATATCTTTTGTTTTCACTACTGATTTTCGTAGCAATAATATTGCAGAAGAAATTGTCAAACTACCCATTTATCAGAATTTTCATATTGTGAGTGTAAATCAACGAGGATATACAATTTCACCAGTATTTCATTCTATACCTGAGAGTGTATTATTTTTACATTCATTGCTATCTAATCAACCCGTATTACAAGCGCTGGAAAACACTTTAAACTGTAAAATATTTAGGCCAATACAATACAGTGACAACTTACTATCTTGCAAAGCTGATAAAATTCTCGCTGCCACCAAAAAGCACCAAGGTAACTTGAAACGTCATATGATGGTATTTGACAATGAAGGCTCTGTTACAGAAAGCTACCTCAACTTACCCGTTAGCGGTGAACTACCCAGCTGTGATAAAAAGCTAGAATTAACTTCAAATAAGGTACATTTCGACCATGACGGAGGGTCTAGAAGCGTAAGTAGCCTTATGACAGTGCAGCGGCTAATGCCATTTGTCAATAAAGTCACAGGATACATCGCCCATATAGAGCCGATACCACAAAAAACTAATTACCCTATCAAGATTTATCGTTCTGCATTTTTCAAAAAACCAGCAGTAAAAGATATGTTAGCGGTCGATGAAAATAGCTTTGTACAGATATGCCTCGGTAAAGGTGTTACTGAAGAGCAATCTAAAGCCAGTGCCCTATGTGAAGCGATTGAACGCAAGAATGCGCAGTATTGTGGCAATGAACAATACATAACTAAACAAGCGAAAGACTTACCTCATCGATATATTAGCTTTGACGATATCAGCCCGTATAGCGACACGCAATATCAGCACTTCTCGAATAAGTCTCATAGTGACTCACAAAGAAAACAAGCGGCAGTACCGTATTCCCATAACGAAGCAATAAATTGGCAACTCGTTTGGTCGTTGACATCTGATGAAGCGGTCTATGTACCTTCTGTTTTATGCTTTGCCAATACGCCTTTTCACGATGATATATACGGCAAATGGAACTCCAATGGCTGCGCTGCCGGAAATAACCTTGAGGAAGCAATTCTACAAGCTCTATTTGAGCTAATCGAGCGTGATGCAACTGCAATTTGGTGGTACAACCGGCTTATAAAACCCAATTTCGACCTCTCGCGATTAAATCCAGATTACTTAGCTCCTCTTGATCAAACACTCCGTGAACATCATGATTATTGGGTATTAGACTTAACTATAGACACTGGGGTCGCTGTAATGGCTGCCATTGGAAAGCACAAAACAACCCAAGGTTGGATCTTCGGTTTTGGCTGTCATTTAAAACCAGAAATGGCGGCACAACGTGCGCTCACGGAGCTGTGCCAATTAATTCCTATTAGAGACCAAAACGGTGCGCCGTTTGACTTCGATGCCATCTCTGATGACGATTTTTTGAATCCCCACGATGCTACTGCTCATGGAGCATATACGTTAACTCAGTCCGGCGATCTTAAAGACGATATCATTGCCATAACAGAGCAATTAGAGCTACTTGGGCTAGAAACATTAGTTTTGGATTACACTAGGCAGCCTCTGCCTATACATACTGCTAAGGTATTTGTTCCGGGCTTATGTCATATCTGGCCACAGCTTGGTAACGCGCGCCTTTACCAAACCCCTGTTAAGTTAGGCTGGTTGGAGGAACCTCTCAATGAGCAAACCATCAATCAACAAGGGTTGTACATATAACCCTCTATTTTTTATATTTCCCAATGTTATCAGAGCAGTGTACATTCGCTTCTCTGATTTAACCAGTAAATCATTAAACCGCCCCTTAATACGTTGACAGTTTTCGTACTATCACCCAGCGCCTTTACATAATCTTACCTTTATTCAATGGCATCTAAGCGATTATCTCGTATACTAGGCGCAAAATTTCATACACCATGACATTCTTAAAAAGGATATTTCATGAAAAAACTTATACTTGCAAGCATTGTTGGCTTATTACTTACGTCTCACGCAAGCCACGCAGAGGTGGGAATTACCGCTTATGCAGGTCAAACGTATAGTCAAACTTTAACCACCTCTAAACTTCAGCAACATGAATTGTCTGACGACAGTCATTACGGTTTCAGTGTTGATTGGCATGAGAACGATACCAAATATGGTTTATTTTATAGTGAATATGAAGGTGAATTAGAAGGCAGCACGCAACATAAAGTGAAAATGGAATACTTGTTGTTCCAAAGTGCGGTATACCGCCCAATTTACAATAATCTAGACGCATATTTAGGTTTACAATTAGGGGTTAACCGTCTTGATACCAACTTTGCTGACGCTGACTCGTTCTTCGCATCCGGGTTGTTTGGCGGTTTAGAATATCAAGTGTTAGACAGCTTAAGCGTGGGAACTGAAGTACGTTGGTTAGCCACTATCGTAAAGAATAAATCTAAAGTCACCTGTGACTCAGATCCGGCAACAACCGACATGTGTAGCTGGCATTTTGATGGTGATACACTCAATCAATTCCAAGTCAGTGCCAATATCACATATCGCTTCTGATAAAAGCGAAAAAAGCCTAGGTCATACCTAGGCTTTGTGCGTCAAGTAGTACGGGAGGCTACTTATTGATGAAACTCTTTTTTCGACAATTTGCCATCTTTATCGCTGTCTAATAAATCAAATACTTTTAACAGTGACTCCGAATGTGCCGCTTCGCTTTTACTAATAAAGCCATCTTTATCACTATCCAGTGATGAGAAATTGCTCGCTATCGCACCATGAGATACACCTAATAAGATTGCGGTAAATAATGCTGTAAATATTTTCATTGAACTCTCCGTCTGTTGTCATAAATCAATGCGTAATCAAGTATCTAGTGTGCGAACTCGCTTTTAGATAACTTGCCATCTTTATTGGTATCTAAACGCATAAATTGAGACGTTAACGTATCCGATATGGCCGCCTCACTTTGGCTAATAAAGCCATCTTGGTTTAAATCAAAGTCACTGAAGTCGTCAGCTAGCGCGTTCATACTCATAACTGTTAACACGCCGACAACCATCACATTAAGCATTTTCATATCATCACCTATAATTTAAAATTTGAAAATTCACTGCTACTGAGTAGTTTATTTTTATCTAAATCGAGCGCCGAAAACTGTGCACTTAATTGCATGTTTACCGAGGCTTCTTCTTGGCTTATTTGAGCATCGTCGTTTGAATCTAAATCAGCAAATGTCAGCCCAGATGCAAAGCTTAATGCACTGACGAACATCAATGTTGTTGCCGTAAAGGCGTGGACTAATTTCATGTTGTATCCTCTTTTATATTTGAGCATGTTGTTCTGTCGACTTAACCACCACGTTATTTTTTAACAAAGTGGCTGTATTCACTTTTTGATAATCGACCATTATTGTCGGTATCCAAATCTTTAAATTGCGCCATGACACTTGGATTCGCCTTTGACTCGCTCAAGCTAATAGCGCCGTCATTATTCGTATCTAATTGCGTGAATTCAGAGTTAGCAATGACACCTGTTGATATAGATACCGTCAGTATCAGTAGTGCTGTTTTCATCATCGTATTGCTCCAAAGTTAAGTATCTAACTGCACATTACAAACACAGTTCATTGAATTCACAGTCATTATTTCAACTTTGGTGCCATATGTTAAAAATCTATTTAAGTCAGTGAGTTATGAATTGGCACTGTGCTTAGTTCAGGAAGGATTAAGTGTGACTGTTGCTAAATAGCAACATACAAATGCGAAAAATTCGTGTTGTTTATAAAAATCAATAAGTTATGTAGTTGCTATTTGGCGACTGCGTGTCTCGGAACAGTATTTCATATGACGATTGATAGGTTAAAAAAGCAGGTTGCTCCGCCATTTATAAAGCTCAAAAAATCGCAGGAAAATTTTTTTTCTCGCTCTTTGGGGTTTCAGGCTAAATTGGCACTGGCTGTGGCACTCATTCCCATTATTGCACTGACAATTTGGTATGCAAACCATGTGTCTTCTGAACAACAAAGAATGCATCAGGCTTACGTTAATAATCATCAACTTATATTAGAGTTTTCCTCGTTAAAGGAAGACATTTCTGCATTAGAAAAAGCGCAAAAAAATAATCATTTACTCAATAGCCCTGCACTACAAAATAGTATCGAAAATAAGTGGAAAATGACCCATAAACGCATTATTTTACTTAAAAATGCGATTGTAGAAACAGCACTTGTTGCCAATTGGCAACAAGTACTTTCGCTGGTGCCCATTTATGATTCTCATCTTGTTAGTTATAAAGACTTACATTACCAACTCAGCACGACCGAAAAGCTCTTTCACCAAGCACTGGCAATACGTCTAGCCGCCAAACGCGCCAATATTTCATATGTGAATCATTGGTTTGTAGCTTTATTGCTCATTTTACTCCCTGTATTTATTATGATCAGCCTCGCGCTCATTCATCGCGTTACTCAACAACTGTACAAAGTTGAGCACTCTCTCTCTCGCTTGGGTGATGGCAAGTATTCGAGTGAAATTGAGTTACATGGCAGCAATGAGTTAAGTAAACTGGGCCAGAAGCTCAGCTGGCTCAATGATGAACTACAACGTAGTCATGCCCAAAAAGACTCTTTCCTACGTCATGTCAGTCACGAGTTGAAAACCCCATTATCGTCGTTAAGCGAAGGGAATAGCCTGTTAAAAAGTGATGACATAGGGATTCTCAATCCGCAACAACAAAGAATTGTAACGATAATGGATACATCGTTAACGCGGCTGAATATACTGATTGATGACTTACTTAATTACAGTGCGGCGAGTCACCCTTTACATCAACAAAAGAGAAAGGCCTTGAACTTGCTGGCGCTAGACTTACAAACCCAGTTTGGCACGCACTCACTGTCTCACACCAAACATATCGACTGGCAAATAAGTGATTCAACAGAGGGGCTTCCGTATATGCCTTGTAAACTCATTTTAATCCAGCTTATCAACAATGCGCTTCAATATGCCAAGCATAAAGTGCAAGTTAGCCTCTCGGTACAAAACCACATCGCGACATTCTCTATTGTGGATGATGGTATTGGCATTGAATCTTCAGAGCTTGCGCAACTCATGCAGCCATTTTTCAGAGGCCAACACAGTCATAGCCACTCTGGCAGTGGCCTTGGACTTGCCATTGTTGAAGAATCCGTCAAGCAACTCAAGGGCAACATTCAATTTAATAACGTAGAAAGTGGCACCCATATCTGCGTACAATTTCCAGTGGAAGGCAGTTAATAATGCGTATTATCATACTCTTCATCCTCACTTTTTTGTTAAGTGCCTGCCAATCAAGCCCTGTACTAGAGCCCAAACTGCCCCTCGAGGTGTCTTCTCTTACTTATGCGCCGTTGGCAACACTGATGAGCACACAAAAAAATGCATGTTCTCACAACAATGAACTTCCCGCTCATTTTGAGCAATACCAACAAATTAATACGTTTTTCGCTGATTGGTGTAACACACGCTCGACGACAACACAGCTACGCCTGTTGAAACAGTTTACGCGTTCATATAACTGGCCAGATGAATACCGAGTTTATTTCGATTCACTTAAGTTCAATACACAACGGTTACGAAAGCAAAGGTTAGCAAATATTAAATTACGCAAAGCACTGGAGAAAGAAAAGCAGCAGTTATCTGTTACGCAAAATGCGCTCGCTGAATTAAAACGTCAACTTGCGCTCATTGAGCTTAGGCACCTCAATGCAACACAAACCGATAATAACGCGAATTCAATAGAGGAATAACAGCTTGAGTTTAGCCACCATCTTACTTGTTGACGACGACCACGCCCTTGCGGAGCTATTAGCTATGCGCTTGCTCGCTAATGGCTATCACACCCTATGTGCTCACCGAGGCACACAGGCGTTAAAAATTCTGCGCCAAGAAGTCATTGATATTGTGATCACCGATTTAAAAATGGCCCATATGGATGGGTTTGAGTTATTTGAAAACATTAAAAAGCACCATATTGGCCTTCCGGTGATTATGATGACCGCACATGGCTCAATTCCTGACGCGGTAGATGCCATACAGCAAGGTTTTTTGAGCTTTTTAAGCAAACCAATTGATAGCCAAGCTTTGTTGTCAACCATAGAAAGTGCATTAGAGCACACCCAAACGCGCAGTGTCATCACTGATCAGCACCGTTATTTTGGCATTACCTATCAAAGTTCAGCAATGCAACAAGTGGTAAAGCATATTCAAGCACTCGCGCCAAGTAATGTAAATATTCTCATCCAAGGTGAAAGTGGTACAGGTAAAGAAGTTACAGCTAAAGCCATTCATCAAGCAAGTGAGCACGCCAATGGACCATTTGTCGCCATTAACTGTGCTGCGGTACCCGCTCACCTGTTAGAATCCGAGTTATTCGGCCACAAAAAAGGCGCGTTTACAGGTGCCATTAGCGATAAAACGGGGTTACTACAAAGCGCCGATGGCGGAACCATCTTATTAGATGAAATTGGTGATATGCCGTTAGACCTACAAGTAAAGGTTTTACGTGTATTACAAGAACGTACTGTTAGGCCTCTGGGGTCGCATATTGAACATAAAATCAACGTCCGTTTTTTATCTGCCAGTCACAAAGATTTACAGCAAGCTGTGGCTAACAAAGAGTTTCGTGAAGATCTCTATTACCGACTGAATGTGGTCTCCATTACGTTACCTGCATTACGCCAGCGGCCCGAAGACATTATCCTACTTGCTGAACAGTTTGTAGAAACACTCAGTGCACACGAAAAGCATCTAAGCCCACAAGCTATGACACATTTAATAAACTACCATTGGCCTGGTAATATTCGTCAACTTCACAATGTTTGTGAACACGCTGTGGTGCTCAGTAGCAATAAACTCATCACCGAGGATATCATGACAAACGCGCTACCTTTGCAATCAGAGCATCACTTTCAAGGGCTAAACAACGCAAAAAAACAATTTGAATATGAGTATATACAAAAAGTGTTGTCCCTGTGTGCGGGGAATGTTGCCGAAGCTGCAAAGCTAGCGCAAAGAAACCGCTCAGACTTTTATAAACTAATGAAAAAGCACGATATAAACTGAGTGCCTGTATAGATAAAGCGACGCCTTCCCGTCAACTATTTATTGTGTATTTTTGTACAAAACCAGCAAAATCTGCGATTGTATGTATAATTTAATGGGTTACACATAATCACATAACAAATGTAACCAATATTCAAACAATCTCGGGAGTATCAGATGAGAATGCGTCAAAAGCTCATAGTGAGTTTTCTATTAACGGTGATAGTGCCCATTTTAGCCATTTCATTGGTGAGTATTTCTCAAACTAAGCAGGAATCTTTGGAACAATTTTTAGACTCTTCCAGTAATGAAATTCGCCAAGTCGAAAATACGTTTGTGCTGTTCTTCGATCAAATGAAAAATAACGCACGTTTTTTAGCGCAAAGTAAGCTGGTCAGTAATATTCCTGATGATATAAGCACCTACACTGGGCCTGAAAGAATGATGGCACCACTTGAGAATGGCGCGCAAGAAGCTGAAATATTTGAACTATTCACAGCGTTTGGCGTAACCCACGAAGAGCTTTTATTTGTTTATTTAGGCTCTGAGAAGGGCGGGTTTATTCAATACCCTGCTGAACCTTTGGGTGGTTATGATCCTAGGAAACGCCCTTGGTATCAAAATGCGAAAAAGTCCCCTCGCGACGTTATTATTACTGAACCCTACCAAGGTGTCACAGGCCAGGCTATGGTGTCAGTAGCAACGGGCATATACAAAAATGGCAGCTTTGCCGGTGTGCAATCTTTAGACGTTACCTTATCAACACTCACTGACATAGTCAGCAACATTCGTTTAGGTGAAACGGGCTATTTAATTTTAATGGATGGCAATGGTGTGATCCTTGCCGATCCTAAAAACCCAGATAACAACTTTAAAAATATGAAAGAGTTGAATTCGCCGCTATATAAAGCACTGGGAGCTGCCGGTAACCAGCCGTTTTTATCTATTGAAACAGAGCAAAAAACGGTCACTGCAAAACGTTATCACTCAGATAAACTCAATTGGCGATTTGTTGCAATCATTGATGAGGAGGAGATCCTTTCTTCGGCCTATAGTATGTCAATGCTCATCAGCATGATTGCTCTGGTTATGCTGGTTATTTTTGGCATTATCGCCGTGGTACTGGCGAATAAAATTGTTTACCCTATCGAGCGAGTATCTGAAGGCTTAAGAGACATAGCCCAAGGGGAAGGTAATTTATCAAAACGACTGCAAGTCATTGGCAATGATGAGATCAGTGAACTGGCCACATGGTTTAATCAATTTTTAAATTCAATCAATGGCCTGGTTAAAGATATTCAACAAAATGCGCATACCTTAAACAGTGCAGCCCATCATTTCGAAACCCAAATTACAGATATTCGCACGCAGTGCCATAGTCAATCCGACACTGCAAACCAAGCAGCCACAAATACTGAATCAGTCAACAATATGGCACATATCGTCAGCCAAAATTGCCAAGACTCTTTGACTGAAATTGCGCAAACTGATGAGTGCGCACATAATGGTAATACGTTAATTGGTAACACCGTAACACAAGTTGCGCAGCTGAATGACTCATTAAGTGGTTCGGCAGCGGCCATGAGTCAACTCGAAAGTGAAAGTAACAATATCACGAATATACTGGGTGTTATTCGAGCAATTGCTGAACAAACCAATTTACTTGCCCTGAATGCAGCTATTGAAGCTGCTCGAGCAGGAGAACAAGGCAGAGGATTCGCCGTGGTTGCCGATGAAGTAAGAACCCTCGCGCAACGTTCTCACGATGCGACCCAAGAGATAGAGCAGGTGCTAACCAAACTTATTGACCAAACTCGCTCCGTATCAGAAAAAATGACACAAAGCGTGTCAGCATCGAATGATGCAATTACCCAATCTGAACAAGCACATCAAGCATTCGACGACATCGCCAGCAGTGTAACCAAGGTAAAAGAGCTCATTAGTACCATTGCCCATGAAGCAAGTCAACAGGGTATATCGGCCAATGAAACCCATAGCCAGATTCAAAAAGTGACCGAATCGGTGCAGCAAGTGAGTCACTCCACCGACAGCCTGTCAGACGGTGCGACAAAACTGGTGAGTTTAGCTGATGGACTAGACAAACTCGTAGGTAGATTCAACATAGATTAACCTGAGTTATGCGTTTCTTAGTAAGAAACGCATTTACATTGATTCAAGCTACCCGACAGCTATACTACTGATATTAACTGTTCTCAGTGCTAAGGCGCTTAATGTTTCGGTATATAATACAAACCTGTTTGCCAATAAAGTGGGCCATGCTCCTCTTTAAACTTCTTATACCGCTTTTTGCACTAGGCTTAGTGCCGTTGAGTTACGCGTGCGAGCAAAAAATACGCATCAGTGCAGCAAAAGACTGGCCCCCCTATTCTTACATAAATAATGGTGGCTTTTCAGGCTTAGATATCGACATTATTGAAATGATCCTATCAGATATCAATTTGTGTTGGGAATATGTCTCCTTCCCTTCTTCAAGTCGTGCGTTTCAAGAATTTAAAAAAGACAACATTGACCTTATATTTGCAGCCAGTTATACCTCGCCGCGCAGGGGGTTTTCCGAATTTAGCATCGCTTATCGAACAGAGTTCATGCAGCTGTTCTCACACCAAGACTTTATCCTCGCAGACACAATGGAGAAAAGTAAAACCAAAGTTATTCCTAAATTTTTAGAAAAATCAATAACGGCAATCAATAGAGGCAGTGTGTACGGTGCGCCTTTTAGCAAATTTAAAGCGCAATGTCCTGACTGCGTTGTTGAAATGAACGCTTCAATCGCACGGTTTCGATTATTAAAATACAAGCGCGTTAATTTCGTTATTGAAGATTTACTCACGGGTGCTTACCTGATTAAAAATAGCAAAGAAATTGAAGGTCACGTGAAAGCGACAAGATTCAATGTGCGCAATGATCCTGTCCATTACATGCTCAGGCCTGGCATGTTTAGTGAATCCAAATTACAAGCATTTAATTTGGCCATTATAAAAAATAAACAAAATATAGAAAAGCTCACCAATAAATACTATCAAGCTTTAGATGTGGCAAAACCGGCTATTTAAGAAAAACCTTCTCAGCAAAGCTGAATGCAATACGAAATACCTAATCTTCACAATACATAGTATAGTAGGCTTAAAGCCCTCAAAAACAAGGATTGTTCATGCTTTCAAAGCATACTGAAATAACCCCATTTCAATCAAAATTGTTACTTTTAATTGCCTTGTTGCAAGGGCTTACATTACTCTTATTACACCAAGCAATTGACTTTAATTGGCCTATCGCACGCTCCCCTGCTGTCATGTTTGCCTGCTACACCTTCTCGATTTCTATGCCGACTCTTCTTATATATGGTGTTAATAACAGCACGCCCTCCAAACACTTTTGGTACGCGACTTTCTTTTCTCTCATGTGTAGCGGCTTAGGTGCATATGTGGGTAGTCAAGTCTCTGATATATCGGGTTCATCCCTCGGATCTCATAGTTTTAATTATGCTGTGATCATGACCCTCATCAGTTTCAAAGTACTGTTGTTTACAAAGTCCATTGTAAAGCATTCACAAGGCTGGCGTATTAACTATGCAGCCGTGATAGACCACGCATCAAAACTGGCCATTACCCTGATTTTTGCAGGTTTTTTTACACTTATGGTCTGGTTGATTTTTGTTCTTTGGGCCGAATTATTTGCCGTTATTAATATTACTGTTTTTGAAACCATATTCTACGAGCCATGGTTTATCTATCCTATGATATCAATCAGTCACGCATTGGCTGTCATTAAAGTAAAAAACAATGTCACTGTGGTGAAAACAGCCAATAGGCTCATTCAAGCACTGTCATTATCGTTGTTGCCTCTTTTAATTGCGCTAAGTAGTTTATTTTTAATGACACTGATGGTTCAAGGCTTGCAACCGCTTTGGGATAATGGTGGCAGTGCGTTAATTTTTATTTTACTCACGCTCATTCTTCTAACCCTCAATACAGCGTTACAAAACGATAAAGACAAACTCAGTGCTCCCAACTCACTATATATTGCACTCACGCTCGGTGTTTTGATTTTACCTACCTATGTTGGGATAAGTGGATATGGGCTGTACAACCGAGTCACCCAATATGGATTATCTGTTGACCGACTATGGGGAATATTTATATGCCTATTTTTGATGGCTTATTATGCCTGTTATAGTACGGTGATAGTCAAATATAAAACACTTTGGTACCAACATCTTGGTAATATAAATACACGGATTGGGGTGTTATTGGTGATAGCACTGCTTGCGAGTCAATCTCCACTACTCGACTTTAAAAAAATCTCAGCATCGAGCCAAATGGCTTACATTAACTCTGGACGTATAGCCGTTGAAGATATTGATCTTAATTACTTTGCTTTTTCGTTAGGCATGCCTGGTAAAGAGGCGCTAATATCGCTAAAAAATACCTACGCTCAAAACGATACAGTACTGCAAAAAAGAATTGATCGAGTGCTTTCGGGTGAAACTGAATACGCACAGCAACAAAGCCACAAAAATGTAAATATTATTGATAAGCTAGACAGCAGTATTGGCTTACCCATGGTAGAACTCCCAAAACAGCTTTTGGTGGCTTTACAAAGCCACGTCCAAAATACACATCGAAATTTATTTGATAGTACCAAGCTTAATTTTATTGCTGTTGATTTATATGGAGACTCTCAAAAAGAATACCTATTAATCGCACACTTTGATCATCACTTTGAGCTCATACTATTTTATAAACCACAATTTAACTGGGAAACCGCCAATATGCATTTTGCTATGGGCCAAAATCCATTTACGGAAGCACAGCTAATTGATGCGCTTCTCAAGCAAAAGTTTACCTCCCAGCCACCCACTTTTAAAGAGATTACAGTGGGTGAGCAAATACTTCGCGTAACGCAATAGGTTGGCATACTAAGAAAAAATTATGCTTGAAAAGTGAATTTATAACATTAGCAATGCAGGCTTAATCTGGTTAATACCTAAACACACCTGCATATACTGAGTTAATAGTCACAAACCGCTTTATTGCATTTAAAGTCATAAAACTGTCATGGTATTGATCAATAATACCGCCATCAAATAACCAGAGCACGTTAACTATCATGAACCACCAGCCTGTACGGCTTAGTTTTGCAGCACGCACCTTAGACGAACATACCACTAATGTATGCGCAGAAGCGATGCAGTACGACACTCTTTTGCTTGATTATCAACCTGCTGGAGTAATGATTAATTGCATTTTACCTTATGATGCAAAAATTGGAGATAGTATTTCACTGTCTGCCACATCTGTAACAGGCAGAGGCGCTAGTTTTGCAGCTGATAGTCACCTGACCAAACAACACCTAGATAATGGTCACGTTGAGTTATGCCTTAAAGGGCGTGGTAATGATGGTGAGTATGTGATCCAATTAAACTTGCTTGGGATCTATAACACCGTAAAAAACTCAGCCGAGTTTAGTGCACAAATACAAAATCAATTCAAAGTAAAACAACGTGCTTCAAAACCATTTTTAAGCATGCCATGGAGCAAAACAGCAAAAAGATATGCCGCCAGTGTGCTCACATCATTCCTCTCGATATTTTAATCTGGAAAACTGACTTTTCCCATCGTAACCATTGGTTTTCCTTGCGCAGCAGCTTGTACTTGGTCACTTTCTCCTGAGAGTGCTTCATTGGCTAAGATGGCAAATAAAACCGCCTCTTTTGCATCTGGGTCTATTCCCAATTCAGTGCTACTCACAAATACAAAATTCTCGTTGAGTGCTTCTTTTATTTGTTTCACGAGCAAAGGGTTATGATACCCACCACCACTTGCATAAATCGTTACCGGTTCATCTTCAACCAAATTATTGATGTATTTTGCTATTACACGGGCACTAAAGGCATTTAAAGTCGCCATTACATCCATGTGTGATAAAGAGCAAGTACCACTGCGTGTTTGAGCTTTTGCCAGCATTGCCAAATTAAACACTTCAGGCCCTGTGGTTTTTGGCCCCAGACGGTTAATAAAAGGTTCACTCATTAACTGCGCTAATAACCCAGGATGAATACGGCCTTGAAGTGCAAATTGTGCATTTTTATCATATTCCTGAGCACAATAGCGATGCATATATGCATCCATAATCGTATTGCCCGCACCAATATCAGAACAAACAACCTCATTAAATTTCGCGCCTTTAGGTAACCAGGTTAGGTTTGCTATACCACCCATATTTAACAATATGCGGTGCTCGCTATCACTACTGAAATAGTAATAGTCTCCATAATGTGCCAAAGGCGCCCCTTCTCCACCCGCCGCGATATGCTTTTGCCTGAAATCAGACAATGTTGTGATCCCGGTGGTTACTGCGATATGATCAGCATCTGCAATTTGTAAGGTACCATCGCCAAACTCACTATATTGATGTTGGTGGGCTGGACAATGATAAATCGTTTGACCATGGCTTGCGATAACGTCTATGTCTTTCGAATCAACTTGCCACTGCGTAAGCGCTTGAATGACTAACTGACCATGATAACGCCCTAACCAACCATTCAATAACGTTAAATACGCCAGATCTACATGAGGTTTAGCAAAAACTGTTCTTATTTTATCTTTCACTTCTTTTGGATAATCACAGGTCGTAAATTGTAAGACCTCTATTTTTGTTGCACGACCATGGCCTGATATTCTGCATAAAGCAATATCGAGTCCATCCAGTGAGGTGCCACTCATTAGGCCAATTATATACTTGCTTTGACGGGCTGCACTGTCTGCCAGTTTTGTTATATGTACATGCATTGGTATTTTACGACTCACTCTCTGAGGTATATAAACTCACTATTGGGTAATCAAATTTACCAAATTCCAACTTCACTGTTGTTTGCTCATTGCCGGAGAGCTTCACTTTTAAATCCTCCGATTGAGCATAGACACGCGTACCGTCACCGATAATGGCCACAACCTGTTTGATATCAAAAATACGCTGACCTGATGCTTGGTTTTTTATCACAACTAACGCTGCGCGTTCTCCTGAATCTGTACTCATTGGGATCGCACGCACAATACTAAAATCACTTTGCTTTGGGTACACGCGTTCATTGTTTTCAAAAGCGCTTGCAGGCATTAATGTTTGAATAGTATCAAAGTTATATATGCCGCTTTGTGCAAACACTTGCGTGCTGCTAAGTAGTAAAATACCGAAAAAAGTATACATCTGTAATTTCATCACAACCATTAGCCCTTTATTTATCATCATCAGCATAATATTACTCAACACAATCTGAATAACACCTGATAAGCTAGTCTCTAACTAGCCCTAGTTGTTTAATTTTATCCGTTACCACTGCGTATCTATGGCCTTCACAACAGGCAAACCCCGGTAACTGCTTGAGTTTATATTTGCTAAATAATGGCGTGGTTACGCCAGTTAAAAACCGTAGGACCGTATCTGCACTGGCACTTTCAGATGCATTATGTAGGTGCTTTTGTAAACCAAATACATTTGTTCGCAACTGTTCATCACTTGGCAAAACACGTTGCTGGCTTGCTACTAGCTGCGCCACTCTCCCCTTACATACGCTACAGTGTCCGCACATTTCTGGAGCGTTTGTATCATCAAAGTAATGTGCCAAATTAGCACTTAAACAACGGTCTAGTTCAAAAAAGCGGATCATCGCAGCAATGCGCTTCAACTCACTTTGCTCTTTTGATTTAAAATACGTATAGAGTTGCTCAGCCAAATTGGCTTGCTCTAACCGTTCAATATTGACATCATACACCTGCATGACACGTTTACTTTCTAGTTCAACTAAGCCTTGTTCACTGAGGTAATCAAGTGCTGAAACAACCCGCTCTCTATCAACTCCCTGAGATACTAACGAGGCTATATCAACCGTTCCCCACACTTTCTTAAATTGCGTTGCCGAAAACACCTGTTGTAAAAACTGCTGTCGCTGTTGATCAAACTTAGCCAGAATTTTTTGTTCTGTATATAACAATTTAACTCTAAAATCAGCGTAATACGCGTACTGTGAGGTGAGGACACCACGGATCTCTAATTGCACTAACAGCGTCTTCAAAGCCAACACCCGTATATTACTTGCCTTTGATAATGCCAGCTCTTGCATATCCCAGCGACCACTTTGATGCTCAGATTGAATGGTTTTTATAACCGTTTCAACACCTGAAAGTTCGGGAGTGTCGCCATACACAAAGTTTTCGACCGTTGCAATACCATCCAAGTTTGCCAAAACAGTACACTGCGATGGTTGCCCATCTCGGCCCGCTCGGCCTATTTCTTGACTGTAATTTTCAATGGATTTCGGTAAATCAAAATGGATCACGAATCGAATATCAGATTTATCCACTCCCATACCAAATGCAATGGTTGCAACAACGACTTGAAGTTGATTTTGCATAAACGCTTGCTGTACCTGCTGCCGTACATCGTCACCTAAACCTGCATGGTACGCTGCAGCTTTTATACCTGAGGCCTGTAATTGTTTAGCGACCTGCTCAGCTTGCTGTTGCAACGTAACATATACGATCCCCGCTCCAATTTGAGCATTTACCGAATGTACCAGATGAGTGAGCTTTTCATCATTTGATAACGCAAGTACATTAATATCTAAGTTCGCGCGGTAAAAGCCGGTTTGAACAATATGCTGCGCTTCAATATGAAACTTTTCAGCCATATCCTTTTTTACTTTCTTTGTCGCCGTTGCAGTGAGTAATAGCACCAATGGAATGTTTAGTGCTTTTCTATATTCAGGTAATTTTAAATAGTCAGGCCGAAAGTTGTGGCCCCACTCAGAAATACAATGCGCTTCATCAACAACCATCATCGAAACAGGAATTTGCTTAATAAACTCACGGAACCGCTCGTTTTTAAAGCGTTCAACAGACACCATTAATATCTTGATGTCGCCACTGCGAATTCCCTGCATAATGGCCTGACTCTGTGCTTTTGATTGCGTTGAATCTAAACTCGCAGCTGCAATGCCTTTTTTTTGCAAGAAATCTATTTGATCCTGCATTAACGCTAACAAAGGAGAAACAACCAAAGTCAAGTTAGGCAAATGCAAAGCTGTCAATTGATAACACAAGGATTTACCTGATCCTGTGGGAAATATCGCTAAAGACGACTGCCCAGCTAATAATTGTGTGATTGTTTGTGCTTGCCCCGTGCGAAAGGTGGCAAATCCAAAATGTTGCGATAAGCTTTGAAGCAGTTGCTGCTCATGCACCATAGAGATGGTCTCAGTATATTCAATAAAGTGACCTAAAAATATCATATTTTTATACTCTAATGTGCAGTATCTGATCATGTTGTAGAAGTTTTTATTACGTTCTCGGCTCATAGTCAGCTGGGTTTCACTTCACTTGAAAACCTACATAGAGGTTCTTGATGCCTAACCCTACCGCTTACAAAACTCTCATTTTCAACTTTGATGGAACATCCAGTGAACCAAGAGACACGCATCAATACAGTAGTGAGCATTTTAAAGAAGATACCGGGATCAGTAATGTCCTTAAATTGCATCTCATGCTGGGAGGCAAACTCCACTCTCATGCTCAAGCAGTCTTGCCACAACAGCAGTGCTTTTATTATTCAGGCATTGGGAATCAAGGCAGTGAGGTAAAAAAACTGCTCAATCAAATACTGGCACCTAACGACACCGAAGTCGGATCTATTCTTTCAACCGCAATGAATGACTTTAACCATCACTACCAAGATGGCGACAAAGTTCTATTGATTGGCTTTAGTCGTGGTGCGGCACTGGCTAGACGATTTGCAAAGTGCTTAGAGCGCTATATAAGTAGTGGGGTTTATTTATGTGTATTTGATACTATCGCGTCAATCGGTTTTTCCAAAATAACAAAAGCGACCTGCGGTGCTGAGCATGTTATTTTTGAAGATCACAGTGTCGCTAGTAATGTGGAACAAGCACTGCATTGTGTGAGCTTAGATGATAAGCGGCGCTCATTTGAGCCCACATTATTTAATTACGCGCCTCACGTCACAGAAATTTGGTTTGCTGGCTGCCATTCAGATGTTGGTGGTGGATATTACCGCAGTGGCTTATCTGACATTACCCTACGTTATGCACTAAACTGGCTTATTACACTTAACATACCTCTGACGCTTTTGAATCAAGAACACATTAATTTTCAAGCACTCTTACCACACGATGGTACGCTACTCATTGATAAAGATGACCTTACATTAAGCCCTGATCCTCTGGCTATAAGTCATCAACATGACTATTTTTGGATGCACAGTAGTTTTAAATCTGTTACCCGTTTATGCACTGTGCTCGAACAAAACCAAGTAAGTGAACGATTACCAATCATTCATCACAGCGTTGCAACGCGGATCAATAAAATCAGTAGCTATCGACCTGAATCACTTAAATCGCTTCCCCACAATATTGAAAACAGCCACGCAGAGCATCTTATGTGTTCAGGGTTAAGCCCCCATATCACACTTGAAAATCAACATATCACCATATTAAAAGCAGGAGAAAGTATCACTATAAGGGCGTACGCCTCTGAATACTATAACCTAACCGGTATCATGCTTGAAAAAGGCGCCACATATAAATTCAATATAGAGAAAAACAGTATTTGGTATGATAAAGGGCAAGAAGTCGGCATTAAAGGTTGGCAACGCACAGGCCAAACAATTGGCGTAAAACAGCAACCGGTCGAATTGTTTACGCCGTTTAAGCGTGCAATGAATACGCCTTGGTTTGCGCTTATTGGCTGTATTAGCTGTCTTGATGATTATGCGTTTGTAATTACCGATGCGTGTGAAATGAGGATAAACCGTTCAGGTGAATTTACACCATTTGCCAATGATATTGCACAAGACTACGGTCAAAATTTTGGTTATATCAGTATTTGCATTACACGGCTAGGGTAAATACCCCCGTCGAAAAACTGTCAGCGCCCTTAATATAGTGGGCGCTAAGGCGACTTGATCCATTTGGTATACTTATCTTCAATTGCCTGCAAGCTTACTTTTAACTCACTAATCGCGTTATTTACCTTCTTGACCTTTTCACTATCAAAATTTTTTCGGTTGAGCATAAAGTGAATGGCGTTATCATTAACAACATAGCTATGTAATTGAATATCTTTATAGCCTAATAACCGTTTAAAATACAAACCACTGATTTCATCTTCAATTAAGAAGTCCACTCTCCCGCGCTTAACTAACTCCATCCGTTGTGTCACGCTTGCAACCTCAAACAATCTTTGTTTATACCATTTTATGGTCAATATTTGTGCTAACTCCTCACCATAATACGCACCAGGGTTTGCGGTAAAGGTGTATTCCGCAGAGAAAAGCTCGGTCAGACTATTAATGGGTTGGTTTATGTGGCGGGTAAATAGGCGCATCCTTTCTCTACGATACCCTTTACTAAAATGGGCTATTTTCGCTCTACTTTTGTTATAGCTGGCAGAGGGTAACACGTCGATTTCACCTTTTTGTAACTCGACAATTCCTCGTGCTGAGGAAGGTAGTTTAACAAACTCTACACAAAACCCTGCGCGAAGAAACACTTGTTCTGTAATTTCAACATCTAAACCTGTGTACCTAACATCATCATACATTACATAAGGGGGCCACGAGGTACCAACTCCCACTTTAAAAGTATCAGTGCAAGCGCTTGTAACAAAGCTCAACCAACTAAAAATAAAAAGAAAAAAAGAAGAGAATTTCAGAATAATACGCCAAAGATAATAAAGTAGGTCACTACATTATGGAACATGATACCATAAAAACAAAGGCGCCAAAGGCGCCTTTAATCATTCAATATATAACATTTTTTTTAGGGCTTGGCCCATCCTTGAGTCAACCAACTAAACACCATCGATATCAAGCCCATAACAACTTACTTATAACGCTTTCCATACTTGTGCCGTACCCGGTTCTTCACCAAGTGTCCACCACTTAGCTTGGTAATTTACACCACCATAAACAACCTTGTCTCCACCAACATACACTTTATCCGCTTGCCAAGTGTCACCACCGCCCACTTTATTTGTGACGGTCACACTAAACGTTTGCGATGCGTCAGCTTGACCATCAGACACAGTCAGCGTTACTTGATAACTTGTATCAACAGCAACTTCACCAGCAGTCAAAGACACGTTCGCACCAGTTCCTGATAAAGTTAAACCTGCAGGTACTGTCCAGTTGTACGTTAATGCATCATTATCTGCATCAGAAGCCGACGCAGTAACAGAGACACTCGCCAACTCTTCTACGGTCACATCTGCTATAGGAGAAAGTACCGGCGCAGTATTTGAGCCAGCCGCTTTCGCTGTTACCACGACATTACGAGTCACTTGACCTTTGCCATCAGATACAGTCACTGACAATGCGTATTGTGTATCCACTGTTACCGCTGGTACTGCAACCGTTACAGATGCTGAATTACCATTAGTTAACATCAGTGCTGCATCACCTGACCAACTATATGTCAGAGCATCACGGTCTGCATCCGTTGCACTAGCGGTCACAACAGCACTCGTACCTGATGCGATTGTCACTTGAGAATCAACCGTCACGACAGGCAATCTATTTGCTGGTACTCCGCCTGCTAAGCCATCGTGCATTGCATTAAGGATATCACCATTATCGGCGTCGATTTCCCAAGAGAATAAGCCTCCAAGGTTATGTGTATTCACATAAGCCCCTTTCGCTTTAACTGAACGTGGTGTATCAAAAGTCAATAATTTACCATTACTGCGATTCCATGCATATGCACCTTCGGCTTGATCGTCATAACCTATCTCAAAACCATTAATACCGGTGCCGTTTGGTCCAATTAAGTTAGCGGCAACACTCTTATAATCCATAATACCCGCCTCCCACACACCTTCAGAGGTTGAACCTTTGTACTTACCATTACCTGGTGCAGTCATTGGGTTACCAGGGATTGTTGCATTTTGTTCTTGCACACCTTCCCAACCGCGACCATACATTGCCGCACCCACAACGATTTTTTTCGAGTTCACACCTTGTTGTAACAATAACTGTACCGCGTGATCCGTTGTATATGCTGGGCCTTTACGGGGCTCGCCGTTATCGTCTAGACCTGTACCATTACACTCGTCAGTACTTAAATGTGAACCACAATACAGTGCCGTTTGATGACCTGTTACATTGTTCCAACCACCAAAAAAGTCATACGTCATGGCAAAAATATAATCCATGTACTGTGATGCAGCTTGATAATCTACGTCTTCAATCTTATCGTAACCAGAACCAATTGCTGATGTTAATTCGTATGTACGTCCCGTTTCAGCTTCTAAACCGTCAAGCATTACTCGTAGCTCTTGCATTAACGCAACATATGCAGGTCCATCTTTGACTGGGTCGCCTAAGTTAGCATTTGGACCACCACCACCTGGAAATTCCCAATCGATATCAACACCATCATAGAACTTCCATGTTTTCAGGAATTTCTTCATTGATGCAACAAAGGTATCTCGGTTGGCTTTTTCAGTAAAACCGTGGAATGGGTCTGATAACGTCCAACCACCTACCGATGGTAAAATTTTCAAATCTGGATAACGTTGTTTTAGTGCCATTAATTGCGAATAAGTACCACGAATTGGATCTTTTGAGTCTACTCCTGGTAGTGCTTTTTGTACTGCTGCCCAAGGATCGTGTATAACAACTTCATAGTCGGCTGTACCACCACATGCTTTTTCAAGTGCACGCCAGCTGTTACCATTTTCAATTTCTTTAAGCGACTCATTTGCACCACAAATTGGAATAAAGCCATACAATAAATGCGATAAATTTTGTGCTGGAATTTGCGTAACGTCAAAATTACGACCATAAATGCCCCACTCAACAAAGTAAGTACCCGTTACCATACCTGGCTTAGTACCATAATCTTTATTGTTAGGATCAACATTCATTGGCAGTGGCGCTAAGTGACCGCCATCAGTATCCGCGATTACAATGGGTTTACCTGCGCTTCGTGCACACGTAGTACCCTCACATAGTTCAAGATAAACTGTGTGACGCCCAGATTTTGTGTATGGAAAAGAGACCGTACCCGCTTTTGTTCCCGCAGTGAGTGCACCTTCATTGACTAACATATCATCAAAATAAACTTTGTAGCCATCACCACCGCTACCACTCCACGCATTCCATTTGAGACTAATCGTCACAACGTCTTTGGCGGTAACGATATCCTTATATGATCCATTCCCATCAAGATTAACTTCAACGAATGAATACTGCTGTGGTTTCCAATCTAGGCTTGGTGTAGATGGCGCTGCCATTACTGCACCTGAAGCCAACGCTAAGCCTACAAGAGCCGTTAGTTGCTTTAGTTTCATTACTTTCTCAACCTTCTTTACATGTTGTATCCAACCAATATGGTGGATGATTATTGTTGTACTGCTTATTGTTGTACTGCTAAATTTATACTGTGAACTATGCGTCCATTATAGAAATTGGCGCTATAGCTTCTTCCATACTTGTGCTGAACCGGGTTCTTCGCCTAACGTCCACCACTTAGCTTCATAATTATTTCCGTTATGACTGACCTTATCTCCGCCAACATACGTGCCATCAACCCGCCATTTAGGAAATTGTGGTGCAGTTGTGTTTTTGACAGTGACAGGAACGGTTGCTGAAGTGCTCAGTTCACCATCTGATACCGTAACGAGTATTGAAAAATCGGTGTCTACATCTACCTGTGAAGCTGTAACATCAATCGTTGCGCCACTACCTGTGAACGTTAAAGGACTCGGCACCTGCCATTGATACGTCAGTGCCTGCTGCTCATCATCAAACGCATGAACATGAAGTTGCGCTGTGGCACTTTCATCTAGGATAAAAGGTTCCGGCTTATGAATTTTAGGTGCTGTATTCGGGGCTTGTACTTGTACTGTTAAGTTATAGGTATGTTCACTATGACTTACAAATACTTCATTCGACAATAAATTCTGAGCATCAAAGGTGATGTCACCACTCGCTTGGCGCACACCAACTTGCACTATATTGGCGTGGTCCAAATTAAGCATATCTGCCAATTTTTGCTGCCAATTCAATTCATTATCCGCGGTCACTTTTAGAGACTTACTAACAATTTCTTTACCTGTGCCGTCAAAAATACGTGTCCATACCGTATCTGTTACTTTTGCAGACTGACCTTGTTTTAAATAATAACCAGCGCTAGTCCAGTTAACTGGGCCGGTGTCTCGAACAATCGTTATATCACTACAGTTATAAAAACCCTCACCAACAACATCAATACGTTGCCAACGGGTATATAAAATTGCATCACCAACACGATCTTGAGGAATGGCAACTTTCATTTCATAAAAGCGCTTGCCATCAGGGTCTTTAACAAAATCCACATTTCCAACTTCAGTCACCAACTCGAGATCCTGCCAATCTAAGGTATCAACTGACGGATCAAAAGTTGGCTTGCTAATGTAAAACTTCCAAAAGCTTGGGTTATGTGGTGTTGTCGCACGAAACCTAACTGCTAACTCATTTTGCGCATTCGGGGTAACCTCGGTCTTTTGCCAATGCGACGAAGGTAAATTCATCCCGCGTTTTTCATTCGATCCAGCTGCACACAATGTGCCATTAGGAATATTTTGCTCTACTGCAGCTTGATTATTATAATCAGGTGTATTGACTGCAAACTCATGTTCCTGAATGAACTGAACATACCCAGACTCTAAAAAAGCAGCACGACACGCTAAGTTAGGAATACTGGAACCATCATCTGGCCACCAATAACCACCTTGCGCCTGACAGATCGCTTGACGTGCTTTAGGGATCTCCATAAAGCCATGTGCCATTACCGTTTGACTTACTATTGTTAAGGCAATGGCGCCAATACTAGAGCCCAGACGTGATATATTCTTATCTAATGTTTTCATAATCATTCCCTTTATTAGGGCAGCTTAGCTGCCCTAAAGTTGACGCTTATAAATTACAGACTTTGTCATAATCACTGCTTGTCTGTGGTGCTTTATTCGACCACCATTTCGCTTTGTATACCTTGTTCCCTTGAATAATCAAATCACCTGCCGCTGCATGCGTTGAACGTGGGAATGCTGGATAAACCGAAATATCTGCAATCGGCACTCCTTCACAACTGGTGATTGGACCGCCATCTCCATTACCTGGTTTCGCAGCTGGTAGTTTCGGATACTCAAATTTAAATGCGTAACGTTTACCGTCTTTCTCTGCGACAAAGTTAGCAGGGCCTGTAATGGGGTTGTAATACATCACTTGTGCATTAACCGTTTCACCTGGCGCAAGTGATTTAGGTACACTTCCCCACTCATTGACAAGAGTGATTGAGAAGCGATGATATTCATTCTCGAAACCACCAATGTTATTACCCGCGGCATTTGAACCATTTACGTCAACTGCCATAGTCAACTTCTCTTGTGCAGCCCAATTTGATTTAAATATCGCTGATGTCGATACCGGCACATCAAATGAAATTTTTGCCCCGCTTAAGTCAATGGCAGAGTTATTGGTAAAAGCAAATGTCGGTGCAATAGGGTAGTTGTCATCTCCCGTTGGGAAATCCTTCGCTACAAAAGAAACATCAACGGACTCTGTTGGCACAACGAATGTCGGGTCACCATTATGAACATCGTATGCAACACCGCTTTGGTTGAACTTGTTATAAGCAAGCGATGTCATGCTTGAACCCATAAAGTACTCACCTTTAGCAGCATCGTAATCATAATCGCCAGCCAGTTCCCAGAACATGATCCCGCCCAAGCCATTATTAATTACATAATCAACTTTGGTGCCCATAGACTGTTCATCTTCAATTGAAATGAATACTTTTTTGTCTGCATTCCATAACCAAGGTGCTACAGCAACAGAATCATAGTGGCGAGTATAAGTCCCTGTTAATACATCAGTTGGATCTGTGTCTGGTGTGAGACCATATACCCCTAGGTAACTTGGTGTAACACCTTTTTCAAGGTTTTTAGCATGCCAAAGTGGATTTGACCCCGCTGGTACTTCATATCCGTTATCATTCTTATCATGCCAAAGGTTATCAATACCTACAGCACCATCACCACATTTATTCTTCTCACCAACCCCAGTACCCGGCGCACATGCACTTTGGTTTGCAAGTGCTGCTTGTCCCCAAAGGCCATTTGTTCCACCCTGTACATTTTGAAATCCACGTGTGTAATAAGGAATACCGATGTTAATACGTCCAGCAGAAATTGCGCCTCTAAAATAACGCACGGCCCAATCTGTATTTAAATATCCAATCCCTTCAAATTCTTTTGTTCCATACACATCCCACTGCTTTAATTCAGAATCTAACCCGGTATCGAACAGTGCCGCATTGTGCCCAACATGCGAATTCCATGCGCCATGTAGGTCATACGACATGATGTTGACGTAGTCTAAATACTTAGTCACTTGGAAAGTTTCCATACCACGTAGTAAATAACCAGATGAAGGTGACGCTATTGTCAGCATGTAGTGCTTACCATCTACTTCACCCGCTTTATCAAGTACCTCGCGTAATCGTTTCATCAGAACTTGGTATGACGCATTTAACCCTGCACGACGCGCATTAGAGATAGGGAAGTCATCAGGGTGACCTGAATCCTTCATTGATGACGGATATTCGTAGTCTATATCAACCCCATCAAAGCCATACTTTTTAATAAAATCAACAGAGCTTTGTGCGAAAGCCTCGATGCCAGCGTGATTGACTGAACCATCTGCATTGGTTGTCATTGTGTAGAAACCACCGCTTTTAACACGCTTTCCATCCCCACCAAAGAACCCACCAGTTTCAGCCCAACCACCAACTGAGATAAGTGTTTTAACATCAGGGTGTTGCTTTTTATACTTGTTCAACAAGTTAAAATGTCCTTTGTAAGGCAAGCTTGGATCTAACTCTGCACCGGCGACACCAGGCCATTCCATATTGGTGGCTGGATTGCCAACCGCATTCGGATCACCGATTGACACTTTGTTCGCTGCATCAACATGTGCAAAGGCATAGTTAATATGCGTGATTTTGTCCCAAGGAATGTCATTAACTAAGTAACTAGGTTGACCGTTTGCGCCGTTACGCCAGCTTGTAAAATAGCCAATTACACGTCGAGGGTGATCTGCCCCCATTACTTCACGACCATTTTGGTCGTAAATAGTACAATATGGGGTGTTAACACCTGGAGTTTGATATAAACCTGCTGGCTGACAAGCATCTCGGTTATCGACTTGCCCTGGTTCTACAACCGTTAGGGTCTTACTTACTTGACCTGTGGCACCTTCATTATCAGTTACCGTTAACGTAAATGTAACCGAACCTAACTGAGAAGCCTGCCAAGTGTGCATCGTTGCTGAACCATTAGAAGCTGCAACTTCAACACCGTCGACTGCAAAGCTTAGCGCCGTTACTTGACCATCACTATCACTGCCAGAAAGATTAAATTCAACGCTTGAACCTATCACCAATTCAGCCGGTAGGCTCACCAGTTCTAATGCCGCTACTGGCGCTTTATTCACCGGATCTACCACAGCTTTAACAATTACTTGGTTACTCAATTTCGTTGACACAGCACCTTTATCATCGGTCGCTTTCACCGAAATTGTATGCGTACCTTCTGTTGCCGCCCAAGCGCTGTCAAATACCTGACCTGCACCTTGTGTATCAGTTGCCACAAGTACATCATCAACATAAAACTCAACTTTGGCTACAGTGCCATCAGAATCTGTTGCGTTTACGCTAATGGCAACGCTGTCATTTACGTTAAATTCAGTACCTGACGCGGGCGTTAACCCCGATACTGTAGGAGGCGTGTTATTGACAACGCTGTCACAAACACCCAACTTAATCCACTCTTGCCACGGGTTAGAATGCGTAACAGGATCAACTTTATTCCACCACTGTGACTCATAAGCCGCATCCGCTTTTTGAACAACATCGCCTTTTACATACGCTGTATTTTCTTGCCAAACAGGTACGCCTGTACAGTCATATGGTAAATCTGATGCATAGCCTATGCTTGAAAATAAACCGAGGGATATAGCACTATATTTTAATGCCGACTTGAACATTTTTTGTGTTCTCATGATTTCTCCAACCTTTACATGTAACTTTTGTTTAACAAATTAACATTAAAAGTAACACATAGTTTCGGCTCGTCAATCGCCCCCTGAACACTTTTCAACCAGTACTGGCCATTAAAATAGTAATAATGTCGTATTTTCACTAAAACTAAATGAGTAATATTCAGCCTCAACAATTCAATTTTGATATGAATTTGACTCATCTTAACGTTTCCTAATATGAAGCCATTAAGTTATTAAAAACAGTATATTGGAGGGACGTATATTGAATTCATTACTAATCAATTGGCTTTCGGATAAATAAAACTAATGAATATAAAATACTCACAATAATAACCCAAAGATATAACATATAGCTTTTGATTATAAAAAAACAAAGTGAATTAACCTAACTTTCATCAAATGACCCGCTAAAGAGTAATACCACTGTAAACTTTAGAGTTGTAACTCAATGTTTTGTAAATAATTTATTCTCATTTTTAACAAAAACAAGTTCCAATCGAGTCTTCTATATACATTCAGGTACAAAAAAGTAGGCTTCCGAGGTAGGAAATAGGCCATTTATATTTCAACAAACTGAGCTGGATAGAAATAAAGCGATACATTAAAGAGTTTGATACACAACTTCTGAGAAATAGTTATGCTGAAAAGCGTGATTTAAAAATGAAACCTGTGAACACCACAATGTGAATGGCATTACGCCAATACGTCTTGTGGATCTTCTGCGATAGGAAAGCGGCACAAAACACGAGTGCCTTCATTAAGTTTACTCTGTACTTGGATCTCACCTCGGTGTTCTTTTACGATGCCATACACTATCGCCATTCCCATCCCTGTACCTTCACCAACTGGTTTGGTGGTAAAAAAGGGTTCAAAAATACGGTTTACCGTATTTTCATCCATACCACAGCCGTTGTCAGAAACCTCCACATAAATATTTTCGGTGTCAGATGAAACCTCCACGTTAATTTGTGCATATTGCCCCTCAACAAGATCACATGCGTACTTAGCGTTCAACAGCAAATTGACAAATATTTGATTCGTTGCCGCCAAGTTAAAATAGCTAAGGGGTAAAGGATCTGTATTGCATGTCACTTTACAGTTCTTCAGTTGATTCGTTAATAACTTCAGTGCACCATCTAAAGATTCGGTGAGATCAGTCATCGCCATGAGGTTATTCTTTGGCCTAGCGAAACTTAATAAATTGTTCACTATGGCGCTTATCCGCTGCAATCCTTCATGTGTGTCATCTAACAGTTCATCTAAGTCTTCTAATACAAAGTTAAAGCTTTGCTCTTGATCCAATTGAATCAATACTTCCTTTACCTGCTGCTCAGAAACTGTTTGAGCCATAACTTGTTGCGCCAGTTTAATTAACGACACCAAAGTGGGTGTTAAGTATCGAATACTCTCTAAGTTACTGGTTGCATACGCCAAAGGGTTATTTATCTCATGAGCTACACCGGCAGACAAAGTCCCTAGTGTTGCCATTTTCTCGGTTTGCATAAGGATGGCTTGTTGATTCTGTAATTGATCTATTTTTTCTTCAAGCGCTTGATTAGTGTTAAACAACGCACGTGTTTTATCTTCCAATAAGCTTTCTAATTCATCACGGGCCGCCTTTTCCCTTAAATATGCTTTTTTATAATTATGCGTATCATCACTCATATACTTGTACTCTCATACCTAACTTCAATCACGCATGCATCAGCCCCTTGATGCATACACTCTACGTGATCTAATGTAACATCAATACTGTAGTGCGCAGCCGCACCATAAATAAGGCCCTCGGCACATAAGCATAATTTTCGTTTTGAATAATATTGCATCAAGATAAAACCTTCACGCACCAATTCGCATTCTATTTTTGGTAAATTTGGCTCTTGATATAGTTTTGCCACTTCAACATGGATCACTGAGTCAATCCCCATGATCAAAGAACTGAAGCCATCAAATGTATCTACAATTGTAGGATGCTTTTGTAACAAATAACCAAATAAATACTCGCCAAACGCTTTTAATACATCCTGTAATGGCAATGACAAAGCCACAGCCACATCTTGCGCTAGCCCGACAAGCTCTTCATCCGGGTAACTTTTTGCAGAAATATACACCCTATCATCAGGCGCATTTTTTTCGAGTAAACTTTCCCACGCAGCCATGCCACACTTTTCTATCACTAACGACTCTAACCCTCTAAAAATAACGCCTTTCACAAAGCCTCCTTATGAGTTTTTTGCCACTCAAAAAACCAGTTCTGAGTCGTTTGTAATAACCCAAGTTCATCAAGTAAATCATATTCAGTTTTATTTAAGTCAAATGCCTGCTTACTATATACTTGCTCAACCACTCTATGTATTAAAGTCAATGATACCTCTTGCTCTGCAGGGAGTTCATCAATTAGTTGCGCCCTCACTATGGCTTCTTCAAATCCCCATAATGCTAACAGATAAGCGGCTAATGTGTATTTAGACACTCTGCTTTTATCTTTTGAATACTGAACTACGCAAAAATAGGTCAATTCACCGACACCACTTAAAAGCGCCACAGCAAATGACAATAGCTGTGTTTGTGTATCTTGGTGCAACATTTTTGCAAGTAATTGTGCCATATTCGCTTTTTGAAAAGCCTTATTAACCAACTGATTTAATGCTTCTTGCCCTGTACTATTCAATAATTGCTGTGATAACTCACAACATACAACTATTGCTTTCAACCCATTTAAACCAATACGAATAATGGCTTGCCTAAAGTCGGTGGTATGATTATTAAAGCCTATAAAAGCCGAGTTAGCGACTTGTAGCACTTTACCAGACATAATAGGGTCATGACTGACGTGTTTAGCTAACACATCAAAATTGGGCTCGTTATTTTGCAGCTCTGTCAACATACTATGAGCCACCGTACTCAAATATGGTAAATCAGACAATTGCCCTAGTATTGCCCGTGTCGAGGATGTAATGGGGAGTCCCTGTAATATTACGGCACTGTCTAACACCTCCGTTAAGTGAGTTTGTGTGAACGGTTTAACCAAATGAAAATGTATCGTATTGTTTATTTGCCATTTGTAATTGTCATTCAAATCACCACTCAGTAAACATCTAATGGCGGCTGGACAAACTTCTTTTGCACGCTCTAATACCTGCGCTCCACACAGAATAGGCATCATTGAATCACAAAATATGACATCTGGTGTGCCATTACTTTCGATACAATTAATAAACTCTTCTGGAAACTGCAAGCAACTGACAGTTGCCTCCTTATACAGGCGTCGTAGCGTCCGAGACAACGCCCTTAACAGAAGTTCATCATCATCAATTAGCAGTATATTCAGCGAATTATCAGCCATTCATGTCATCCACAGCGATAAAGTATTTGTTTATACCTACAGCTTAGTCTAAATTTATCAACATACATACTCATCTAATGCGCTGTTTTTAAATGGAAGATTTTGAAAAAATAACTAAGTACCCTGTACAAATAATGTGCCTTGACGATGAGCCGAGCGTTTTGCGTGCACTCGTTCGCCTACTTCGCCATCACAAATTACAAGCCGTGCCTTTTACCGAAGGTGCTGAGGCACTGGCTGCCCTCGAAAAACAAGATTTCGCACTGATCATTAGCGATATGCGTATGCCAAATATGAATGGGGCTGAATTTTTAGAAAAAGCAAAAGTCATCGCCCCCGATACCCAGCGTATTCTATTAACTGGGTACTCAGATCTCATATCAACAGTCAACGCCGTTAATCAGGGAGAAATACATGCTTACGTGAAAAAGCCCTGGCAAAACCAAAGGTTGATCTATCTTATCGAACAAGCGATTGAGAAATACAGACTCAAAAAACACAACCTAACGTTACAAAAACAGATTGTTGAACAAAACAGTAAGCTTAAAGAGTTAAATGACTCTCTTGAGCTATTGGTAGATAAAAGAACAAAACAAATTCGGCAGGTGTTAAAACAACTCGAAGTAGCCAATGAACATGAACGAACCGACCATAAAGCCACCGTTGAGCTCTTGTACAATTTCATCAACGCAAATCCAAATTTAGATGCACAACTTGCCAAAAACATTGCCACAACATGCTTACATATCGCTCAATTTCTCAAATTAAGTGATAAATTAATAGAAATGGCCAATATGGCGGGTTACCTAGCACAGGTTGGGCTACTCGCAATGGATCCTGCTTTATATAAGGTGCCCCCGACCGAGCTCAATGAAAAACAGAGAAAGTTATTTTATACTCACCCAGCCACAGCACAGCTCATGCTAATGCCAGCCCAACATTTAAGTGAGGTTGCGGAAGCAATATACCACCAGTTTGAAAAATACAATGGTAACGGTATCCCCAAAGGTCTTAAAGGCAGCGACATTCCTATATGTGCTCATATTTTATCCGTTGCTCGTGATTATTGGCAAAATATCAATCTCAGTCAAAAGCCACAGGAACAACGATATACCGACGCACTAGAGTTAATCAAAATGTATAGTGGTAATTTTTATCATCCAAAAGTGGTTTCGGCACTAGAAGCCACACTAAAAGATAAAAAGAATACCCAATCTGACACCGTCAAATCTATGGATATTCTTACCTCAAAACAATTAAAACCAGGTATGATCCTCGGACTTGCCATTCATAGCCACAAGGGCATCATGTTGTTACCTAAAGGCCATCAATTTACTGAAAAATCAATAAATAAGCTACAGCAACTGGAAACGCAAAAGCCCACACCTTTTAGAATCATGATAAAAGATGATTAACGTTTAAAGCGTACAACAAGCTCATACATATCGTTTGCGACTACCGTTAAATTTTTACTCACGGCTTTCACATGCTCTGCGCTGTCTAAGCTTACATTCGCAAGTGACGCAATGTTGACAACCTGTTGGTTTATGTCATCTGATACCGCGGCTTGCTCCTCAACTGACGTTGCTATTTGCATAGACATATCATTTATTTTCTCAATGGCACCATTGATCCTTTCCAGCATTAACGTACTTTCTTCTAATTGCTCGATACCAAATTGGGACTCCTTCTGACCTCGCTCCGCAATATCTACGGAATTTTGCGTACTATCAGTTAACTGTTGAATTATTGTATGAATTTCCTGAGTTGACTGCTGTGTGCGTTGAGCTAAATGTCTCACTTCATCTGCCACTACTGCAAATCCGCGACCTTGCTCACCAGCACGCGCTGCTTCTATCGCAGCATTTAATGCCAGAAGATTAGTCTGCTCTGCGATCTGGTCAATGATTTGCGCAACATCTGCAATACGTGCAGTTTGCTTTGACACACCCAGCACCGAATCACGAATCAAACATACGGTATTTCCCAGCTCAATAATTGCTTGCTTGGTAGCCACACTCAGCTTTGCACTATCATTGGCCAATAATAAAGAGCGTTGCGCTTCATGAGCCGTAGATTGAACATGGCTAGAAACGTCATTAATTGTCGTGCTCATCTCATTCATTGCTGTTGCAACTTGTTCAGTTTCCAACTGCTGCTGCTGCAATTTCTCATATGACTCAGTGGCGCCGTACAATGCACTATTTGCTCCATTTGATACATCCTTTGCCGAATACTCTATCCGCGTAATGACTGTATTCAAGTGTGCTTTCTCGCTCAACAAACGGACCTGGATCTTTGCCATTTGACCTTCCCAGGTAGAATATATTCGTGTAGCGACGTCATCACAGAAACTATGTGCAAGCGTTTGCTCCAATCGAGATAGCTGCTCATTATCACGCCATAAGTTGTAAAAACTCAACCCTAGCGCATTAACAATAAGCCATGTAAACGCCACTGTTTCAGATAAAAAGAACCAGATCAATACTGCTGATATGACCATAAATAGGGGCCAAATAGCCCTTAGTTTAGGCAGCTTTAGTGACGTGTTATTTCCATTATTAATTGTGCGATATAACTGCTCAGCACGCTGGATCATCGCTCTGTCGGGCAAGGTCCTGACCGATTCATAGCCAACAACTTGACCATTTTCGGTTACCGGAGTTACATAAGCATCAACCCAATAAAAATCCCCATTTTTGCACCTGTTTTTAACCACTCCCATCCAGGGCTTGCCTGATTTCAACTGCTGCCACATCGTTTGAAATGCAAGTTCAGGCATATCTGGGTGCCTTACTAAATTATGGGGCTGCCCAATTAATTCCTGCCGAGTAAAGCCACTGACAGAAACAAACGCATCATTACAGTCAACGATATTCCCTTGTAAGTCTGTAACAGAAATAAGCTTGGTATTGTTTGCAAATGTTTTCTCATTATTTGTGACAGGTTGATTCAGACGCATAAATCCCCTTTAGGCTAAAATTTCAACAGTGCACTTGATGCTTAGCTGATCCCTCCTCACATAAGGGAAAGTGATCATTATCAAATACAAAAAGTGTCGAGAAATTACGTGTATCAAGGCAGGCTTGCAAGCGAGAAAAGCTGAATTGTTTTGAAAATAAGACAAAAGAATGAATAATATATTATCGCTTTTTATTTTGTATTAGAATAGATCGAGTTTTCAGTTACGTACGTATCAAATATCTTGTAAAATTATAACCAGATAAGTTTCTAACTTAAGTACCTATCTATTACACTCTCAAATCTGCATTAATAATATGCTCAAGGAGCTCTATGTGTCCCGTTTTTCAGCCGTTACTGACAATCCACACGATCAAAGATTTAATCAAAAAACAGGGATCTTAGTTACGAATTTGGGTAGCCCTGATGCCCCTACAGCGAAAGCTTTACGGGTCTATTTAGCTGAGTTTTTATCAGACCCCCGTATTGTAGAAATACCTCGCCTAATCTGGCTGATGATTCTGCATGGTATTATTTTGCGTGTTCGCCCGAAAAAATCAGCAAAAGCTTATGAGTCTATTTGGACGGAAAATGGCTCTCCCCTTATTCATATTTCAGCCCAACAAACTGAAAAATTGTCACTTTTGATAAAACAACAGGGCTACGAAAACACTGAAGTAGTGATGGCGATGCGTTATGGCAACCCTTCCATTGAGTCAGGCCTTGAACTATTGCGAGATAAGGGGTTAACACGGATCATTGTTTTACCGCTATACCCGCAATACTCTAGCCCCACGACTGGATCAACGTTTGACGCCGTAGCCGCGGTATTAAAAAAGTGGCGCTGGGTACCAGAATTACATTTTATTAATGGGTATCATAAAACACCAAAATATATTTCCGCATTGGCCGCATCGATAGCGGAAGATCTCGAAAAACACGGTACGCCGCAAAAGCTCGTATTTTCTTATCATGGAATGCCTAAGCAATTTCTTAACAATGGCGACCCATATCATTGCCTATGTCACCAAACGACCAGTCTGGTTGTAAAAGCGTTAGGGCTAGATAAAGATCTCGTTATGACCACCTTTCAAAGTCGTTTTGGTAAAGCTGAGTGGTTAAAGCCTTATACTGATGAGACCCTCACCAACTTCCCTGCGCAAGGCATACACGATATTGCTATTGTCAGCCCTGCATTTAGTGCTGATTGTTTGGAAACATTGGAAGAGTTAGAAGAAGAAAACCGAGAGATTTTTGAGCATGCTGGTGGGAAAAGCTATCGATACATTCCTGCTTTAAACGACCGAGATGATCATATCGATGCACTCTTTGATGTGATAAAGCCGATGCTTTAAATGTTTTTGCGCGTCAATCGTTGACGCGCAAAAACGCCCTAAGACCGATTAAAATATACTGACTTTTTCTGCGTAAATAGCCGTGTCTGCGGGTGTTTCTAACATCTCTAAACACTCATTCATTGGTTTTGCAGGACTATAGTAAAAGCCTTGAATATTATGGCACCCAAACTGCTGTAACATTTTAAGCTGTACCGCTTGCTCCACACCTTCTGCAATCACTCGGATATCTAACTGCGTGCTCAATTCGATAAGGCATTTAATCATTGCTTGTTTTGAAGTATCTGCAACTAAGCTATCAACGAAAGACTTATCAATTTTGACATAATCAACTTGGTTTTCAATTAAGTTACTTAACGAAGAATAGCCCGTACAAAAATCATCTAACGCAACTTTTACCCCCTTTGCTCTGAGTTCACTCAGTACATGCCAAGTATATTTATTCGTTGCCATAGATTCTGTTACTTCAATTGTAATGGCATGATAGGGTAACTTGGCTTTTTCTATCGCCTCACTAATTAACGCCACTTGATTATTCGTGCTTTTAAATTCATTCACTGAGCGGTTAATTGAAATTGATACATCTGTAAAACCCGCATGATGCATTAAAGATAAATCATGACAACTTTGTTCCAAAACAAATTGGCCAATGTTATGGATCATACCAAACTCTTCCGCAATCGGAATAAAACGCCCAGGAGAGACAATGCCATACTCATCATCAAACCAACGAATAAGTGCTTCAAATTTTCGGATGTTTCCCGTTCTCGCATCAACAATAGGCTGATAATGCACAGTCAACAATTTATGCTTCAACGCATCTTTAAGTTTATCTCTTAACTTAATTTTATTTAGGTAGGCATTTTGAATAGCCGCATTATGCAGCGCAATACTTCCTACTCGGTGTTTTTTGGCACTACCTAATGCATGAGCTGCGTTTCGAAGTAAATTTGCCGCCGTAATTTGCTTATCGTTAGGTAATATTGCTACGCCGGTACTTGCTGTAATTTCTATAGTTAAATCATTAAATACATAGGGCAAACTCAATTTTTTACTCAACTTTTCGGCTATCAGCATGGTGCTGTCATCGTCACCGCTGTCTAATAAAATCGCAAATTCATCTCCACCATATCGACTGATTGTGTCTTGACTACGCAGCGCATTCTTCAACCTTTTAGCGACAGAAAGCAACACTTTATCGCCTGTTTCAGGACCAAACACGTCATTAACCTCTTTGAAACGATCTAATCCTATAAACAATAAAGCACAGCTTGTTTGTTGTGCCCGAGAGTCCGAAATCTTAGCTTCGAGCGTCCCCATAAAACTGCGTCTATTTTGCAAACCCGTCAAGGGTTCATGATTGGCATAAAAAGTAAGCTGAGCTTCGTTACGTTTCCATTGTGTGATGTCTCTAAAAATTGCAACATAGTTGCATACAAACCCTTCTTCATCTTTCACAACACTTAACGTGAGCTCTTCAGGAAAAATTTGACCGTTTTTCCTACGGTTATAGATCTCCCCTTTCCACATACCTTCCTTACTCAGTTGGTTCCACATCAATTGATAAAACCGCTTATCTTGTTGTCCTGATGATAAAACAACCGGATCTCTCCCTAACAACTCATGTCCGGTATAACCCGTTAAGCGCTCAAATGCTCGATTCACCATAATGATTTTGTTGTTTTTATCAGTGATCATAATGGCTTCCGTCGCATGCTCAAATACCACATTTGTTAACTCAAGCTGACGGTTTAATGCTGAAATATACGACACATCTTGTACTGTTGCGCTAAATACGCGTTCTTGGCTGTCTTCATCCCATTCAACACGGCCAATAATTCTCAATAACCCTTTCAATTCTGAACGCTTTTTGTGGGACACATTGATATCAAATGTATCTAATTTATTATCACCAATTTTAACCAACAAATGACGTAACTTTTGCTCATCGAGTATTTCCAAGTCAGATAAAAAGACATTCAAGGTGATATCTGGGTTATGGTGCTTGAGCAAACGCGTCATCTCTGCGCTAAACCAATGTTTGTTTTGATGAATACGCCATGTCCAAGAACTCAACTTAGCAATTCGCTCGCCTTTCGCTAATTGCTTCAAAAGTAAGTCTCGTGAAGATAATGCTAAATTGTGATTAAGTTCCGCCCCGACGATATGGCTAAGCTCTTTAAACCATGCTTGCTCAGCATGACTAACTTGCGTCGGCGAATTAAACATACACACCATTATGCCTATAGGAGTATGGTCTAAAGCACGCAACGTAATGCCCAAATAACTATCAATATTCAGTACTTTTAGTATGTCATCATGACGATAAAGGCTTTGTAAATTACAGTTAATCGCACAAATAGAATCACTACCTTTAGCGTCTTTACACGGCGTGCCTTCTAAGTCGTAAACAATATTTTCTGCTTGGCATCCATCAATGGTATAAAACACCGTTTTAACCTGTGTATCACTGCTCACAAACTTGCCAATGAAACAATGTGCGGCCCCAAACCGTTGATAAAGCATACTCAAAGCAAGTTCATATCTTGCTTCGCTGCTCGCTAAATTATAAAACTGACTAAAAGACACATTCACCATTTCATCACAACTTTATTGTTTTTAAGCAAATACAAAAAATTATTGGCATAGTAATTCAATAAACTACCTCTAACATCAATGTAGATCAATAAAATATACAATGGATTGACCTAACAGACACAAAAAAGCCACATAAGGACACATGGCCCATATGTGGCTTTTTACTGTTTACTTTTAAGGTTCGATCATTGGCTGTACATCTAACCCATAGCCAAAATAAACCGCAAGTACCAATACCACAGAAGCGGCAACCATCAGTTTAAGCAATAATGGCAAACAGAATCTGAACCAATGTGCATATGGCACGCCGGCCATACCGATGATCCCCATTAATACCGCATTAGTCGGAATAATCATATTTGAGAAACCATCACCAAACTGATAAGCCAAAACAGCAACTTGGCGTGGAACTCCCACTAAATCACCCAATGGAACCATCAGTGGCATAGTTACATACGCCTGACCTGAACCTGATGGTATGAAAGTATTCAATATTGTTTGAATAACCAGCATACCCACTGCGGAAATTTCTGCGCTTACATAGGACAGCGGTAGTGACATACTATGCACTAATGTATGAAGGATTTGCCCATCTTCTAAAATAAGCGCAATACCTCGAGCCACGCCGATTAAAATGGCGGTAGTAACTAAATCTGATACCCCTTCAATAAAGCGTTCTGCAGTTTCATCTGCTGATAGCTTGCCTAATATTGCTATCACCGCCCCCCAAGCAATAAAGACACCACCGAGCTCATACAAATACCAACCTTTGGTAGCAATACCCCACACTGCAACTGTCAGAGTAATTAAAAAGCTCCCTAAAATGACTTGGTGCCTAGTCTCTAATTTAGGGTAACTTGGTTGTACTTGCCCATCTAATGGACATGCAACCCCTATCATCATTGAATTACTTGGATCCTGCTTCACTTTTTGCGCATATTGCCACACATGATGAAAACCAATTAATACAAAAGGAATAAAAATAGCGAGCCTAAGCCAAATCCCCGAGTAGACTGGGATCTCAGCAATCTGTTGCGCAATAAGTACAGTAAACGGATTAAAAGCGGAAACGCCATAGCCAATACCATACCCAGCAACAATCATACCTACAGCCGTCATGGCATCTAATCTCATTGCTTTACACAGGGCAACCAGTATCAGCACAAAAGGAATATATTCTCCCGCGGTTCCGATGCTACTTGAGGCCATCGCAAAACAAAACACCACCATAAAAATCAGCTTTTGGGGGCGTGAACCATACTTTTCTAAGAGTCGACCGATCAGTGCATCTACCGTACCAGTCGCTCTAGCAATAGCTAAAACGCCACCCACTATCAAAACGAAAAAAATAACATCTTGCGCAGCAGCAAATGCTCGAGGAATTGCAGTCAACAAATCCCATGGCGTTAAGTAGGTTTTATTCTCAATGACCTGGTAAGTCCCAGCGACAACCATTTGTCGTCCAGATTCTGACAAACTCGTTTCAAAGAAACCTTGCGGCACTATCCACGTAGCCATTAAAGCAATTACCATCATACCTAACAACAGGATCAAGGTATGAGGGACTTTGAGCGTTCGACCCATATGTACTCCTAAATTTTTGACACCGCACTATGCGACCCCTTAATAGCAACATAATACCCACTTTAAAAACTGTTTTCACTTACTCTCGTTAAACATACGTATATTTGCGCCACACAGAGTCTATATTGTTAAACTCTACTCAATGTTCTTCGCAGTTTTTAACAGTTTCTTACTGGTGTAGATACAAGATAAGCACAATAATGACATCATAAATTCAAGGGGAATAAACAATGAAAAACCTATTATTAGCTGTTGGCCTAATATCTTTATTATCAGCGTGTGCACATCATGATGACGTTCGTCCTAGTTCTGATAATCAGCACTACGTCATTATTAAATCATCTGAGCGAGGTCAAGGTGTAAAAGAAGCGCTTGATCAAGCAACGCATTTTTGTAAACAAGATAAACAATCGATGTTTGTCCTCAATGAATCAGTAACATATCAAGGTGAGAAAACAGAGCATGAGTTTTTGAGTGATAAATCTACGGCTGAAATAATCACCAATGCTGGAACTTGGTTATGGGTATTAGGGGATGGTTATGTTGATGATGCTGGCGCCATTGCGTCTATTGCCGGTGCCAGTGCAGAGCATTCATTAGGGAAGCCTTACCTCATCAACCTCAGTTTTCGTTGTGGGAGCTAACTCCTTTCTCTAGACGCCCAATATTAACTCGCTTTGGGCGTTCTGCTAAAACCGTCAATATCATCAACTTCAGTTTTATTTCTGCCTGTGTGTTTTGCTTTATACAACGCTTTATCCGCTTGCTTTATGACTTGAGATAGCTCACTTGCAGAACTTGGCCAATGCGCTACGCCAAGTGAAATGTTAACCTGCTCTACAGGCATAAATGTATGATGATGAACCTGTAACCTTAACCTTTCAGCAATAGAGTAAGCTTGATTAAGATTGACATCAGGTAAAAAAATCGAAAATTCTTCACCTCCGGTTCTACAAATAATGTCTTCTTCTCTCGCACCTATCAGCATAAGTTCTGCAATACTACGTATTACATGATCGCCTACATCATGACCAAAATGGTCATTAATGCGCTTAAAATGATCGATATCTAGCGCAATCATTGAAAAAGGCACTCCTGAGTCTTTACAATGCTCAATTTTTGCTAGCATACCACGGCGGTTTAAAAGTTGCGTTAACGGATCTTTTTGTCTATCCAAATCATATTCTTGAATTGTTTTTCCAACTAACTCCGTACCTGAAACAATCGCTTGCTTTAAGTGCTCAGCCTCAAAGTACCACGCGTTAATTGCTTGAACATCAGATTTCGCATATCTGTCCATAGCCTTCACACCCACCGCCAATTGCCACAACGGCTTTGCTATTTTTGAACCCAGTAACAAGATTAGCATTAACATAATAACCGTGATTGGCAAGGTGCTTTTTACCACATTCAGTAATGTACTATTTAGTTGAGAAAGCGTTGCGTCCGTTGATCTTTGCGCCACAATACCCCACCCCGATACAGGCACAGATGCATAACCACTCAACACCTCTCTATTCTCACTATTACGCAATGCCATAACGCCTGAATATCCAGACATCACATGTTCTATGACCGCATTACTCGCTATCGTATTACCCACTTGACTTGAATCTACATGATAAATTAACTGCCTATTTTGATCGACAACATATAAATATGACCCATCGTTATAGTGGTGTTCGCCAAGCAATCGATTAAGAATATTGTCACCCTGCAAATAAATGCTTGCTGCAATGAATCCTAAATAACCCCCGTCGCTCGCTGTTATAGGATAAGACACACTAATGATTAAATTACCCGCAGGAGAAATAAACGGCTTAGAAATATAAACTTCTTGTGTCGTTAATGGCATAGCACCTTGCCCCTCCTTTACCACAAAGCCTTTTACATTAAGAGTGCTAGGCTCTGAAGATAATACTTTTCCTGTGCTATCAACCACCACAACAGAATTAAAACTTGATGTTTGCCGGTGCAATCGGTACAACTCATTTTGCCGCAGCGATGCGCTAGAAAAATTAGTCCCTATTTGTTGAGCACTGAACTGTAGTTGCGTAATGACCGATTGTAAAAATAACTCTGTGATTTCGGCTAGCTTCGCCGCATAGACACGGTTTGATTCCAAAGTATCATTAATAAGTAATGACTTTTGTACTTTAAATGTGGCGTATAGAGAATTACCTAACGAAACCACCATACTAAAGAAAGCCAATAAAAAAATTAACCTTTTTAAATCAATTTGTTTTGTTAAATTGAAACTGCCCAACATATCCTTTCCTTGTTAATAACAGCAATTAATACCACTTGTCACCAGCACTTTATCTAACTTTTTCGTCTATCATTTTATTCCGTATCAAAACAACAGTGCAACACCCTCATACTAAAGGGTTGATTTATTACTAAAGGCAAGGATTAATCTCACTATGCTCATGGAAACACATGGGAATAGTCGCTTAATATAGTCGTCCAATGTATAATCTCGGTAAAAGAGTTTATGTAAAGGAGTGCTTATTTAAATGAAAGATAAAAAGGTTAACCCCCTAGTTTCACACTTTACCATCGCCTTTATTTTACTCGCCGCATTGTGGATTTTTGTAGACGAAAAAGACTTGCTAGTTTTAGGAAACTCATTGATCCTTGTTTACATCGTTTATGCACTCGGCTCGCGAGTAATGCCCCGAAAGCCTAAGAAAAAATAACTCACTTCACTGCTTTACGAAGTACATCTCCATTACTGTCTATTTTATTCATCAACTTTAAACCCAATATTTCAGCTATGATTGGGTAGACTTCCAAATTTTCCATTTCACTAATTTTCATTCCGGATTTAAAAGCTGGCCCTTGTGCAATAAAAATAGCTGCCATGTCATCAGTATCAACATATCCATGCGTACCTTTATAAGTTACATTGTTATGTTCACTAAACACCTTTGGTGGCGATGTTTCTAAAATAATATCAGGTATCCTTGGTGAGCCCACATAATGGCGTTTCATGAGAGTGTGTTTATCCAATATAGAAAAGCGCCCTTTAGATTCTATCGTGAGCAACTTTTTAATATTTTGCACATCTTTTGCGGACGCTTGTTTTGCATAGATTAACGCTCTAGGTCCCGTATTTTTAACCACCCACTCTTTAGGGATACTAAGATGTGCTAAATCTATTTGTTGGCTGACATCAACCTCCGTCATACCATGATCAGATACTATGACTAGATTTACGGGGTGAGCGAGCTGAGAAAGACGTAACTGTAAATCTGTGATTAACTTATCAACTTGTTGAACAGCATCATAGACTTGCGTACTATTTGGGCCAAAGTCATGACCGATAGAATCTACCAACGAAAAATAACCTGCCACAAAGTGTGGTCGTACACCTTCCTCTAGAGAAAGCCATTGAATGATTTGATCAATGCGTGCCTGATAGTCGCTTTGTTGTGAATAGTGATAATAGTAGTTTGGCACCATGCCATTAAATCTAGCGTCCGATTCAGGCCAAAAGTAAGTGGCTGATTTTAACCCCTGCATGCGCGCTAAATTCCAAAGTGGGATGCCATTAAACCAGGTACTGTCGTCCTTTCCTGATCCCATTTTATAACACTCGTTACGATTTTTATCGCAAAACTTGTTGTCGATAATGCCATGATTGACCGGCCGCAACCCTGTAATAATCGAAATATGATTAGGAAATGTTTTACTTGGATACACAGGCCACATTTTGTTTACCTGGACACCTTGTTGCGCTATTTTTTGCAGTCCTTTGGCATCGTACTGTTCAATATAATCCCAACGAAACCCGTCTAAAGATATAAGAACAACAGATTGCTGCTGTGCTGATAATATAAATGACAAAAACAAACTCATACATAGTATGAATCTAGTCAAGTACCACATGTAAGGCTCTCACACTTTAAACATTAATTATGATATGAGGTTTTACGCTAAATCTATGACAATACAAATAAATTGCGACAAAGCACATATGGATGGAACTCAATGATATCATTGGTTACTTATCTTTGCTGCAACTAAAGAATAACCATTTGTACTTACCGCCAGATCTTCATCGTTAAGCAAATACAATTCAAATAACCTTTTTTGTTTGCCTTTATTGTTACTACACCAAACAAAGTCATCCAAACTCGAGTTCTTCACTTTGCACCGACTGGGTATTGAATAAAACTTTTGCCACTGGCGCTGTTTTTTATCGTTTGAAAACATTTTTCCCGCATAGGTCATTCCATCAATTGGTGAAGCGAGTAATTCATCATCTGGCAAAGCCAGACGCAATTCACTGTTGGCATTACTATGACTACAATGACGCTGTAGAAGCACAAAAATACGTTGCTCTTGCACTGAGAATTGCTTACTTTGCGGGCTACTTTTGTCGATTTGTGTGATTAAAATCGCTCTTTTATAGGCGAGCTTTTCACACGTTGATGGTGTGAAGCGCGCATTAGAAGCAAAGGCCTGGTGCGCAGTTATCACACTCAGTACAAAAAACACTATCCATCTCATATTAAATCCAGACATCCATATCTATTAAAAAACTTAAGGTAACGCACTCATACTAACATACTGTAGTTGACTCGGGAGGTCTGTAAGACTTGACCGAAAAAAGTGTAGGTCTGTTAATCGCTCAACCAGAGTGCTTTCTTTGCTAGATATAGTACAAATGCATTAAATATAAAACTTAAATATTCATCATTTATTATTGGTTATAGTGTCTCCAAACATGAATTTGTTCATACCACTAAGGTACATGTAATAGATATCGCACATATTTTTAAGCTATCGGCTGATATGAATTATTTAATGAAGAGCTTAGGCACACAGCGCTAAGCTCTTCATACCCAAGTTATAACCGACCGTTTGCCAACTCTACAAAGAAGGCATAATGCAATGCGCGGTCCTTAATGCTTTTATAACGACCTGACGCCCCACCATGGCCTGCTTGCATATCAACTTTAAACAGTAATTTATTGCTATCTGTTTTCTTCTCTCGTAATTTCGCAACCCATTTAGCCGGCTCGAAGTATTGTACCTGTGAGTCGTGTAGACCCGTAGTAACGAGCATATTTGGATAGTCCTGAGTTTTCACTTGATCATATGGAGAATAACTCCGCATATAATCAAAGTATACTTTCTCATTTGGATTCCCCCATTCATCATACTCATTCGTCGTTAGCGGTAAGGTTTCGTCTAACATTGTATTAATGACATCTACAAACGGTACCGCAGCATGTACCCCATGATAAAGCTCTGGTGCTTGGTTGACCACCGCCCCCATGAGTAACCCTCCAGCGCTTCCACCTTGGGCATATACTCTATCTTTATCTGCATAACCTTGCTTAACTAACGCACGAGTTACATCAATAAAATCGTTAAAGGTATTCTTTTTATTTAACTTTTTGCCATCCTCATACCACTGTCTACCGAGCATTTGCGACCCTCTGATATGGGCAATGGCATAGACAAAACCACGGTCGAGCAAACTCAGTTTAGAGTTAGAAAAACTTGCGTCACGCGTATAGCCATATGATCCATAAGCGTACTGTAATATCGGATTGGTACCATCTTTTTTAAACAACTCTTTCCTATACACCAGAGAAACAGGTACTTTTTTACCATCGCGAGCGGTAACAAATATTCGCTCCGATGCATAATTATCGGCATTAAAGTCACCTAAAATTTTTGCTTCTTTGAGTATCGCTTTCGTATAAGTATTCAGGTCTATTTCAAACGTCGTTTTGGGGGTAGTCATACTAGAGTAACTGATCCGCACAGCACCGTTACCCAGTTCTTTGTTACCCGTTAAATTAACTAAATAGGCAGGATCATTAAATTCTAACGGATGTTCTTTGCCTGACGCCAAATCCCGAATAGTAATATAGGCTTGGCCCATTTTTCGGGTTTTATATACTAAGTGGGAATCGAAAAGCGCAAAGTCTTCAAATTTTTCTTTGCTATCATGTTGAATAACGGTTTGCCAATTCGCTTTATTTGAATACTGACTCTCATGTACCTTCATTAACTTAAAATTAACTGCATTTAAGTTCGTCGATATATAAAACCAGTCTTTTAATTTTGCAATACTATACTCAAGCCCTTTCTCTCTCTCAATGAAGCGCTGAGGCTGTGCTTTGGCATTATTCGCATCAATAATTGATACACCTTTAGATTCAGTGCTTGAATGGTGAATGTATACATACTCCCCACCCTTACTTTTACTTATATACGTATAATAAGTATTGTCTTTTTCATTATATACCAACTCATCTGCGCTTTGCGGTGTACCGAGTGTATGCCTGAATACCTGAGTACCAAGTAACGAAACGGGATCTTTTTTCACATAGTAGAGCGTTTTATCATCATTGCTCCACACAACCCCACCTTGGACACCGGTAAGTTCATCGCTAAGTGTATTACCAGTCACCAAGTTTTTTACCCGAATCGTATAGATACGCCGACTTAACGTATCTTCTGAATAGGCCAATAGGTCACCATTTGTGCTGATTGAAAAGTCCGCTATATTATAATAATTATGACCTTGCGCATGTATGTTCATATCAAACAGTAACTTCGCATCCTTACCCGACACGTTGTCACTTCTATAGAGTGATGGGTACTCTTGCTCACCGAGTGTTTCTGTAAAATAGAAGAATTTACCATCTTTCACCGGTACTGAACGCTTATCCTTAACCATGCGGCTTTTTATTTCATTGAATAGTGTATTTTGTAGCGCTTGTGTCGAATTTAAGATTGAATCACTATAAGTATTCTCACGCTCTAAATGAGCAAGTACTTTTGGATCACTGCGAGAATCATCTCGTAACCAATGGTAATTATCTTGCATCACATAGCCATGAATTTTAGTCTCATGTGCTATTTTTTTCGCAATAGGAGGTGCAACCGCAGTCACGCTATCATTTGCTTTTGATACAGTGTGAGAAACGGTAGAACTCTCACAGCCCGTAAGCGCTAATACGATACTTGACGATATAAAGCTGGTAAGAATAAGCTTTTTCATATTCCTTTACTCTTTTTATTATAAATTAGATAGATTAGTAATATACCGTAGACTTAACCATATGTCCTGCCAGCAATCTAAAATATGATGTTCCCTATCTCATCGACTTAGAAACGATAGCCTTATTCCATTTTAAAATATGATGATATTTCACATTTCATCTATTCTTTTACGATATTCTGATCTGTATTGGCGATATAATTCGTTGATATTCCATATTTAACTGTAAGGAAAGTCATGCTTAGAACTTTATTCATATGTTCCTTAGCCATAGTGCTGGGTGGATGCCAAATTAGTCAAAAAGACAGAAGTGTCACACTCTGTGAAGACGTACTCATGAAGTACCCCCAGCACAGAGATAAAGGCCCGGTGCGTGATTATCAAGCACTGTTCACAGAGGATGCGACCTTTTCGGTACCAAAATTAAATATCTCATTACAAGGAAGTGACGCCATTGCTAACCGTGTCAGAAGCGCCCTTATCACAAAGAAAAGTATTCATATGATCACCAGTATGAATATCACACCTAGTTCAAAAAATAGTCTCACTGCTCAGTCTCATTTTATTTTATATCTCACTAGCCTTGAAGACCACACTCAGCCTATGAAGGTCTTTAACGGCCGTTATGAAGACCAATTAGTTATAAAGTCAGGTCAATGCTATATACAACGAAGAAACGTGCTAATAGATCGGGTTGATACCCTTTAATCACTACACATCATGAGGTGGTTCTTTTGTGCCAACGGATCACCTCTTTTTGATCTCTGGTAATGGTTTTTCCTTGTGCTTCGATGTCTTTTGCAGTGTCAGCCAAAACTTGTTCTGCTTGCAGCTCCAGTTTTTCTAATAGCAGTAATAGCGTCATTTGCTCTTCGCTGGTTAAATTGGCTGTTAAACGGGTTGTTCTTTGTTCAAGGTGACAAGTGATTTTTTTATAAACATCAGTGCCTAAGTCGCTTAATTTAACCAATTTAGACCGTTGATTTTCCGTTTTTTTCTCTTCATCTAAATAGTGTAATTTTAATAAGCAATTAATTGCTCGATTAACCGAGTAAGGATCTAACCTAGATTGATAGGCAATATCTGCAGCATTAATCGGTCCATAAGAGCCAATATTCAAAAGTACTCTTATCTCTCGCGTTTCTAATTCAGTAAACTGTTTAATAGCAGCATCTCTATCAATGGCCAACAAATTACTTGCCACTGCAACTCGATACGGTAAGTGATTATATAAATCATATGGCTTTGTAATACCTGCATTTAATGTAAATGCCGCTTTTCGCATTTTATTGCTCATTTAAAACCCTTTTACACCAAAATTACTCACACTGTAACTTTGCTAGACAAAATCACCAAGACACCTTACTATTTATGTTGCATATGCAACATAAAAACAAAACAGGATCTTATTATGGCGTTAGTTACCCCCCTTTCACAAGATGAAAACCAAGAAGTGCGTGAGTTAGCTAAGTTTTTTAATGAAACGCTAGGGTTTTGCCCAAACAGTGTTTTAACCATGCAAATTCGCCCCGCTATTGCAAAAGCATTTATCACCTTGAATATGGCCGTAATGGAAAACGGCGGCAGAGTCACTGCTGAACAAAAACGACTTATTGGCTATATCACCAGTGCCAATACAGGTTGTAGATACTGTGAGGCACACACAATATTAGCCGCAAAGCGCTACGGTGGTTCAGAAGAGCGACTAAATAATATTTGGCAATTCCGAGAAAGTGAGCTGTATACAAGTGCAGAGAAAGCCGCTTTTGAATTCGCACTCGCCGCATCCAGTGTGCCTAATGCTGTTGATAATATTATTGAAGCTGAATTGAAAAAGTACTGGGATGAAGGCGAAATTGTTGAAATTTTAGGTGTTATTTCACTCTTTGGTTATTTAAACCGCTGGAATGATACCATGGCGACTACCTTAGAGACAGGCGCTATTTCAGCAGGGAAAACATATTTAACACACAATGATTGGCAGGTGAACAAACACCAATAATATTTCAATGATGTAAGTTTTCGACCGCTATGTATGCGGCAGTCGGTGTGCCGTCTAACGACGGAAAATACAACTGAGTCGCACGCTTTGGGGATTTGCTCCCAACTCGTGCGGCTATCACAACTCATATCGAATTAACACAACCCTGCGTATTATGTCTAAATCAAGTTAGATATTTTTTAAGATGTGTTATCAATGTATCAATATCTTCTCGTGTAATGTCCTTATGCGTAACAAGTCGCATGCCTATGTATGCTGAAGTTATCAAAATCCCTTGGTCAGCGAGCGACTGCGTTACAAAATTCATGTCAACATGCGCTGCAACATCAACATAAACAATATTTGTTTCTACTTTATAAGCTTCAGTGCTTAAACCCGAAATACCATTAATTTCACGTGCCAAATACCCTGCATTGTCGTGATCTTCAATCAACCGCTCAACGTTATTCATCAATGCAAACTGACCCGCAGCCGCCAAGATACCAGCCTGGCGCATACCGCCCCCAAGCATCTTTCTAATTCGTCGAGCTTTAGCAATAAATGTTTTATTACCCAATAACACGGACCCTATTGGTGCACCTAGTCCTTTTGATAAACACACGGTCATTGAATCAAAATGCTGACTAATTTCTTTAATATCAACTTTTAAAGCAGTCGCTGCATTGTACACTCGCGCCCCATCTAAATGTAGGATGAGCTGGTTTTGTTGACAAAACTCTTGTGCTTGTTTCAAATAATCAAGGCTTAAAACTTTACCGCCAATGGTATTTTCCAAACTCAACACCTTTGTTCGTGCAAAATGAAAATCGTCAGCCTTAATCGCGCTGGATAACTTATTAAAACATAGGCTGCCATCCGCTTCATTTTCAATCGGTTGCGGCTGAATAGAGCCTAATACGGCGGCACCACCGGCCTCATATTTGTAATTGTGCGCATTTTGCCCACATAAATACTCATCACCTCGCTCACAATGAGCCATCAGTGCCAAAAGATTAGCTTGTGTACCAGAGCTAGAAAACAATGCAGCCTCAAAGCCGTGACGTTTAGCGGCGTATGCCTCTAACGCATTAACAGTAGGGTCATCTCCATAAACATCATCCCCCAGCTCTGCGTCAAACATGGCTTTTTTCATTGCTTTACATGGTCTTGTCACTGTATCTGAGCGAAAATCTATATTCACAATCATTCCCCGTATTTTTCCAAACGAGTTCTCAAAAAACTCAATCTATTAATATCTAATAATTCGTTATACTTTTCTTATGGGTTTTAACAGACTATTGGTGCAAAAGAGCCTTTTCCGAATGCCCGCTGATATCAAACCCTTTGGTATATCATCCATATCGCGCTTTATACGTGAATATCGGTCACCGAATTCAGCTCTGACAATAGCTGTTTCTAACCAGTAACCCAAAACAATATCCACTGCGCGAATCTATGCTTCGGCCAACTGTTTTGGCTTTGCTAGCGTTTGTTCACTATGCGTAACCGGTTTATTAAGCCGCACTTAAATATCAAAAATTCACTCCGCAGTTACACACTCAGCCTTTCTAAAAGCCACAATACCCTCAACGATTGCGGACTTCCTCAATGATGTACTGCCCGCACCCGAGTCCGTGTTTTCATTGTTCAATGTATGTTTAACATCAACGAATTACAAGTTGCTAGCTTCATACCAGCCATTCTTTTCCCGCTTTCAGCTGAAATTTTACACCGTATTTATCGCTTTTTTTGTATGCTGAACTACATAATAGGGAAGTAATATGACGAAACACTGCGAGGTAATGTAAACTGCCCAATTGATATATCTAACTTGTGGAAAAAAGCCCTCTCCCTGTGCACCATAAATCCAATATTGACCAATAATTGCATCTGCTAATGCCGCGAGCAATAAGCCACACACCACACACCATAAACCAGTCGACATGTTTTTTACACCGACTGAATAAATCATCATCGTTGCACTGACCGCCACAGCTGTAATAACAATCGAATGTAAAGCCGTTAGCACCGAAATATATAAACCTGTTTCGGGTAAATACATAGACATAAAAGCGCTTCCACCTATCACGATTGCAACAATAGCCAATATATACAATTTAAACTGATGGCCTATATGATATAAACCAGAATGGCTATGGATTACACTTTCTTGAGCTTTTTTTCTACTTAATGCTTCGAAATGATTTATCGCGGAAAAAACTGCCATTATTAACAATACGTACCCAGGTGCAAAAAACCAAACAGAATCAGCAAGGTAATCGTGCTTAATGATTTCACCATGACGATAAAACTGCTCTCGAAGGTTAAAGTTAATCACATCTCCTACCATACATAAACTCAACGAGGCTAAGCTAAAGTTTGCAATTTTACGCAGTTTTTTACTATCCGACTGCAAATAAACCCAACGCCTTATCATCACACTTACAAACAGCAATAACATTAACGTCGTTATTTCAAAGCCAAATACTAAGTGTCGACCATCACCAACCACACTCCACTGACCAAATAAAGCACCGACTGTATCTATCATTGCAATACACCAAGCAACTATTAGTACTAGACCCACAAAAATCAGCATATCCCTACCTTATTTCACTTTTCACCGTCTACACACAAAATTAGCACTTTACCTTAAGTTAACTTGAGGTATTAAAGTAACCCTAAGCATTAAATCAACCCAAGGAAAAATCAATGAATAACATCAAGCGACTAAACGACAATACATCGAGCTTTATGCAAAAGCTACAACACCTCATTGTTTCAACAATGAAAAATAAATAAGGACAACCCATGCATTTAGAACATATCAATTTAGTTGTCAGTGATTTACCCCGTGCTTTGGCCTTTTACCAAGCCGCCTTTCCACATTGGAGAGTCAGATGTTCTGGGTCTGGTGACTGGAACGGTCAACCCAGAAATTGGCTACATTTGGGTGACGATAATAATTACATTGCACTCAGCGACCATGGCGCCACTAAAGGACGAGACTTAAGCGGATATCAAGTGGGGTTAGCTCATTTTGCCTATGTCGTAAATAACTTAGATCACTTGGTAACACGGATGAATGCTGCTGGGTTTAATGTCGACTCAGGCAGCAATACTCACCCTTACAGAAAAAATGCCTACTTTATCGACCCTGATGGTTTTGAAATAGAGTTCGTCGAATATAGCAGTGATTTACCCAATGAACGAAATAGCGATTAACTGTTCCGTCGAATGCAAGAACAGAAACAAGAGCCAGAGTACGGCTATTCTGGCTCATAATAACAAGCAGCTTACGATAAATACTTCACGAGCACTTCACCCACTGCATGCGCACTCGCTGGGTTTTGCCCCGTTATAACCCGCTTATCTTCAACAACAAATGACTGCCACGGCTGCTTTTTACTATACTGCACCGCATTACGTGCTAGCGCATCCTCGAGTAAAAATGGAATATCATCAATTGTGCCAAAATCCACTTCTTCTTCGCGCGTAAACCCAGTCACAGACACTGACGAAAGCAATGACTCTCCATTGCTCAAAGTAATAGGTAATAAGCCTGCTGGCCCATGACAAACCGAGGCTATTATTCCGCCACTTTCATAATGTTGGGCACTTATTGCAGCAACCGTTTTATCTTCAAATAAATCACTTAATAACCCAAACCCACCTGGGTAGAAAATAGCATCGTATGCGTTGATATCAATTTCACTTGCCGTCAATGTATTGTCGACTTTGCTATTAAACTGGTTATTATTTAAAATCTGCTGGTTTACTTCATCACCATCTGGTTCGACACCATACAAAGGCGCACTCCCGCCCTTAATTGAGGCTATGTCATATTCAATACCTGCAGCCAATAGCGCGCTCACAACATGAGTTAACTCTGGTGCGTATGTCCCATTAGCTTGTGCTGTACTACCAAGTGTTGCGTGGTTCGTGACAAATATCATTACTTTTTTCATTGTTTGTTCTCGTTAATCATTTAAATAGCGGCTTGCTAGCAAGTGTAGACGAAAAAACAGTGTCGATAATACAGGTTAAGCGCAAAGCACTTTTGCCATACAGCAACAATCGCTTTAATCAGGCACTATTCTTTATATACAATACCCGCCTTCATAACAAATGGCACTTGCTGTAATGCCCGAATATCGTGCTCCGGGTTTTTATTCAGAGCAATAATATCTGCATTCATCCCCGTATTTAAGCGACCTAAATTATGCTCTTGACCCAATAACTTTGCAGCCGACACGGTTGCACTCACCAGCACTTGCTTTTCAGACATACCATATGCAACCATGAGCTCCGCTTCTTTAGCATTAGTTCCGTGACGTGATACACCCGAATCTGTACCAAAGGCAATATTAATTTTGTGTTTTAAAGCTTTCTGAAAAGCTTCTTTCATCACAGGTGCTACTTGCTTTACTTTATCAACAATGGCTGCAGGCATTTTCGGGTTACTTTTAGCTTCTTCGGTCACGGTCGCTCCAGCCAATAAAGTGGGCACTAAATAGGTACCATGTTGTTTAAACAATTCAATTGACGCTTTGTTGAGATAAGAGCCATGTTCAATGGAGTTAACGCCCGCCTTAATTGCGGCATTGATCCCCTCGGTGCCATGCGCATGAGCAGTTACTTTGCGGCCTAAACTATGTGCCGTTGTCACAATCGCAGCAAGTTCATCATCTGTTAATTGCTGTTTAACACCTGCTGCTGTATTACTTAAGACTCCCCCCGTCGCTGTAACTTTAATAACATCAGCACCACTTTTTACAACCGAACGTACCGCCCGACGACAATCGTCCGCACCATTACATATACCTAACCCGCCAGTCACCAGTTGGTTGATGTCATGACGATAGCCATGTAAATCACCATGACCACCCGTAGCTGATATAAAATCCCCAGCAGCAAAAATTCGTGGACCAATTATTCGGTGATTATCTACCGCACGTTTTAATGCGAATATCACTTTATGCGGCCCACCTAAATCCCGTACCGATGTAAAACCCGCTTCCAGTGTTTTCGACAAGTTAGGAATAGCACGAAGTGCTTGATCGGTCGCATATTCAGTGACCCACTGGTGTGGGTTTGCTGCGGGGTTGCGTTCAAAAGCCAGATGTACATGCATATCTATTAGTCCAGGCATGACATATTTGTCTTTTAAGTCATATACTTTTGCATTTGGCGCATTGAGTGACTGGGGCGTGCGGTAACCATCGTATACAGCAGCAACTTTACCACTGTCGATCACCAGAGTTTGCTTCGAACGTGAAGGCTCTAATGGGTCAATAAGCGCTTGCCCAGCATAAATAATGGTGTCAACGTTCGCATTAACACAACTTGACACAATTAACACACTGGCGGTGAGTAAGTGCTTAATAGTATGTTTACTTCTTTTTGTTTTTTTCATCAATAATCAACTGAAACGCTCGAAGAGTAACCATTTGATAACATAACTTGAAGAGCAATGACATAAAATATGCGACTATTTCACAAGCGTGCTCGTTAAAAGTAAAAGTATGCTGTATATATGCTCATTAAACTTCCAAGCTAAAATCTATAACCCGTCTTATTTCAGATTCGATATCCACATTCCCTCTTTACTCTTTTGACCAAACTCCTAGTTCACACTTTCCTTGCACGTTAACCTCCGCGTCACTGAATTTGGGCTCTTTTCCTTGCGCTCGCTGTTTATGATAATCCTTATTGACCGCAATCACGGTTGGGGTCAATTGAACAATGGCAAAAATATTCACTAACGTCATTAAGCCCAAAGCCATATCAGCTAAGCTCCACACTTCTTTTAACGTTGCGGTTGCGCCCCAGAGCATCATTAATAAATACAACGATGTATACAGCCCACGACCCACTCTATTATCTAACTTAAACAGGTGTAAGTTACTTTCTGCGTAAGCAAAATTAGCCACAACAGACGTAAATGCAAATAATGTAATGGCTGCGGCAACAAAATACACACCACCTGTAGCAAGATGTGCGGTCATGGCGCTTTGTGTCAAACGGATCCCTTCCATTTCTCCACTGATGTTAATATCGGCCAATAAAATGATCACCGCTGTACAACTACACAACACAATAGTATCTAAAAAAACCCCTAACATTTGAATATAGCCTTGGGTTACAGGGTGATTCGGCACTGGACTAGCGCTACCAGATGCATGGGGAACACTGCCTGCTCCGGCTTCGTTTGAATATAACCCTCTCTGTATGCCATTTTTTATCGCAGCGCCCATTGCGCCTGCACCAGCCTCTTGTAAGCCGAACGCCGAGAGTATTATCTCTTTGAGCATCGCAGGCACGTCGCTGATATTCACCGCGGTAATAATCACAGCCATAGAAACGAATAGAATGCCCATAATTGGTACTACTCGCTCGGCAAACCTTGCGATTGCTTTCAGCCCGCCTAGAATAATAGATCCAGCCAGTATGGTGATCACTATACCTGAATATAGTTCGGGTATATCAAATGCGAAACGCAGCGCATCCGTAATTGTATTCGTCTGCATCGCACTAAAACTAAAGCCATAACCTAAAAATAAACACACAGCAAAGCTCACGGCTAACCAGCGCTTGTTCAATCCCAGTTGAATATAATAAGCAGGTCCCCCTCTAAACTCACCTTGACTATCTCTGACCTTATACACTTGCCCGAGTACGCTTTCCGCAAACCCGGTGGCCATACCCAATATCGCAATCACCCACATCCAAAAAATGGCACCACTGCCACCCAATGATATTGCAACGGCAACCCCAGCTAAATTACCAGTGCCAACCCGAGCTGAAAGCCCTGTACAAAGCGCTTGAAATGAACTTATACCTTCTTTTTCAGCCTTATTACTGCCTCGTAGCAAAGAAAACATATGACGAAACTGGCGAATTTGTATCACGTTTAGCTTGTATGAAAACCAGACACCGGCAAAGAGTAAGACATAAATCAATACTTGACCGTGTCCCCACAAAACACCATTCACTGTACCTACAAATTGTTCAAACATAATGCCCTCTTTGTTAACGCTATTTCATACGTGTTATAATAGTTATCCCAAGGTTCCGCATTTCTGAATTAAAGTTCTATCTTCACCTTATTATTGTTATATCACATGCGCTCATACTCAGGTCAAATTGAAATATACATGCAACAATTAACAATGAGAGAGCGGCTAACAAAATTTTACATCCACCCTAATTAAATTTCTTTCTTGGTAAATGCACACCAGCAACCATACACCTAACAGAGCCACCTGCAGATTCTACCGTTGAGATATCAATTGGTAATAATTCCACAAACTCTTCAAGTACTTCGATTTGTTCTAAGCTCAATGCTGAAAATGCCGTTTGTGATAATGCTAATATCTTATTGTTTCGCCCTTGTAGCTCTATGGCGTTTCCACAGAACTGATTGACTTGCGTATTACTTAATTTAATCACTTTTAAGTTATTATTACGAAAATGCGCGAGTAGCCTTGGTTGCTGGTGCTTTGGTACCATATCTAGTCCAACCATCACGAACTGATCCGCAACACACATCACCACATTAGTATGATAAACGGGTACTTTATTTGCGTCATATGCATTAAAAATGACAGGCTCAACCGCTAACTCCGTACATACCTGTTCAACGAGTTCTCGGTTACTTCTTTTTGATTCAACCACATAAGCAGCACTATTATTATGATCTAGTACCATCGAACCCGTGCCTTCTAAAAACACCTCTCGGTTGACTCTATTACTATAGTCAATCGTTTGCTTTACTTCATAGTGTTCTGAAAGGTAATCTAAAACATCTTGACGGATCTCTAAGCGGCGGTTTTCTGCATACATAGGATACACAACCACTGAACCATTACTATGGGTCGAAAACCAATTATTAGGGAACACTGAGTCTGGTGTTTTATCCGATTCGTCTTCAAACAAATGTACCATCACGCCCGCAACCATTAACTGTTCAGCAACACGTGTAACCTCAAGATAGGCTTGTTTAGCCACATCACGACCCTTTATACATATTTGGAAAGTATTATCCATCATGGTTTGAGGGTTTGACGTAAAATGATGAGGTCTCATCATCACTACTGCATTCGGTGCATGTACTTTATTCATATTAAAACTCCTGTTCCGACCAAATCGTTAACTTTCGTATACTGATGTAGAACACCATTATTAACTCTTTGAAACTTAAGCTGCATTATCACACTTTCAGACAATGCAGTGACTCTTCGTCACGCTAGAGTGATTATCTTAGCGTGATCAATTGCTATAAGAAATGGCAATAAAATGCACAAATAATAATATTTTTATACAAATTGCTAGATATAAATACAAAAAGTGCTAATTTGATCACCTACTCACATAAAATATAGCGACGAATCATGACGCCATATATTTACGACTCTCTTGATAAACAATTGATCATTGCCTTAAGAAATAATGGCAGAGCAAGCATATCTGAGCTGGCAAGCCAGCTAAAAGTGTCGAGGGGCACTATACAAAACCGCTTAGATAGACTAATTGGCAGTGGTGCGATTTTAGGCTTTACGATTCGCATGCATGAACAACTTGAAACAGATTCAATTAAAGCCATTATGATGATAGAAGTCGTAGGCAAGTCTACGAGCCAGGTTGTTCAGCAACTTAAAGGGATCCCCGCACTTGTTAAAATACATACAACGAACGGGGCTTGGGATCTGATTGCTGAAATGAATACACCTAACCTAACAGAATTCGATAGAATACTGCGGCAAGTACGGGAGTTGGAAGGAGTATTAAATAGTGAAACAAGCATAATGCTTACAAGTATGTAGTAACCATTATGCATATTCAATAATAAAGATAACCGTGCATATGTCGCAGCGCTAATAAAGCGTTATTTGCCACTACGAACAATAAACTCAAGCCTATTTCCACTGGGTTCACGGATCATCATATGTTGGGTTGGCCCTTTACCTAAAAGCTCTGGCGCAAATTCTATTTTCATATTTTTTAATGTTTTAAAACGTTCATGTAGCGCATTTAATTGGGCAACTGAGCCTACATTAAATGCTAGATGATGCAGCCCTACATTATTTTTGCGGTTAAACGGTTGCATTGATAAAGGTGCTACTACTTGCCAAAGTGTAACCATAACATGCTCATTAGATAAAAAATAAGCAGGGTAAGTTGTGTCATGTCCATTGACCTTAAAACCTAACTGGTCGACAAAAAACGCTTTAGACAACTCAAGGTCAGACACCGTTAACCCTACATGATTAACGCCGCCAATCGCTATCGGATCACTCTTTGCAAATACTGCTCCGGTAAAAAAATTTAAACCGATCAATACTATCAATATTAAGTTTGTCTTCATTGTTACGCCTCAACTTGCTGTGGCACAAATATCGATTTATCCAAGCTGATACTGTATTGTGTGATAACAGCAAGGTTGCCAATAAACCATAAATCCTTAATCACAAATTGCCCTAAACCGCTTAAAAGTGTTGCAGAACTGAACGCACCTCCTGCCGTTAATAAGAAGGTTTGCGTCATAACAAACACCGCACCGGCCCCAACCACCGCTATAAATACAACTCGAGGGGCTTTCATCCAGATCGCAAAACCCAAAACAGTGGCAAACAACACATCATAAGCCCCTATTGCATTTGACGCACCTTGCACAGTAAATATGGCATATAACCAAGACATAAAGGGTGATGTTTCAACCAATGAAACAATGCCATTTGCTTCAAATTCAAAAAACTTCATCGCTCCTATCCAGTACAAAACTAACGCGACAGGTAAAAAATTCAACAATGCATGTTGACGAAGACTCATTGCATCATATTTGCATAGGTACACAGCAAGCGGGAGCAACGCCGCATATTTTATTATTCCCTGGCCAGAACCAATAATAGGAAAGCCACCAAGGCTCGCTATCCAGCGTGTTTCGCTAAATAGTGTGAATAAAGGGACTAACGCAAGAATAGCAACAATGGTGAGCAATACACTGCGTAAAGCGGGCTCTCTCGCAGCAAAAATAACTAATAGTGCACTGACTAGAAACACAATTCCGGTCAAAATGCTTAACAATGGCGTATCAACCCACTCAGTCAACAAATAAAAGTTAAATGTATGTGTAATGGCATTCGCATTGCTACCCAAAAAGAATGAAAACCCCAATAGGGTAAAGCTAATTAATAATGTAATACGCACTATATTACTGGTTTGATTGTTCGTCATCATCGACCTCGGCATCTAATTAATAACCAAAAGACCGAGATTGTGATAATTACTATTCAATAGTTATTAATTTAGTCTCAAATTAATACTTAAAATGTCATTTGACGATTAACCTACCACACTCATTAGCAGTGTAGCAGCAGGAAATAAACCTTTACTACTCCCCATATTAGTCATAGATTTAATCCAAAACATCAATGGCTTGGCAGTTTCTTGTTCATCACCATGCTCTCGCCAATCCATAATACAAATATGATTTGCCAGTGGTTTATAACCAAAGTGCTGCCACATGCCATCTAGTGGTTGATATGAATGAGGTCTTTTCAAATGATTTGCTTCACGTACAACAGTCGCTAGCGCAATATAATTGTAAGAACACAATTGGCTAACAAACTGCTCTGCCAATTTAAACATTGTCGTTGCATAACCATTGCCACGATAACGTGGATACATTAAAACCTCGCTAAAATAGAATGTCGAGGCCAATGGGTACATGCTATTAACAAACGGACGTCGCACAGCCGGTTGTTCATGGGCCAAAGGTAATCCTGTTAATCCTCCAACAATTTTCCCTTGGTCTTTCATTACCACCATAAAACTTTGCTTGGTATTCGCAAATTTACGAAGGTACTCAACTTCATAACTTACACATCCGCCATATAAGTATGGATATTCAGCAAAAATGTCGATCCTGAGCCGCGCAATTTCATCAATTGCATTCGTAATCTCATCGCCTGTTAATATGTCGAATGTATGCTGTGTCATAGCCTGTTACTCTGATGATTTTTCTCTATCATAAAATGTAAATGTGGAATAACTATGGACTAAAACAGGCGAATGAAGTTTGCGCGTGACCTTTTGATAAATCACGTGTGTTTAGTGAAATAAATAAACACATTTATGAACTTTTTCATTTTTATTCCTCATATACTGCCTTAATCAGTTTCTATTAATTCATATAAAACAAAAATTTATACTATTGAATTAAGCAAAACATTTGCGGTACAATCCGTACCGTTATTATGGAATTTAATTTTTCAAAGGATATGAGATGAAACGACTCACACTCGTGTGCGCGGTAACTGCTGCCTGTTTATTAACTGCTTGTGGCGGCTCGTCGAAGAGTAATATCAATGTTACTAACTCGTCTGCTAATACAACAATACCTGTAAACGCGACTCCACCACCAACCCCGATTTCTAAATACAGCATCAGTTTTAATACAGTAATTGAAAATGACTGTGGCATTGCGCCTATTGCTAGTAGCTTAGTTTTTCATAACGAGCAAGGTCAAGCCATTGAAACACCAGTGATAAAACCAGACGGTCTGTTTCACTATAGTAGACCTGCTGATACCCATTATATTTCTATCATTGCAACGCAAACTGATAGCAATAATGAAAAGCAAACTGAAATCATTACTATCAATAATGTGGACGATATCGCGAGTGACTTAGCATTGGGCACAGTGACCTTTAAAGGGTATCAAAGCTGTGACTGTGACGCTGTGAATTTTGATGTTAGTGAATTAGCCGTAACCAATTCAGACTACACATTAACTGGGTTTTCCGACAATATCATTTTAGCAAATAGTCCAGCGGAATTAACACTTTGTGCAAACTCACTACAAGAGAAACTCCTGTTTATTAAAAATGCTAATACAGGTGATGTACGTGGCGGGGTGTTTTCACTCACTGACGGTAATCACATTGTACTAAGCGATGCCGACTTCACCTCAACAGGCGTCGTAGTCAATACGACACAACACACACAAGCCAACGAATACGTTTTAATATCAACCAACCCTGCCGATCTTGTTACGCGAGAGCAATCTAGATATGCACGATTTTCTGATACCCCACTCTATATTTTCCCGGATATTGTTGAACAAAATTACATCACCTCATATTTAGAGCAAACCTCATCTCAAGCGGGCATATCCGTGACGATTGCATCATTTGTCACCAATACAATTGATGATACTGGCACCTATAACACACTTTCCCACATTCAAGGCTCTTATGAGCTGGCCGCAGCATTTACTGAATTTGGTAACTCATTTAATGACGCCTCACAATCTGTAACATATGACTTTGGTAATGCTGATCAAAGAATAAATGAAGTCACGGTTACCCTGAGGTGGCAAGACCAATTTAATGGTAATGTCAGCTGGGCAGTCAGGGGCAAGACGCAAGCAAACATTGCTGCCGATTTATCATTTGGTAACTACCTCAATGAAAATACCGCACAACTCAGTAACCCGTCACTGAGCGTGACACTCGCCGCTCACCAATTTAACGGTGATTTTGCCACACTACAAAGGCTAAGAACCGAACCGCTATCAAGCAATGAAATAAGTGACTTGCTCGCACAGTCAGCCTTTTTAAACATTACAGCGGATCAGTAACACTAAAACCAATCGAGCGAACGCTTACAAAGCATGCTAGGCATGGCAACTTACTTCATTCAAGTTGTTATGCCTTTTTGCAACTAAATAATAAAAAGTGTAACGAATTTAGCGTATTGCACTCACCATTTTTGATTTAACACCATGGAGTACTGATTTAATCACCCAGTACGCAGTGAAGTAATAGAAAGGACTATTATGACTATAAAACGACGAGAGTGGATATTCCTCTCATCAGCTAAACACAAAACCTTGAGCCAGTGTAACAACCATCTCAAGGTTACTTGGAAAGGCAATAACCTATATCAGGTATTTGCCTATATTTTACTGGCATTTTGTAGCCTAAGCTCATATGCCGATGAATGTACGAAGTTTCATGTCGTCACTGAAAATAATGCAAGTACACTTCAATGTATTGATGAGAACCAAGCAGACAAAGTAGTATCTTCCGTTACTTATAAAATACAACTAGATAGTCGGTTCGAAAAGCAATTCATTGACGCAGATAATGTTGATTACCCTCCCACAAGTGTTGGTTATTTTTACTACAACAAATTTACTATTGCGTCTTCTACTTCAACACCAAAAAAAACCTTTAGTGCACTATTTAGCTCCACAGGTTGGATTGCCCCAACGGCAATTTATAATAATGAACACCCCCCTAAAAAAATGTTACTTAATGGTAATAAGTTTAAAGTCTCTGGTAGTGAACCACTTCGTATATTTTTGCAATACGATAGCCCTAACTATGCCGCTAGCTACCACTATCGCTTAGAAGAAGGAGCAGTAGATAATGACAAGTTTATGTTTCACCACCATACCCAGACGATAACCTCAAAGCCAAGCAACAATATTGGAACATATACAATAAGGCTTACAGCCTACAATTCAATTCACTCTATCACTAGAGATTTTAAGATCGATATAGTCGATAACCTAACTCCATCCCCGCGCTTAGATCCTATTGTGTATGGTAAGGTCGATAAGTTTCTTCTTGAACGAATTACGATTGAAGACGCTGATTCATATACATACTCAATACACAACAACCCAGATTGGTTAGTAATCAACCCATATACACGTTCCCTTTCAGGTAAAACAAACAATGCAGGGGTTTACAACAACATTTCAATTATCGCGACCAATGATCACAATACGATTGAATTTCCACCTATAACCATTATTATTTCCGAAGATGTCAAAATCGCTCCTATAAAAACCTTTGAATATCCAGCTGCAGAGGTATTTGCCGGTCAGCAACTCTCCCTATCAGGCAGGAAATCCAACAGGTATGATAGTCCGGTTGGCCCGGTAAGTTATTCGATGCATCGAATATGGTCAGGCAATGACAAAGCTGATTGGATAAAAGTCAATCAGTACGGTGATATTTCAGGAATACCGACATCAAACCGTACTGAATTAGTGAGTGCGGCACTGCATATAACCAGTGCTAATGGTCAATACACAACTATTGCTCCACTTCATGTAACGATAAAAAAAAGTACCGCACCTACCATATCAGGGAGCCCAAGTACCGCCGTTAACGAACACCAGCAATATACTTTTACGCCGCAAGCCAGTGATAATGAAACACCAGAGAATCTATCCTATTCAATTGAAAATATGCCTCACTGGGCTGATTTTGACCCTGCAACAGGCACGATTTCAGGTATACCACAGGACTCCGATGTTGGCCAGTATAATAATATCACTATTAGAGTATCAGACGGACTTTTAACTGACGCTCTTTCGTCATTCTCCATTAACGTAATTGGTAAGAATGACCCGCCAATCGCGCGGGAACAGCATATATATTTAAATGAAGACCAAATGACTCTTTTTATGTTAAATGCAGAAGACATTGATAGTACGCATTTAACATACAAAATAATTAAATCACCTCAGAATGGTGAAATAACATTAAATGGAAGTGAAGGTACTTATACTGCAAACAGAAACTACCATGGTTCTGACAGTTTTACTTTTAGAGCCACCGATAACGAAGGTCTTTTTTCTGATGCAATTGTAAATATAACAATTAGGCCAATTAATGATAGACCGTCAATTTCGATTTCCTCTACAAGAGTCTCTATATTAGAAGATCAGTTTTTTAGATTTACTCCAACTATCACTGATGTTGATGATGATGCCTTATCAATTCATATATCAAACAAACCCAGTTGGATGAGCTTCAACACCATGACTGGTGAATTATCAGGTACACCAAAACAAAACAATATTGGCCAATATTACAATTTGATTTATTACGTAAGTGATGGTCAAACATCTGCAAACTCATCTTTTTTTAACGTAACAGTACTAAACGAAAATGATGCACCGAACCTTTCTGGCGTTGCCCTTAGAAGCATAGATGAAGATACTCAATATAGCTTTAAGCCCACTCTAATTGATGAAGATCACGGTGATTCCCATTCATTTAGTATCTTAAACAAACCCTCTTGGGCGAGTTTTAATAACACCTCTGGTGAACTTACAGGCACACCTAATAATGATGATGTTGGTATATATCAAAACATAAAAATTTCAGTTGTAGATTTTGCCGGACTAAGTGATTCTTTAACACCGTTCTCAATCACTGTAAATAATGTAAATAACGCACCTGAATTGACCGGTGCAGCAAACAGTGAAGCAACAGAAGAGAAACTGTATAGCTTCAATCCAACATTGCGTGACATTGACAAAGATGACAGCCATAGTTTTAGTATTGTAAACAAGCCTAAATGGGTCAGCCTAAACCAAAGTACGGGAGAGCTGCGTGGTTACCCTGATGATAATGATATTGGTGAATACAACAATATACTATTATCAGTGACTGATAAGGAAGGTTTAAAGGCATCATTGCCCGCATTTCGTATCACCGTTATCAATGTAAATGACGAGCCAACTCTGACGGGTTCACCACTGGCTGAAATTGATCAAGATGAACAATATGTATTTACCCCAGAGGTGATAGATCCTGATAAAGATGAGAAACACTCTTTTACCATAGAAAACAAGCCAAGTTGGGCTAATTTCAACTCAAATAATGGTACTTTAAGTGGGAAGCCAGATAATAGCCATGTTGGCGAGTACAGCAACATAGAAATATCCGTTCTGGACAAATCATTGGCGAGAAGCCTTTTACCTAGCTTTAGCATCACCGTGAATAATATAAACGATGCACCAACAATTACCGGCGAGCCAAACAAACTGATACCACAAGATCAGGCATATTCATTCACCCCAGTAATCAATGATATTGATGTAGATGATACTTACACCGTATCTATTCAGAACAAACCTGATTGGGCAGTCTTCAGCAATGAAACGGGTAACTTATCAGGTACACCAACAAATGAATATGTGGGCAATACTGAAAGCATTACACTAACAGTAACCGACAAAGCGGGTGAAAAGGCAGCATTAACTCCCTTCATTATTACTGTCGAAAACACCAACGATAAACCACAGTTAACTGGTACGCCGCAATCAAATGTGGCTCAAGACAGTCCATATACTTTTACGCCCATTCTTAGTGATATTGATGTTGACGACTCACACACTTTTGCTATTCAAAACAAACCCGAATGGGCGAGCTTTAACTCTGTGTCAGGCACATTAAGTGGCACTCCACTCAATGAACACGTTGGTTTCACTGAAAATATTATCATCAGTGTGACAGATAAAGCCGTTGAAAAAGCAACACTGCCCGCCTTTGTCATACAAGTAACTAATGTCAATGATGCCCCTGTATTAACAGGCACTCCAGCAACCTCAATCAATGAAGATGTGCTATATAGCTTCACACCGTCACTTACTGATGTAGATTTGGATGACTCACACACTTTTTCTATTGAAAACTCGCCTGTGTGGGCAACCTTTAATACCACATCAGGCGTGCTTAGCGGCACACCAACAAACAAGCATATAGGTAGCACTGACAATATTCTCATTAGCGTGACAGATAAAGCCGGTGAAAAAGCGACTTTACCCGCCTTTAATATTACAGTGAAAAACGTCAACGATGCGCCACAATTAACAGGTACGCCGTCATCAAGTGTGGCCCAAGGTAGTCTATATACTTTCACACCAACACTCACCGATATTGATATCAATGACTCACACACGTTTGCTATTCAAAACAGACCTGAATGGGCCCGCTTTAACAGTGAGTCAGGTACAGTAAGTGGTACCCCTCTCAATAAACACGTTGGTTTCACTGAAAATATTATCATCAGTGTGACAGATAAAGCCGGTGAAAAAGCAACATTACCCGCCTTTGATATTACAGTCGAAAACGTCAACGATGCGCCACAATTAACAGGTACGCCATCATCGAATGTGGCACAAGACAGCGTATATACTTTCACACCAACGCTCATTGATGTTGATAAAAGTGACTCACACACGTTTGCTATTTTAAATAAACCCGAATGGGCGAGCTTTAATTCTGAGTCAGGTACGTTAACGGGTACTCCACTCAATAAACACGTTGGTAGCACTGACAATGTTATCATTAGCGTGACAGATAAAGCCGGTGAAAAAGCGACTTTACTCACCTTTAGTATTACAGTATCAAACATCAATGATGCACCACAGTTAACAGGTACTCCGTCAGCAACTGTGGCGCAAGACAGTCCATATACTTTTACACCCACACTTAGCGATATTGATGTTGATGACTCACACACGTTTGCTATTCAAAACAGACCTGAATGGGCGACCTTTAATACTGAGTCAGGCACATTAAGTGGCACGCCGCTTAATGAACATGTCGATTACAATACAAATATTATTATCAGTGTGACAGACAAAGCAGGGGCAACAGCAACACTACCCACATTTTCAATAGAAGTTATTAACGCCAACGATGCTGCAACGCTTACTGGTACTCCAAGGACAGAAGTCACAGAAGGCAATGTGTACCACTTTATACCAACATTAACTGACCCAGATGTTGGAGACGATCATACGTTTTCAATCATCAATAAACCTGAGTGGGCTGACTTCGACACCTCTAACGGAGCTCTTACAGGCACACCATTAGATCAACACGTTGGACTCACCGAAAACATCATCATCAGTGTCAAAGATAATGTAGCAGATAGCCTATCAGTGAGCTTGGCACCGTTTAGTATTACAGTCATTAACAGCCCTGATATTCCCTCAGCTGAACCTTTTCAATTTACATTGAATGAAGGCGAAGCACTGAGCATTGGGAAAGTAAACGGCTTGCTTAGTACTGCCACTGATGTAGATTTAGACTCTGGCGATACACTTATTGCAATATTAAGAGACACTGTAAAATACGGTACGCTTACTCTCAATGAGAGTGGTGCATTTACCTATGAACATGATGGGTCTGAAACACTTGAAGATACATTTACTTATCGTGTGAAAGACAGTACAGATCTTGTATCAACAACTCAAACCGTGACACTCACGATTAACCCTGTTGATGATGCGCCAATAGCTAAAAATGATGAGGCGAGCACACAAGAAGATACGCCCGTTACCTTCTCTCTTATTGACAATGATACTGATGCAGAACAAAAGCTTGTTGCGGCTTCTGCCGTACTTGTGACAGAGCCTAAATTTGGCTCAGTGTCTATCACCAATGGTATTGCCACCTACACGCCAAATGAACACGCTAATGGGCCTGATTCATTTACTTACACCGTGTCTGATTCAACCCCATTAACCTCTGAACCTGCCACGGTCAATATTGCAGTTGCCGCTGTGAACGATGCGCCAAAAGCTACTAATATCGCCAAAACAACGGATGAAGACACAAATTTAGTCATCTTAGTAGACGATATTCGCAGCCAAGCAAGCGACATCGAAGACACTAATCCAACAGGTGGCATTAAGCTTACCTCTGAGCCGACACATGGTGTAGTGACTCTGAGCCAAGCTGATGGCACATTAACTTACATACCTAATCTCAATGTGGTAGCTACCGACACCTTTAAGTACACTATTGCCGACAGCAACGAAGAAGTGTCTAATGAAGCGACAATTAGCATCAATATTGGCGCAATTAATGACAGACCCGTTGTTGAAAATGACAGTGTACAAACCGATGAGGATACCCCATTAACATTAGACATATTACATAATGACTCTGATGTTGAAGACCAAGGCTTTAACGGGGCAAACATTACCCTAGAAGACCAAGGCAAAGGGGAAGGCTTGTTTGACCTTGCCACTGTTACCGTGAATGCAGATGGGCAGCTACATATAGCACCCGCTAAAGATGCCGTTGGAGAACTGACCTTTACCTATGTGCTAACAGATAGTGAAGCATTGGCATCAGTACCAGCTACTGTGAAAGTGACCATTAAGCCTGTTAATGACGCACCAGTGGCTGAAAACAACACAGCAACCGTTCAAGAAGATGGGTCATTTGAAATTAACATTTTAGGTAATGATACTGACGTAGATGCGAATGATAAGTTAGATGTAGCAAGTGTAACTTTAACTGATGCAGCCAGTTCTGGTACAGTGGTTATATCAGCTACTGGCACCGCGACCTACACACCTAATGAAAACTTCTCAGGTTCTGATAGCTTTACCTATACAATCAAAGACATTGCTGGTGCTATTTCAAATAAAGCAGAAGTATTGGTAACAGTTGAAGCGGTAAATGATGCACCAGTAGCAACACCAAGTGCGATGACAGTGGCCGAAGACGGTCGTATCGACATTACACTAACAGGAACAGACATTGAAAAGTCTGCGCTAACTTACAAAATTAGCACACCGCCTAGTAACGGGGTACTCACACCAGTAAGCGGTGCAGTATGGTCATATACGCCAACAGCAAACTTTAATGGCACTGACAGCATTGCATTTATCGCCAATGACGGGGAGCTAGATTCTGCGCCGGCACAAATAGCAATCACGATCACAGCGATAAACGATGCACCCAACGCGCAAAATGTATCAGCAACTACGGATGAAGAAACCCCAATTTCGATAACACTCAATGGCAGTGATATTGATGGTGACAACCTTAGCTTTATTATTATCAATCAACCAAGCAATGGCACTGCAACACTGTCTGGTGGACAAGTAAACTACACACCAAATGATGACTTTACTGGTACAGATAGTTTTAGTTATCAAGCAAATGATGGTTCGCTCACATCACAAACGGCTGTTGCTGATATTCAAGTGAATAACGTCAATGATGCGCCAAGTATCGCAGGTACACCTGCGACCACTGTACGTCAGGGCAATACTTATACCTTTACACCAAGTGTAACCGATATTGATAGCACGCAGTTCAGCTACACAATAGCCAATAAACCCACATGGGCTAATTTTGATCGTACAACGGGTACTTTATCAGGCACTCCAGCTCGCGGCGATGTCGGTACTAGTAACAACATAGTTATCACAGTCAGTGATCAAGAGCTCACCGCTTCTTTGCCAGCCTTTGCCATTGAGGTGAGTTTTACCAATACACCACCACGCGCACAAGCACAAACCATATCGGTACAAGAAGATGGGACAACGAGCTTTATTCCCACGATTAACGATATCGATGGTGATACGTTAAGTATAGAAATTGTTACTCAACCAAACGCTGGTATTGCATCTGTGCAAGGCAATACACTCACATATACACCTAATACCAACTACAATGGAGAAGATACACTCACCTATATTGTTGATGATGGCACCGACAAATCATCAGAAGCGCGTATTGCTATTAATGTTGTTTCTGTGAACGATATGCCACAAGCAAACCCTGACACATTCACATTTGACGGCAACGATGCCAACCGCTACGTACTTGATGTGTTAAGTAACGATACTGATCTCGATGAGCAGCCACTCACTATCGTTGGTGCACAGACATCGATCGGCAGTGTTGTGGTTGAAAACAATCAATTGGTATATCAAGCACCAACCCAAGCTTCAACCACTGTGACTATTCACTATGTGATTGTGGACCCTGAGCAAGCACGTAGTGCATCAAGTGCAACGTTAAACATTACCTCACAGCAAACGGGCTTACCTGTAATCACCGCCCCGGCTGATATTTCTGTGAATGCAACAGGCTTATTCACAAAAGTTGAACTCGGCGTAGCTACCGCGACCGACAGTCAAGGCAATACACTTGCAGTGTCATTGGTCACTAATAAGCGCATATTTACCCCAGGTAAACACCTTGTTTATTGGCAAACCCAAGATAGCCAAGCACGCATGGCTATGGCATCTCATACCGTCATGGTAAACCCAATTGTATCTATTGATCAGGGTTTTACCGTCAGTGAAGGCAGCAGTAATACCATAAGTGTTCAGCTAAATGGTGATGCCCCTAGCTACCCAGTCACCATACCGTATACAGTCTCAGGCTCTGCATCTGCCGCAGATCACACCTTAGAAAATGGTGAAATCGTTATTGCTTCTGGACGCTCAGGCATAATCACATTCGATGTTATTCAGGACGATCTGCAAGAAAAAGGCGAAGCAATTATTATTACGTTAGGTAATGAAGTGAATGCGAATTCATCAAGTAATACAGCCACTATATCTATCGAAGAAGGAAATATCGCCCCGCAAATCACCACAAAAATCTCGCAACAAGGCGAAAACCGTACCCTCGTCGCAGCTGATCAGGGTGAAGTCTCACTCTTAGCAACTGTGTCTGATGCTAATGCCGATGATGTATTACAAATATCATGGGCAAGTACAGACCCTCGTCTTCACAATACCAGTGGGACAGATAAAGAGTTTACCTTCTCGCCAGCAAAGCTACCTGCGGGTAATTATACTATTACTGCAAGCGTGACAGATAACGCAACGCCAGCACTGACAACTTCTCAAGATGTCTATTTTGAAATCATTGCACAACTGGCTGCGCTAACATCGCAAGACAGCGATGGTGATATGATCCCAGATAACGAAGAAGGCTATGCCGATTCTGATGGCGACGGGATCCCTGATTATCTAGATGCGATTTCACAACCGAATGTGTTACAAGGCAGTGCTGGTAATTCAACTGCCCATTTGATTGAAGCTCAACCTGGTACATCTTTGCGTAAAGGCACATCTGTTGCGCAAAATAGTTCCGGTGGCGCGCAACTATTAAGCTCAGAATTACCCAGTGACGATACGGCACAAAATGTCGGTGGTTTATATGACTTTATTGCCTCTGGTCTAATGAATGCTGGTGATGTATTTACCATTGTGCTGCCTCAATATGAGCAGGTGCCTTTAAATGCTATCTATCGCAAATACAAAAATGGCGAATGGGTCAACTTCACGCTCGGTGACGGAAACACGGTGATGTCAGCTCAAGGCGAATCAGGCTATTGTCCTGCAGCAAGCAGTAGCCAATGGCATGAAGGACTTAACCCTGGTCACTGGTGTATTAAACTACAAATTGTCGATGGTGGTCCTAACGATGATGATGGCCTCGCGAATAAATCAGTGGTTGATCCAAGCGGCATGGCTATCGTACTCAATGGCAATTCATTGCCCGTTACCACCGAAGACACCTTCACAATCACTGCAGGTAAGCGCACTCAGCTAGATGTACTCAGCAATGATAACGATGCTGATGGTGATGTATTATCTATTGTTAATGTCACTAGCGATATTGGTACGGTTGAGCTCAATGGCAACGACATATACTTTACGCCACCCAATAACTTTGCAGGGCTTGCACAACTAACGTACATGATTGGAGACACGCAAGGAGGGTCTGCAACCGGTCATGCCAGTATCACCATCGTGATGAACAGTGCACCGATAGCAACGCGAGACACAGCGAGCACCAAAGACAATCAAACACTGGAAATTGATGTACTCGCCAATGACCATGATGTTGACGGAGATACTCTAACAGTCACAGCGGCAAGTGTTGATGAAGGCTCTGTGCGTATAACCTCAGGTAATACACTGAGTTTTGTGCCTACCAAAGGTTTTGCGGGAAATGCCACGATCTTATATACAATTTCTGATAACGCCGGTGCCACAGCCAACGGGGACGTTATTGTGACCGTCACACTCAGCCCCACTGAGACACCGACAAAACCAACACCCGATGCACAGCCTGAGAAGGCAAAAAAGTCATCAGGCTCATTTAACCTATTATTACTCATATTACTGAGCCTAATTATGAGGCGCAATAAACACCTCTTTTAATACATACACATCTTATAGATGCGTTAAAAGCCAGCTCAATTGCTGGCTTTTTTATCACTTATCAGCACAGCTATTCGTTAACCTCTAAATGTTCTCAATTCATGAACAACCAGAAACGCACGGAGTCTGTTACGTTAATCTACTAGCTGTACCACTAAAAAAGCTGCACAATCACGCCAACACAATTGTATTAAGTAGCGTGATGTACGTTTATGGTTAACGTTGAATCGCGAATAACATACGATTAAATACAATACGGAGGCTGAGAAAAGTAACGTGAGCAGCTTTATGTGTAAGGGCAACAGTAACGCGAATAGGTAAACGAGCGATGGATTTTTCCACCGCTCTTAAATTTAGTTAACTTATTGATTAAGCTTTGCTTTTGCTTCTTCAACTTTCGAAAAATCTAAACCGAGTTCATCAACCGCTTCTTTGATAAGCGCTGGATTTTGCATAACCAACCCCATGAGCTGCTGCAGCTTTTCCGGTGGGATCCCAAGCTGTGATACAACCCCCATCGCCATCAACGGATTTTCTGTCAGGGTTTGAAATAGTTCGCTTATTTTTTCATCACTAATATTGTGTTCTTTCAAAATCGCAATAATTGGGTTCATTAAACTACCTTAATTAAATAGAGTTATCGGGCCAAAGCTCACTATCCATTTTTTTTGTAAGCCAAGTGCATCAAAGCATAGACCCTATTAATAGTGGCAAATTTTACAAATTCAAGTAAACGTCTGCTCTCTACCTTTGACGCATCAATGCAACAGCTAGCCCTGACACCAAAAATACCACCCCAGCCCCCATATTTAGTCCTGACATAATAGTGGGACTTTTCTGTAACCAATAACGCAATCGCGATGCACTCATACCCATAAGACTAAATCCAACCGTAGTCAATAGCGCAAACCAAAGCCCATATCCCATCATTTGGCCTGTTACAGACCCCAAATCTGGGTTGACAAATTGAGGTATAAAAGCCAGCACAAATAATCCTGGTTTTGGGTTCAGTGCAGCCGATAAGAACCCAGTCCAGAATATCGAGCGCAAGGATTGTTTGGCTACAGGGTCAAAGTTAAATAAATGTCGATGACGTAACACTTTTACACCCAACCAAATAAGATAGCTCGCACCTACCAATTTCACGATATAAAAAGCCACGATAGACGTTTGCAGTAGCAGCGTTAATCCTAATGTGGCCGTACAGACATGAAAAAGTATGCCAGTACCCGACGCAATACCAGAGACAACGGCAGCCCGCTTTCCTTGACTGAGCCCCCGTCCTATTGCTAATAAATTATCAGGCCCAGGTGAGCAAACAAGCAACAAACAAGCGATGGAATAAGCTGACACAATCTCAACTGGAAACATCATTCTCTCCTGTTATTTTAAAACTTGTTTGCTTAAGTGCAGACTTAATATCACTCATTTCATGTGGATTTTTTTGTGTCAACGCGAGTTGTTCTAGCGCTTTTTTATATGCATACTCTAACGCCTTATCAGCAGTTATACTGTGATCTGGCTGCACCCCTTTACCTTCCCAGTTTGTATTTGTTATTGGGTTAATTGCCATAGCAACGGGCATAGCTACACGTATATCATCGCCAATATCAACAAATCGCCATGGATTTGCACCGCCCTTCGTACTCTCGCCAATGATTATGGCACGCCCTAAATGTTTGAAATTGTATGCAAACTCCTCAGCAGCAGAAAATGTCGCATTGCTCGTTAAGATATAAATAGGCAAAGAAGGGCGTTTTTTTCCTTCAATAGCAACCGTCCAATATTCACTAGTTTGGTCTGTGTCACGAGAGTAAAAGCTGTTTAAATGCGTTTTTTTATCAAGAAAATAACTACTTATTTGTTGAACCATTGCAGCATCTCCGCCACCATTTTCACGTAAATCAATTATCAAACTATCTACATCACTCAACAGTGTCATAATGGCATGTACTTTTCGTTTACTTTCCTGCGTTACATTTGCAAAGCCCCAAAATGCCATAACACCGACATTCCCTGGTAGAATTTCAATCCGATTGAATCCAAAATTTTTGCGTTCTAATTGCGTAAACCAAGACTCATATGGCGCTTTTTTTGCTTCCATGGCATCCTGTGTATTCGGTTTATAAGACACACCAAGATGTTTATCAAACGCTTGCAATCGAGTATTAAGTATCGGCAGCAATTCTGATGCACTCTTTGCCTTTGTAAAGTCCTCCGACTGTGTAAAGTGTGTTAAATGACTCATTATTGCGGGAATATTCTGCTGCAAAACGTAAAACTCTTCTATGTGCTTTTTCAGTTCATTAACCAATTGATGCTTATCCACTGCACTGGCAATAGCAGATGTAGATATTATTTGTATCAACAACATCACGGGAACTACAAAATACTTCATATAACCTCTATGCTCATTATCCTTCATACAGAGCAAACATAGACTGACCAATATTCGGTTTAGTTCCCATAAAGTTAAGATGTTATTTTCTAAAAAACGTCAAAAGGGTCAACTTTAGAATACTTCGTCTACTCAAGCGTCATTACAACAATAAACACACAAAATACACCCGAGGCCAACAATCATCTATTGCCTGTTTCAGCATGTACAGCCCTCTTATAGTTCCCTAAAATCATACCAAATAACGCGCTCAATCAGGCCCAGATATACGTTTACTTTTTATCATCACTCTGCCCACTGATTTCCATCATTTCAGGGGCTGCATTGAGCCTACCTGTCTGTGGAGCAATCGTTATAATTTGCTAAATAAATTGATTGGTTGGCTAGCCAGCTTATATTCAAGGTTATTTCGCACAGCAGGCCATTCACTGGCAATAACGGAGTACACTGCGGTGTCTCTGAGTGAGCCATCTTTCATTATTTTATGAGCACGTAACACACCATCCAATTTCGCGCCTAAACGCTCAATCGCAGTACGTGAACGGTGATTCAAAAAGTGGGTTTTAAATTCAATTGCAATGGCATTATGTTGTTCAAATAAATTTTTCAATAATAACAACTTAGTTTCTGTATTTACGGGACTGCGCCTGGCTGAATCTGCATACCAAGTATATCCGATAGCAGCCCGCTTATTATTTTTATCCACCTCATAATAACGGGTAGTTCCTACAATTATATTTGTTCGTTTATCTACCACCACATAAGCTATATTTCCCTGCTTAGCCTGCTCCAGCGCATCCATTACATACTTTCCCATATCATCTGGATGCGGTACGTTCGCATACCAAAGCCGCCAATGCTCACCGTCCCTTACTGCTTGCTTTAACGCCTCGCAATGTTGCAACTCAATTGGAACTAATTGTACATACGTGCCTTCTAGTGGTTGGTTTTTTATCCACATATTCTATACTCGCCCTCTTTAGGATATACTTTCAGTAAATATATATTATCAATATTATATATTGTTTATTAAAGGTATTTAATATATTCCTTTACTTGCCAGTTATAGAATACTATTGCACAATATAGCGAAATGCAGCGCTTTAGGAGCTTGTCGTGGTACTCATTTCATCTTTGTTTTTTGTTGCTGCTTTGAATACCGCTTCCGATTTACCCAACATCAACGGGTTTAAAGAACGTACCGACAAAGACCCACTTTATATCTCAACTCAATTTGCTAAATACAACGCCTTGCCCCCCAGTCTAGGTGCATTTACATTCTATAAAAATATATTAATTGCCGCTGTGAAACACAACGTTCCAGACATCGCAGTGAAGGTTAGCAAGCGTTTAAGTCAACCTGAATGGCAAGAATTTCCCGAAAATAAGCCATACCACTTACTCAACAATTTAGGGATTTTATACAGAAAAAATCGCTTCTACAGCAAAGCACTACTCGCTTATCAATGCGGTTTAGATTTCGCTGTAAATAACCCAAATGAACAAGTTAAAATACTGCTCAACATGTATTCATCTCAGTTAAAACTCGGCATGCATGACGAAGCTCTATCATCACTTAAACAGGCTGAGTCAATGGCCAGTGCACACCGCGATAAACAACGTATCAAGCAAAAAAAAGCCAGTTTACATTTAGATGCAGGTCAGTATGAATTAGCGCAACGCTATTTTATTCAACTATTTAGAGACGACAGCTTAAGAGGCACACCAGAAAATGCTGTTAGAGCTGGCCTGAACCTGCTTGATAGCCTTGTTTTACAAAGGAAGTATCAGCAATTTTGGCGCTACCATAACTCGGTAAAACAAGCTATTTTTGACTTAAAAAAAGAGAACTTTCACTATTTCTACCATTACTTAATCATGGAGGCGGTCGTTACCGCCAAAATGCTCCCCAGTGAAGTGCAATTTTCACGCGTGGCTTATGCGCTAGAGAGAGCCATTTTCTTATATCCATATGGTTTAAAAGACTCGTTACAAAAGTATTTGGAAATTATCGATGTACCTTGGGTTACAGAACACGTTGCACCTTATGCGAAAATGGATCTCAATGCAGTAAAATTAAAGCCGGTCCCTGATAGTTTACTGGACCAGCTATGTAAGCATTAACCTTCTTTACTTGGGTTGCGTTAAAGAGGTGTTTTAGCGCAGTCATGTCACGCAAAAATATATGCAAGTAAGCGATCACCAGTCTACTTAACCTCAGGTTTGGATAAGGGTTTTGGAATAGAAAATGTTTTGAAAACAAACTTACGTACAATCCAATGATGATATTTTTTTCAATATCAAGGCGCTTTTATGCAGTAATAGCGGGCTATTACTGCATAAAAGCAACGCTGAGAGTGAGAAAAATAGCTTTATTAGGCAAATTCGCTTATCCAAAGCTGAGGTTACTTACATATATCCTGTGAGTCATAATCTAATACACCATGTCTAATCTTTTAAAAATCGGCGTGGATAGCTGAACTATTGCCAAACTCGAACACATTTATTTGACCACACTGAGCAAAGTGATTATTACTCATATAAGGAGCGCCTGCTTGGTTAATGTCTCCCTCCCAACCTTGCCCATTATTTATGTATGCTTTCACTTCAAACCAACCATTTACCGAAAACGAGCAGTCCATTTGAACATCCAACATCCAATAATGCGGGCCATAGCCATTCAACACACTTTCACCGTACCCATCTACTTCAACTGTACGCTTAACACCCCAATTATTTGGCCATTTATTGGTTGTCCAATCTAAAGCGGTCCCCGCAGCACTGGTATTTTGCCCTGATTGCGCACCATGCCAATCCAAGTAACTATCACCAACCTTCCAGATTTGTGTGGTGGTATTACGTAAATTATTATGTGTCATTGGCAATGCACACTTAAATGGCTCAACATCACAGTCTCGCCCAATACTCTTGCCATACGTATGGTCAATACCGCCTCGAATAAATACATCTTGACCTGTGGTGGTCTGTGCTTTAATAAAAACAACAGTGCGTTGCATTGGTGAAGAGGTAGGTCCATTAACAATTTTACTATGATGATGCACTGCAACTGCATCCATAGATGAGACTGAAATAACGCTCATACCTTGTTCGTTAACCACCAGAGACTTACCGGTACAGCTGCTTTTATCAGCGCTGAGCATACCCGTTAATACATCACAATAAACACCTTTACTTAAACCTGTTTGTAATGTTTGCTGTAATAAATTTGTCTCTTTGTTAATCGCAACAAACCCTTCAGCACCTCGTGAGAAAGCAATTTGATTGTTACCGTTATCCCACCAGTTATTAACTTGCCATGCACCTGTTGTATTGTTTCTAAAATTTACGGCTCCAGAAATCAATGTTTTTCTGTGCTCACACTGCCATTGCTGCGCGAAACAATTCAACTGCGTACCTTGATGCACTGGTACATTAGGACCGCCTGCATCAGTGTCTCCATAAAATTCGAAACTCGACATAACTTTTGGGTACCCGTAGGGGTATGTAAGCATAAACACATTTGCCAACTCATATAACTTACCATCTGCAAATGTGACAACATTTCCGGCTCCACCATGACCGCGTTGATTGTCATGATTGTCGACGAATACCACGGCTTTATAACTTGGCATCATCCCCCACGCTTCGCCAAAGTTACTCAGCCATGCCAATTTGCCATTTCTGAAAGTATCTCCCAATTTAGTCGAATATTTAAACTCTGTAACAAGTCCATTGTTAAAGTACTCACTGGCACTGACCGCTTCCCCTTCTTGATCAATCACTTCTTGGAAAACAAGCGGTTCGCCCGTAACTTGGGCTAATATAGTTGCAATGTCTTGTGCCGGCATATGTTTACTTGCATCTAATCTAAACCCAGCGACACCCGCCTCAACGAGGCTATTCAGATAACCAGACAATTGTGACTGTACATAAGACGAGTCAGTATCCAAGTCAGTCAAACTGACCAATTCACAGTTTTGCACTCGCCATGCATTATTAGCATAATCCTCTCCATTAATTGCACAGGTAGTATGGAAATCTTGCGGACTGTAAGTTGGAAAGTTCTTATAAGAGAATGTTGAACCCGCAACGCCCTGCCCACTTCCTGCGGCCATATGATTGATCACAGTGTCCACATAAATATCAACGCCAGCTTGTTTACAACGTTGCACCATGTCTTTAAATTGTTGTTCGCTTCCTCCTCGGCTCTGTAGCTGATAGCTCACGGGTTGATAACGCGTCCACCATTGTTCACCAATTATATGCTCATTCGGTGGAGAAACTTGTACGGCGGCAAACCCTTTCGGGCCTAAAAATGTTTCACACTCCTGAGCTATGTCTGGCCATGACCATTCAAATAAATGAACAAAGGTTGTTGGTTGGGCATTCACAGTAGCGGTCAAACTCATCAGTGTTGCACCACTGATAAGTAACCACTGCGCGGCTTTTAATCGAATACTATTAGGTAAGACCGTTTTTAGTAATGTTGTCATAATAGGCTCTTTTGTTGTCGTTTATTTATTTACAAACCGATAACAATGTAGAGCAAGAACTACATATATCCTATTGAATACGTATGCAATAGATTAAATACACTATCCTAATTTATCGATCTCCCCTTGCAACTGGGTTAACGAATCGAGTATAGGTAAAAACTTATGCCCTAGTTCAGTCACCTTATACTCAACCCTAGGCGGGATCTCGGGATAACTTATTTTCTGCAACAACCCAAACTCAATATTGCGCTTGAGACATTGATTCAGTACTTTGGTTGAAAGCCCATCAGTCACTCTCACCATTTCTCCAGGGCGATTAACACCCAAAGCCAGTAATTGATATACCGTCAAGGACCACTTACAACCAACAATCGTTTCAACCATACGTGCAGATTGCTGCGGCCCAATAATTCGTTCAATTTTTTTCTCTTTATTAATCATAAATATGTACCAACAAGTGCCTAGGTCACCTAAATGTGCTTACTGTTTTCAAATATCATGCCCCCGTATTCTATCGTTGAAACGGCGCGATTGTCGCGCAGATATTTTAATCGGAGTTGATATGTTATTTTCAAAATCAGGTTTCGCAATGATTGTGGGTGGAAGCAGTGGAATTGGACTAGCAACAGCGCAGCAGCTTATTAACAACCATGTTCGGGTGGTTATCATAGGTAAAAACGCAGAGAAGGTGAACGATGCTATTGCATTACTCAACTCACCAAAAGCCGAGGGGCTCGTCGCAGACCTTTGCAAAAAAGCAGATAGGAACAGAGTTGAAAAATATATTAACAACCATGAAGACGCCGTATCATACCTCGTCAATTCGGCGGGTTACTTTAACCCCAAACCATTTGTTGAGCATTCAGAAGAAGATTATGAGCACTATATGACACTCAATAAAAGCATATTTTTTATCACTCAAGCTGCGGTCTCTCGAATGAAACAGGCACGCAGAGGTGCCATCGTTAATATTGGTTCAATGTGGGCACATCAAGCCATAAAAGCAACCCCTTCTTCCGCTTATTCCATGGCAAAAGCAGGGCTTCATTCCCTAACACAGCATCTAGCCATCGAACTTGCTGAACATAATATACGCGTCAATGCAGTCGCACCTGCTGTTGTGAAAACCCCTATTTATAATCATTTTATTAAACCTGAACAATTAAGCACCACGCTTGCCAGCTTTGATAACTTCCATCCATTAGGTCGAATTGGTACACCTGAAGATATCGCCAATAGTGTCACGTACCTTCTTTCACAACAAAGTGACTGGGTAACAGGCACTATACTCAACATAGATGGCGGAGTTATGGCCGGCAGAAATTAGGAAGTACCATGTATCCAAATACGAGCAACTTAAACCTCGACTTTTCAAAACGAGTTACCATTAATACTGCACAGCAACCTTGGCTTCCAAGTCCTTTAAACGGTGTTGAACGAAAACCGTTAGCAAGAGAACATGCAGAGTCAGGCCATATCACCAGTATTGTACGCTACAAGGCAGGTGCGTCATTTACAGAACATGTGCACCCTTTTGGTGAAGAAATATTGGTACTTGAAGGGACCTTTTCTGATGAACATGGTGATTACCCCGCTGGCAGCTACCTTCGCAACCCACCAGGCAGTAAACATACACCATTTAGTAAAAACGGCTGTACTCTTTTTGTTAAGTTAAATCAATTTTGCAAACACGATACCCAATCATTGCGTATAAATAGCAACGCTAAACGATGGCACCCTGGACAAGGGAATTTACAAGTACTGCCTTTACACTCTTTTGAGACCTCACATACCGCGTTAGTTAAATGGCCAGCGAATGAAATGTTTGTACTTCATAAACACTATGGTGGTGAAGAAATACTGGTATTAAGCGGGCAATTAAAAGATGAACACGGCAGTTACCCTATAGGTACCTGGATAAGAAACCCACACTTTTCTCAACACCAACCTTTTGTTGAAGAAGACACAGTGATTTTTGTTAAAACCGGCCATTTACCGAGTTAAAAATAGCATTTTCCCTAAATACAAAATGCTCGTATCACTAACACAAATGGCGGGACCTCACGTAATGAGGGTTTGAATAAGGATATTCTCGTGCTTCTTTTGAAAAAACGTTATGATAACGGCACTGGTTAGGGGCTGTTGATCTTTCAGGTTCATTTTTGCAGCAGTTTGATTGGATTTCGCACAAGGCAGAGGCTGCGTAGCATGGTTATTCCATGTGAGTCAGCCGATAACACAGTAGAAAAGCCAATCAAGCGCTGCCTACCGGTTCTGTTAAGTACTCCTTTCTCTTTGTTGCTTAATATTCGCTTAGATTACTAGGCCACATATTAAGCGCCGCGATAAAAGCATGCTCAAAGAGAACAAAAATAGAACAGCAAAGGTCAACAGCCCCTAATATTTGTTTATTATTTTTATTGAAATAACGGCTTCTTAGCTCAAAATACCATGACCTTAAATCCCAACTTACCTTTGGTTTATCATCCAAACTATTCATTCAGTTTCGATCCAAAGCACCGCTTTGTTATGAGCAAATTTGCTAACTTATATCAATATATTTATCAGCAAGGCTTAATTAACAATAATCTATATAAGCCTGATATTGGTACCCCCAGTGCATTAGAATTAGTTCATTGCGAATTATATCTTTGGGATCTCTGGCACAATCAACTATGCGAAAAGTCGATGCGCCGAATTGGGTTACCCTGGTCTGAGGCATTAATGAACAGAACATTCACTGCACCTTTAGGCACATTAAAAGCAGCAGAACTTGCGCTTGAAAGTGGCATCGCGTGTCATTTGGCTGGGGGGACACATCACGCACATTATGATTTCGGTTCTGGATTTTGTATGGTGAATGACCTCGCTTTCACAGCAACTACCCTTATCAATAATAAGCAGGTCAATAATGTACTGATTTTCGATTTAGATGTACATCAAGGAGATGGTACAGCAGCATTGCTAAAACATAACCCATATGTATTTACCTGCTCTATCCACTGTGAAAAAAACTTTCCATTTCGCAAACATCCCAGCGACCTAGATGTCGGGCTCGTCAATAACTTAACTGATAGCGCTTACTTAAACATTGTTAAAGAGACCTTGGATGGACTAATTACCGATATCAACCCAGATATCGTATTATATGATGCCGGTGTTGATGTATGGGAGCATGATGGACTAGGAAAATTAGATATTAGCTGGCAAGGACTGGAAAAACGTGATGCCTTAGTTTTGAAAACATGCCAACAAGCAGGGATCCCTGTCAGTACAGTTATCGGTGGAGGCTACGACAGAGATCATCTTAGGTTAGCTAAACGTCACGCCATTGTGATAGAGCAAGCGGCCAAACTATAATAATAACTGCACCACAATCAACTAGTTAATGGAGTCTTATGGCCCAATACTGCGTAAATTGTGTCGCGCCAGTGCGGCCCTTATTTGATCAACTAATTCCATATCAGAACTTGGGCTAAACGCGAGGCATGCTCGATTATTATTTGTGTTTGTCACTTCCAAAGCAATCTCTATTTGATCAAATGACACCCCCAATTTTTTCATGCTTTCAAAAGCCGTATACTCCGTCGTCATAATTAAGTCTGTGTAACCCGCTAATAACTTTCTTGGGCTTGAACTTGGGTCCGCAGTAATATCAATATTCTTGCCATTTTCAAACCCATTTTTTATTAAAAACTCATTAGATACACTGCCCCTTACCACAGAAATTAGGTGTTTTTTCGCATCATCCAATGAGTTTAACTGAATATCTTTACGAGTTTTGAGTTTGAAGAGATACTCTTTCACTGGCTGTAATAGTGGGCATGCCCATAAAAAAGACGGTTCCCTTTCCGGTGTCCGGTATATAGAGTAAATCATGGTGTTTTTTTTCGTTTTTGCCAGCTTCATGGACCGGGCCCATGGGTAACTTCTTATTTCGTAACTTATATTTGCATCTGCTAAGATTTCACGTACTTTGTGTGTGGCACGTCCATCTATTTCGCCTTTTGCGTTGGTGAAATTATACGGAACCCACTCTTCAGTAACGACCTGTAATTGAACTTCATTTGCATTGGCAAAAAAACAACATAACCCAATCAATACTATTCTTAGCATTACACCGATACTCACACAAAGTTCTTACTAATTATGGGCTTTAATAACCATTAATGCAAAGAGCATATCTCGCTAATTCACTTCTTTGCAATTTACATATAAGTCATGCACCATACACAAACCTTGCATACTCTGGCTAACTTTATGATGAAATATATCTTTGCCACTTTACTTTTATTTTGTAACCTCTGTTTAGCACAACAAGATACAAATAGGGCATCGCATGACAATAACCTTAAACAAGTTCAACAGCCCATGTATCAACCCCTAATTGAGCGTTATATCTTAGACGAACTCAAATCAGTACGCCAAGATCAACAGCAATTACGAGAAGATGTCACAAAACAAGTGACGCATTCACAATTAGATGCCGCAGACAGAGCGCTTACATACACAACTGACACAGTAAACAATATTTTATTTATTATAACTGCCACGGCATCTATTTTGATGTTGGTTGGTTGGAACTCTTTAAGAGACATAAAAAGTAAAGTGGAAGACATCGTCAATCGACGTGTTGGCGATATCACCGATGAATATGAGCAACGCTTACAAGTACTTGAAGATAAGTTAAAAGCACGTTCAGAAGAAATACTGAGTAACCACAAGAAGATTACCATAACCAATGAGGTTCACTCTTTATGGATGAGAGCCAATCTTGAAAGTGATATGAGTTCCAAAATAGAAATATATGACGAAATACTAAAAAGAAAACCTGATGAAGTAGAAGCGATCGCTTATAAGGCTGATGCGCTATTAGAACTTGGCCAGACGGGTGTTGCAATTCAACTATGTAATCAAGCATTAGAGTTAGATAATGACTACGGATATGCATTTTGGCAACGTGCGTGTGCTTATGCAATGCTACATCAACATAGTGATGCCCTAGCCGATATACGTATGGCTTTAGAGTATGCACCAAACCTAAAGAATGAGCTATCAAATGAAGCTGCTTTCACCAGCCTACATGATAATGATGACTTCAAAAATTTGAGTATATAAAAGACGTGTATAAATAATGATTAAGCGATACTAAGGAAAGGGTTAATTCTCTCTGAGCTACACAGTATATCTAAATCGGCTAGTACAAGACGCTGCTAGCCGAGTCGTTATCATAACCGGTCTAGATAAGCATCAATAGCATGTGACAATAACTCATCAATCTGTTCTTCAAAATCACTTTTATCTTTATCAAACTTATCAAGAAAAGCCATTACTTGCGCATCCGATAAATTTTTATTACCAATTTTATATTCTCTTTCCGGTAGTGCTTTGTCATACCGAGGGACAAAGCCAAACTGTGCATAAACCGGTGCCTTTATTTTTTTTTGTGCAAACTCACAAAAGCCTTCCACAAAGTCGATACCAGTTGGCCCCAAACACCCTGGTTCCACCCGATACAATAAACTTAATCTTTTATCCTGACTCATAACAACATACCTTGCATAATCATATTACTTGCTATTTAAAAAATACGACTTTACGTATTTTTCCATCGTCAATCTGATAACTGGTTACAAACTCTGAATACTTATCAACCTTTCCTGCATCATTAAAACATACCTGGGACGATTCATGGTCAATAACAATATTTCCGTGGATGATACGCTTAAGTGATGTAGATTTGAGGCATTTCGTTTTTTTAAACATAAGACCGTAGCGTTCAATCAATTTCTTTTTTCCAGTAAACATTAACGTTTGTGGATACATATAAAACGCAACATCCTCTGCGTACAAATCAAGGAAGGCTTCAATATTCCTATCATTGTAGGCCAAGATCAATTTATCAACAACTTGTGATGCTCCGCGCTCTTGCTCTGTCATGACTGACTGAAGAGGCCTCGTATCATTTTCTAATGCGGGATTAGCACTACATAAAAACGTAAATAGAACAAAAAAGAGACTAATAATGTATTTCATGATAATCAAGTAAGGTACAAACTTTTGTTAACATAACAGACATATAAAAAATTTTAAAGCCTACCAATACTGTTCGACTGTTATATGTCCAGATTCTGCTCTACGATGTCGTTTGAAGCCTTTATCAAGCAACAATTGAGTCGTATCTTTGACCATTTGAGGGTTCCCACAAATCATAAAATGGCTGTTCTTATTGAGTTGATTCATTCCGCAATGCTTTATTAACGCACCAGAACTAAGTAAATCAGTTACGCGTCCTTGTAAACCATGCTCTGGCTTTTCTCGTGTAATTGCCGGTACGTAAGTAAACTGTTTAAACAATGACGCAGTGGCTAAAATACTGTCTTGGTAAGTTAAGTCGGTATTATGCCTGACCCCATGTACCAAAATCACACGTTCGTACCGCTCCCACAATTTTCCATCTGCAATGATAGATAGGAATGGTCCAATAGCTGTACCTGTACTAAGCATCCATAAAACCTCTGCTTTTGGCGTCTCTTCTAACGTAAAAAACCCATGAGCAACCGCTTCAACTTCAACTGTGTCACCAATATCTAACGTCGCTAAATGTGATGATAATCGACCATCAGGTACTTCTATTAAGTAAAACTCTAATAAAGGGTCGTTGGGGGAGTTTACAAATGAATAGGCCCTAGCAACACGTCTCCCCTCAACATTTAATGCCAACTTTGTAAATTGGCCCGCAATAAATGGCTTTATGCCTGCTGCTACCTTGATGCTAAAAAGACTCGGTGTCCACCAGTTAAACTCAACTATTTTCCCCGTAACCCATTGTGCCATTGTCATCCCCACATATCATATTTACATTCATAACCATGGCATAAATAAAATCAAAGTCAAAACGATCCACACCAAGGTTTACCAAGCTTCTCTGGTAAGCTATACGATTTAAACTTCATGCTTGTGCCTTTCGGATAAAGATCTCTTGCCTTAATCAAAAGTAGATGGGCTTTTATCACGTCTTCAAACCCTAGTTCAACAAACTTGACTACATGGTTTTCTATCCATTGCTGGTGCTCAGTAATTAATGTCTGAGATTCCAAGGTATGTGCGATAATGTCAAGCCACTGTAAATAATCCAAAATTCGTGGGTAATATATACGAGCCGCCTTGTCTAAATCACCTCTATAACGATTGAAAACAGTGAGATTTTTTACCGCTAACGCAGCACCTAATATGTTACCTGTGACACCCGTTTTAGATACTTTATCTCCCATTTTAATATACAGTTCATGGGCTTGCTCATAACTATGTAAAGCAGTTTGAAAATTACCTATCGATTGCTGAATGTTGCCATGAACAACACTGTATCCCGCTTTTACTTTGTCTGACAATTGGTTACTGTTAACGCTCTCGATAAGCTGAAAAGCCAAAGCAGGCTGATATGATAAACGATATACAATCGACTGATTCACTTTTAATTGCGCAAGTTCAATATCATTAGATGCAAATTTAAAAGCACATTGATAATGTATTTTGGCTTGTTCTAGCTGTCCATTGAGGCGATATGCAACGCCAATACTAGAAAGTAATTGTAACTTATTCCCATCTGAGTAAGCTCTTAAAGCTGGCGCACGCATTTTTTCAATAATGTTTAAGAACATAGGCCAGTCGTCAGCGCGAGTCGCTGCGGTTAACGCACTATAGTATAACAAAGCTATCCGATTACTCGTTTCACCTTGATAGTGCATCAGCAAACGGGGAAATTCAACCAATGCATGTTTGGGGTTATTAACCGCTAGGCGTTTGAAATCATTAAGTTCAGTAATTGAAATGGGCAGCATCAACAATGTTGACAAAGCCACTGACGTAATTGTCATGCCTACACCTGAGTATTATGGTGGTCAGACAATAATAGACTCGAATGAATACAATATGAATATACCCTTTTACATTATTATTCATAAAGTGTGACAAATGATATTTAGTCGAAAAAAAACCGCACTAGGTGCGGCTTTTGGGTGTGATTCGCTTTGTTTTAGGCGTGTCTCCAAAACTCTGCGATTACGTTACCAAGGAACGGTTTTGCTTAATAAGTTATCTTACTAAGCTAAATTTTTTTATACAGATTCTAAAGCGATTTTTACCATTTCATTGAAAGTACTTTGACGCTCTTCGGCTGGCGTTGCTTCACCAGTAATGACATGGTCACTTACCGTAAATAAAGCCATCGCTTTAGCACCATATTCAGCTGCTACACCATACATACCAGCCGTTTCCATATCGACAGCCATAATACCAAGCTTATCTAACTCTTGATAAAATGAGTCATCAGCCTGATAAAACGTGTCAGTCGTAAAGACGTTACCAACTTTCGCTTCAATACCCAATTTTCGAGCTGAATTAATACCATTTTCCAGTAATCCAAAGTCAGCAATTGCAGCAAAATCATAACCTCGTACACGAGTACGGTTTACGTTAGAATCCGTGCTAGCACCTTGTGCAAATATCACATCACGGATTTTTATATCCTGACTAATTCCGCCACAAGTACCTATTCTAATAAGGTTTTTTACACCGTAACTCACAATAAGCTCACGCGCATAAATTGACATCGACGGGATCCCCATGCCTGAGCCCATGATGCTCACAGGTTTACCATTATATGTCCCTGTAAAACCAAACATGTTACGAACACCAGTCACCTGGCGCGCATCTTCTAAAAAGTGCTCTGCAATGTACTTAGCGCGAAGTGGATCACCTGGCATTAATACCGTTTCAGCAAAATCACCACTATTTGCGTTAATATGAGGAGTGCTCATCACCTATTTCCTTCTTTATGCTTTGTTAAGTGAGGCCATAAAGCCATCACCATACTCAAGCGCAGATAAATTAAACCACTGGGCAAGTGTTTGACCTATGTCTGCAAAACTTTGTCTTTCTCCTAACGGAGTATTATTCATACCTTTAGCATAAGCCAATACTGGCACATATTCGCGAGTATGATCAGTGCCTGGTGCCGTTGGATCACAACCATGGTCAGCTGTAATTATCAACAAGTCATTGGTACCAAGTTTTTCTAGTATAGTTGGTAAATAGTCATCGAACTGCTTTAGCGCTTCGGCATATCCGACCGGCTTACGTCGATGACCAAACTTTTCATCAAAGTCCACTAGATTTGTAAAAATTAAACTGTGATCAGGCGCTGAATCCATTAATTCAGATGTTTTTTCTAGTAAATTCATCAACCCAGGTGCTTTATGCTTCTGAGTAATTCCTTGATGTGCATAAATATCTGCAATTTTACCTATGCTGATCACTTCACCACCATCTGCAGCCAACTTATCTAGTAAGGTGGGAGCTGGAGGCAATACTGAGTAATCTCTACGATTACCAGTACGAATAAAGTCGGCACTCGAAGTGCCTATAAACGGCCGCGCTATCACTCGTCCTATATTCATTTCATCAAGCAGTGCCCGTGCGATGTCACATACCTGATAAAGCTTGTCAAGACCGAACGATTGCTCATGAGCGGCTATTTGAAAAACGCTGTCAACTGAGGTGTAACAAATTGGCATGCCCGTTTTCACATGCTCTTCACCCAATTGCTCTAAAATAGTTGTGCCTGATGCGTAGCAATTTCCTAAAATACCTGGAATATTTGCTCGCTTACACAATTCATCAATAAACGTCTGCGGAAAACAAGGCGTGGTATTTGGAAAATACCCCCACTCAAATAACACAGGAACTCCCGCCATTTCCCAATGACCAGAAGGTGTATCTTTACCGCTTGAAAGCTCTTTTGCATAACCCCAAGCGGCTTCAGGAGCCTGACGCTCTGCAACATCACATGTTTGCTTACCAGCCGCTTCACATGCGTCAACCAACCCTAACCTTGTCAAGTTAGGTAACGGCAGTGCCTTACCTGTTTCTTGTTTATACGCTTTTAAAAGGTGAGCAAGTGTATTTGAACCTACATCGCCAAATTTTTCTGCATCTGGTGCAGCACCCACGCCTAGGCTATCTGCCATTAGTATGATTGCTCTTGCCATATCTCACCTCTTTAATAAACTGACTGAGTAAATTTAAAATGCGTCACTATGTTTGTCACGCTCTCAGTGATTGCTACTTTATTGTTGCACTGCAATAATTTACAGGACATAAGTCCGCTGTCATAAAAGCATAACAAAATTCATAAACTTCATGATGCGTCTTGTTTTGTCTCACAGGACAAAAGTCCTGTTGTGTCTTTGATAAAGTCGCTAAATTTGCAACCTAAGCGAAGCAAAAGAGATTAATCGTGTCTTTTTTGCTATTGTGATCTTCCAACGTTAACGACAGCTGGGTGTGAACTTTAGTGACACGAACAATTATAGCTATTGCTGGCGCATCTGCGTCTGGCAAATCTCTCTTTACACAAACAATTTATAATGAATTGGTTAATGAATTAGAATCAGGCGCCATTGCAATTATAGAAGAAGACGCTTATTACAAAGATCAATCGCATCTTCCGTTTGAACATAGAACTCAAACAAATTATGACCATCCAGATGCGTTTGAACATGATTTACTACGTCAACATTTAGAGCAACTAAGACGAGGCGAATCTATAGAGGTGCCGACGTACGACTATGCTCAACATACACGCAGCAGCGAAACTCGCACTGTAATACCTGCAAAAATATTGATTATTGAAGGTATTTTGTTACTTAGTGATTCAGCACTTAGTGAAGAATTCGATATTAAGGTGTTTATTGATACACCATTAGATATTTGTCTACTACGCCGAATGCAACGAGACATCGAGCAGCGCGGTAGAAGCTTGCCGTCAGTGGTTGAACAGTACCAAGCGACGGTAAGACCTATGTTTTATCAGTTTATTGAGCCTTCTAAGCACAATGCTGACTTGGTAGTTACCCGTGGCGGTATGAATCGCGTTGCGATTGATATAATTAAAAGTAAAATAAAATATTTACTGCAAGAATAAAACGGGACTTTCTGGCATGACAACAATAATGAGCTTGGTCGGCATGTTTATGCTGCTTAGCGTTGCATATGGTTTTTCAACCGACCGTAGTGCAATCAACAAAAGAACTGTCGGTATTGCATTTGCTATGCAAATACTTATCGGTGGATTTATCTTGTTTGTAGAAGCAGGCAAGAACGTATTAGCAAGTATTTCATCTGGTGTATCTGCAGTTATAGGCTACGCAAATGATGGGATCGGATTTCTCTTCGGCTCTCTTGCCGATAAAGAAGCGCTTGGTTTTATTTTTGCAGTTCAAGTATTACCAGTAATTGTCTTCTTCTCTGCGTTGGTTGCGGTGTTATACCACATTGGCATTATGGAGTGGATGATTAAGATTTTGGGCGGCGGCATGCAAAAACTGCTGAAAACATCACGTCCAGAATCACTGTCTGCTACAGCTAATATATTTGTGGGTCAAACTGAAGCCCCATTAATTGTAAAACCATTTATACCGAGCATGACAAAATCGGAATTGTTTGCAGTAATGGTTGGCGGATTGGCCACAGTTGCAGGTTCCGTAATGGCGGGTTATGTGGCGATTGGTGTCGAGTTAAAATACTTAATTGCAGCCAGCTTCATGGCCGCGCCTGGTGGTTTCTTAATGGCTAAAATGATCGTGCCAGAAACTGAAACGCCAAAAGAGAATTTAGCCGATGTGAATGCAAATGAAGACAAGCCAGTTAATGTCATTGATGCAGCTGCAGGCGGAGCCTCAAGCGGTATGCATTTAGCATTAAACGTTGGCGCTATGTTGTTAGCATTTGTGGCTTTAATCGCATTGTTAAATGGGTTATTGGGCAACATTGGGAGTTTGTTTGACCACCCAACATTAACATTACAAGAAATTTTAGGTTACATCTTTGCTCCCGTCGCTTGGTTAATCGGCGTACCGTGGCATGAAGCTGTAACAGCCGGTAGTTTTATCGGCCAGAAGTTGGTAGTTAACGAATTTGTTGCTTACCTAGACTTTATGAATTATCGAGATACGTTAAGTGAACATACACAGGCGATTGTCACATTCGCGTTATGTGGATTTGCTAACTTATCATCGATTGCTATCTTACTAGGCGGACTCGGCGGTATGGCGCCAAGTCGAAGAAAGGATATCGCACGCTTAGGGCTCAGGGCGGTTTTAGCAGGGTCAATGGCTAACCTAATGAGCGCCGCAATTGCAGGGTTTTTCCTCTCGCTAGCTTAGAAACTTAACGAGATAAACTGACACAGTTGCAAAACAATTGGTTGATAGCCTTAAGGGGTTAAGGCTATCACACTAACTTGAACGATACTTCACCAAAGGGCCGCAAGGCCCTTTTATCGTTTTACCGAAAACACAGCTTAAACATCACACCTTTGCACACCTGCTGAGATAATCCAGTCACTAACCCAACCCCCACTAATATGAATGCGCCACCAATGAACGTATACATAGTTAATGCTTCATCAAGTACTAAATATCCCCATAACACACCAAACAATGGGATCAAGAATGTCACCGACAAAGCCGGCTGTGCCCCCATAGAGTTTATTAGTTTAAAATAAAGAATATAGGCTGCGCCAGTACAGATAAGACCAAGAAGGAGTACTGACCAGACAACTTGCGTGTCAGTCTTGATATTATAGGGAAACAAGAATATAAATGGGATGATGAGTATGGCAGCGCCCCAAAGACTGCCATGTGCATTGTTTAATGCCCCCACATTCGCCGACGCTTTAGTATAATGCGACGCGATGGCGTAACTCAAAGTTGCACCAAGTATGGCAAAGGTCGGTAAATAAGATACATCTTGCTGATCATTAAGATCAACCCCGACTAAAACCGAAACCCCAATTAAGCCAAATACACACCCAAACAAGCTTGCTTTAGCGACTCCCTCTTTACACAATATATAGCCAATACATACCCCCCAGAAAGGGGCCGTAGCATTCAATATAGCCAGCGTAGATACTTCAATTGTCTGCGCCGCATATGCAAAAAGCAAAAAAGGCAATGCAGAATTAAACCAGCCTAAAATAAGGTAGTGCTTCTTCCTCTTCCAAAGCTGCGGTTGCTGCTTTAAAGTTATCCCCACAGCAGATAAAAAAATAGCCCCCAATAATACACGAAATTCCATTAACATCACTGGCCCAAATGCTGGAACCGCAATGCGTATAAACAAAAAAGAGCCGCCCCATATAGCCGCTAATAATAGTAAACCACCTACATTCTTCATATGCCACTTCCAAACATTCTTTTCGTACACTATGGCAGCGACTCTCCCAATGTTCTCGCCACTATTGGTACTGCAACAGTGTGAAGCTATTTTTTTATAAAAAGAATGAACGATATTTTTCAAAAATTGAGACTGTTAATTCACAATAAGCAAGTCAATATCATTGGCTTATTTGACATATCCCAATATACTTAAGCTATTGTTAATAAATGAATAATATAATTATTGAATGACTGCACTTCGTTTAAAGTCTTATATACAGATGCTTATTATAGCCACTGCCTAACCTCGCCATTTAGCACAGATATTCACTCACTGCTGCATATGACTCCGAACTTTTTGCATAACATGCTCTGCCACAGGGACATTGCTAGGAGCAAGTATGCAACAAGCTATATACTCATTTGTGCTCACAACTCTTGTGCTTTTTGGAAGTCTGGGCCCATATCCCTATTTACATCTGTTACTCGTTTTGGTTACAGACAAAGCCAGCCCTTTTTATTGAGCATTCTTGTTGGGTTCTTACTTGCAATGATCACCGTGGGGATTGGGCTTAGTAGATTTCTCAAGCAAACGCATTCTATGCCTCCTGCGTTATTTTTGTTATGTGGTAGCGACTGATTGTTCATCGCTGTCAAACTTTGGCGCAATAACCCTGATCTACTAAAACACAGCAAGGTGCCAAGTTTTTTGTATGGTTAGCTACTCAATGTTTTTAACCCAAAGGGTTACATACCTTTGATCACCATTCTTACACCCGTGGTGATCCCGATAAAATCAACCAAAGAACAGCCTTTTGGCATAATACTGCTTGTGCCACTATGTTTAGCGGTTGTGGCGCATATTGATCCAGCATGGTTACTGGCGGTTCAAAATTGGGGGACGCTACTCAAAAGCCACCTACAGGTGCGGTGGCTCAATAATCGCTGCTCAATCGCGAGCGTCGCATCGATACTACTAATGACACAATAAGGCTGCTATGAAATTCGTTCCATTGCGGCCATATAAAACCCATCATATTCGGAAGTATACCCTGGTAATAAAGTCTGCTCTTCAATGAGTTTAAAAGCTTTATTTTCAGCTAAAAACTGGGTTACTTGTAGTTGGTTCTCACTCGGTAATATAGAGCAAGTGGCATATACTAATCGCCCACCAATTTTACACATTTGGCTGTATCGCTGTAATATTTCACTTTGTAATGCGATCAAATTATCTACACTATTACTATTAAGATGCCATTTTGCATCTGGATTACGACGCAGTACACCAATACCCGAACAGGGTACATCCAACAAAACACGATCAAACTTTTCTTTCAATCGCTTTATTGTCTTACTATTTTTAATTAAACGAGTTTCAAGCGTGTGTACGCCAGCTCGCTTTGCCCGTTTTTTCAGCGTATCTAACTTATGTTGCTGAATATCCATCGACAATATATAACCTTTGTTTTGCATTAATGCTGCAATATGTAAGCTTTTCCCACCAGCACCTGCGCACGCATCGACCACCCGTTGTCCCGGTTTCACATCTAATAACAAAGCTACTTTTTGTGAACCCGCATCTTGCATTTCAAACCATCCACTTTGAAATGCGTTGGTCTTAAATAATGGACCATACTGTGTTACTTCAAGTCCGCCCTCCGGCAACACTTGGGTCTCTATATTTGATTTGCTCAACGTCTGTCTCAGCGTATTGCTGTCAACCTTTAAAATATTGGTACGCAAATAAGTTTTAGCCGACTGATTTAGAGCTTGCGCGACGGTTGTCCATTGTTCGCCCAACTCATCTAGGCCTTTTTGCCAAAGCCAATCGGGGTATGAGTATTGTTGTGCATCGGTAGCTTGCGCCAAGTTCTGTTTGAGTTGCTCGCTAGAAACTCGGGCCACTTCCGGCCACTCAGGCAATACCACACCATCGAGTAGTTTCATAGCTACCCAAAGCTGCCAAGCATAGAACTCTACATTCTGACTTTGAGTACTTCCCAGCGCGCAATCTAATTTACGACGAAATCGCAGTACATTATAAACATCAGTAACATAACGTTCTTTACTTTTTAAGTCCCAAAAAGGATGCTGAGCAAGCGTTTGCTCAATCACTTTGTCAGCATATTGCTGGTGTGAAAACATGTGTATCAAGCTAGCAATAATAGCTTCAACAGATTGACGGTCAGCGTGCACTGAAGACCCCTAACTAAAATAAAATTCAGACGTAATTGTAACTTTTTTTAAGTTTTACAGCGAGCTTACTTCTAAACAATCGAATTCGCTTTGTAACAGCTTCTTACAAGTATTGAATTGTTTGCCGTTGAAATTTAGCCAATACTATAAACACAATAACAATAATTATCTTCGTAGTGAGAATCATGACACGCTTAATACTTACCGCTACTGCAGCCTTGATCAGCTCAAGCTTATTCGCCTCCCAACCTATTGCAATAAAAACCTCGAAGCCATTAGTGAGTACGCAATCTGAAATACTTTATGCCTTTAATAATGAAACTAAACAGCTTGCCGTTATTGATGTTAAAAATAACACCAGTCATGAATTATCAATACCAAAACATGCCATTGGTTTTGATTATGCAACATCTGCAAATCATACTCCCCCCCAGGCTTGGGTGTTAACCCCTGATGGTATCGTTAGTAGCCACAAAGGTAGCTACAAAACATTGATTTCGGCTCAATCCCTCTTTACTCATTTAAAAGTAAGGAATTTCAATAAAGTAGATTTTGTTTTAGACGCCAATGACGATGGATTAAGTGATATCATGCTACCCGGTATTAGTCACTCCACACTATATATTCAGTCAAAAACAGGGACATTCGATGCCCATTCGTTTGCCAAACAATCCGATTTATCGGGGTACTTTAATGGTAGCCGACTCGAAGTAGAAATTGAATTAAACCCTGCACCTCAAGTCATTGATATCAATCAGGATGGTAAACTCGATTTGTTGTTTCATACCCGATATCAAGCACAAGTACTGTATACAACCGATACTGGATACGCCAAACAATTATCAAACTTAACGCTCCCAGTGCAACTCGGTCAATTAGAGGGCGGCGGTAAACGCAGAATTTACGCATTAAAAGACATCAATAATGATGGATTTGTTGATTTAGTAACCCGTCAGGCTCCGCGTACCAAAGGTATGGACGCTATAAAAGTGGATACCAGTTATGCTCTTTACCAGGGAAAGCCCGGTGGTCAATTCGAAACAAGCTTAGTGGTATTACCAACAACTAATGGGACAGGGCAATTAAGGTTTGAACACGACTTTAATGGTGATGGAAAAATTGAATTGCAAAAACTACAAGCTGATATTGGTTTTGGCACTATCGCGGCAATGGCTTTGGGCGGAGGCAGTACTGACATAGATATTGACGTTGGATTTTACCAGCAACATAATCAATATTTCCCACCAGAGCCGACTTTAGAAAAAGAAGTTGAAATGGAAATTAATATGAACGGCGACGATAGAATAATCTCTTTATTTATTGGTGATGTAAACGGCGATGGAAAACATGATGCAATTCTGCGTAGCTCTAGCAGGACACTCAGTATTTTTCACGGTAAAGAAGACACTTTACTGAGTAAAAAACGCACCAGAATAAAACATAAACTCCCAAAAAATAGCAATGATATCCTACTGGTCGACATTAATTCTGATGGCAAAGATGACTTCGTATTTAAATTTACCGATAAAGAAGGTAATAACACAGTTCAAACCCTCTTAAACTAATGTCTATCTCAATAAGCCGATACTAAGTTATCGGCTTATTGATGTTACAGCCTTAAGGAATTGCTTTAATAAACTTCCAAGGACCTTTATTTCGCTCAGGTATATTTCCTTTGGTCCACCACTTAGCCTCATAAATTGCTTTTTCGTGACTGACCTGATCACCTTTTAGGTACACTTTATTTACGTTCCAAGCTGCAACACCATCAACAGGCGGAACATCTACTGGGGGCTCGATATGCGGCACTACTCGCACTTCTGGCCAGCCTATATGCGACCCATAATAATTAGTAACGCACTTATTATAATCACCTGCTTTTAACGCAGAATAAGCAGTTTGATATCCAACGAGCTTACATTCAAACGAGAAGCCTCCAGGCCTATCGGCATGATAAGTCCAGTTTCCATCCCAGTTAGTAAACAATACATCCGTCGCTCCATCTAAATTCAAGCTGCCATATGGCATTTGCTGCCAACAGGTGTTTTCTTCATCCGCTTCGATAGAAATATTATAGTGGTTTGCTAACCCTTCCCAATAACGAATACGATTGACCGGCTGCCCTTTATTTTTATTTTGTTCACCGCATTCAATGCCGCCATTGATAACATTGATGGTAGTACCAAACCCATAGCCAATTCCAGCAGCAAGCTCTCTTTGCGAAGGAGTCCAAGTTCGGTCGATTACATGCAACATCGCAGGCTTTGGAGCTTGAGGGGTTAAGAAAAACCATACCGCAGAAGCCAAGTTTAGCCATGAATCAGCCACCAAACCTGGATTATTCAGTAATACGGTTGCATCTCCGTCATACATCACTTCAGAAAAGGCCCCGTAGTTAAAATGGTACGATAACTGCTTTGCGCCTCGTCCAAAGTAACCTTGACCCTGTGCGCAGGGCCAACGTTGATTTTGCCAATCATTTTGGCCACAACCGGTAGTATAACCCGGCTGCCCTTCTGACCACCCCATCTCTCTGACATGCACAAGTGCTTGCTGCCATTCTTCCAGTCCTTGAGGGTTATCTGACACATTATCTTTTGCTATATGGCCGCCAGTTTCTTGAGCAAAGTGGGCAAATGCAGTTACAATGGACTTTTCACATATTTTGTCTGCATCTCTACCATCTGTGTAATCTCCACAAAATGCCGGGAACTTACCTATCGCTCTTAAAAATCGAGTATATGTGTATTCAGGCGCTGCCATTGCGGTTAAAAAGTCCCACTGTGATTGCGGGAATACGCGTTCTACACGTTTAACATTCACTGGATTCCCAGCCCGATTTGGCACAATTGCTTCTACGATATCATTGCTTCTCGTTTCAAGCGCTTTCGCCCAAACATCATACATAGGATCGATTGTTAGTCTGTTTTCAGCTGAGGTTAATTCTGTACCAGAGACAATATAACCCGTCGGATTTTGTGGATCAGGCTTGATTGTCATAGCGTTCGTATTTGTTGCCACCGCTATATTTACAGCCAAAGCCGTTAAAATTAATTTATGCATTTTTTTATTTCCCTTTTGTCATGTTGTTTTGCATGTACCCAACTTGAGAAAGATACAAGCAATTTACATTATTAACACAATGACATCGCTGTCAATAAGCCAATATCATTGTGCATGGTAAGAAAGACCTACCAAAAGGGACCAGAACTGTTAAAAAGTCGTGTAATCAGCTGATTCAGTTATAAAAATTAAAAATTAAAAAAACTCAAAATTATCATAAATTTATTAAAGATTTATTATTCATTTAGCAGTATGGTTAATAAATGCAGTTTGAAGGGTCCTAATTATGATCATTACTCCAATCACACATAAACACTATGAAGACGTGATCACATTGGCAAACTTAGTCCATGGAGAAAACTATTTAGATCGGCTGGGACTAGAAAAGATGTGTGATATGGGAACCAAGCATGGTATCAATGCCTGCTTCGTCGCACTCGATGACAATGAGCAATTACTTGGCTTTAGAACCAGCTATTCAGCACAACAGTGGACAATTGATAAATGGTGCACCCCTAAAGAGTGGCCGGTTTTACCCTCTCAAATGGCTTATTTTAAATGTATTGCCGTTTCACCGACTGCGCAAGGACAAGGGATTGGACCGAAACTACTCCAAGCATCAATAAACGCACTACGCCAACAAGGAGCCCTTGCGGGTGTTGCACATTTGTGGAAACAAAGCCCAGGTAACGGGGCAATTAAGTACTTCACAAAAGCAGGAGGACAACTTGTCGCAGTTCACAATGAAAGATGGCTAGAGAATTGTCTCGTCGACAACTATTATTGCACTATTTGCGGTAACCAATGTCAATGTCAAGCAGCTGAAATGACTTTACTGTTTTAATTGGTATCTAGAATTATGCCAAAGCATTATGATCCACTCACTCATGCCAATTGCCAAGGTCAGCCTTTTGCGCAAAGTTATTGGACAAGTACGATATCTCTTCCTGATGCATTATCACCTCCTACAACGCCACAAACATTTGAAGTTGCCATTGTTGGAGGCGGCTTTAGTGGCTTACTCACCGCATACTATTTAGCGTCGCACTACAATATTAGCTGCTGTATTCTAGAAGCCAATCAAGTTGGTTTTGGTGCAAGTGGCCGAAATGCGGGGTTTGTTTTGAAAGGAGCAGGTCGATTGAGCTACCCACACATTGCTAAAAAGTGGGGAATACAAACATGTAAAGATATTTATAGTGAATATTCTAATGCAGTCTCGCGCGTTGCCAGTCTAATAAATCAACACGCTATACAATGTGACAAGCAACAAAATGGCTACCTAAAAGTTGCGCATAATATCAAAGCAATGCAAAACCTCAATGAGCAAGCCCTGTTTATGCAAAAATTAGGAGATTCTGCCGAGTTTTTAACATCATCCCAACTACAAAACCACTACATGCGTAATGTGCAAGCCTACGGCGCAATGCGATTGACCGATGGATTTGGTGTTAATCCACTCAAATTGGTACTGGGGTATAGAGAAATGGCACTAAACGCAGGTGTGAGAATTTACGAGCATAGTTTGGTACAAGATACCAAAAAACAAAATGAGTCATACACGCTCTATATTAATGACATCCCAATTACCGCGAAGAATATTATCTATACAGGTAACGCATACAATAATAAGCTCACACATTCTGACATCAATAATCGTTATCTGCCAATTCTCAGCAGCATCATGGTCACCCGAGCGCTGACAGAAAGTGAGCTTGCTCAAACAGGTTTAAAAACACATCAAGTCACTATGGATACCCGAACACTTAAGTATTATTATCGCCTTTTACCCGATAACCGAATACTATTTGGTGGACGCGGCGCTGTTTTTGCGACGCAACAGCATGACTCTAAATATTTGAATGGCCTTAAAAAAGGGCTAGCAGCTTGCTTTCCATGCCTTAAGAATATTAACCACGATTACTATTGGAGTGGATTTATAGCCGCCACATTTGATGACATGCCCCATGTATACTTTAATCAAAACATTGGCTATATACTAGGGTATTGCGGTGCTGGAGTGAGCTTCAGTGCACAAGCTGCATTTCGGCTCGCACAACAAATTGCTGGATACCAACCCCCTAATTTACCTATGTATAAAACACCTGTCCCCTACTTTCCATTTCCGCAATTTAGACGGTTCAGTCAAATGGCCTATTATCAATATGCTTCATTGCTTGACTCTATTAAGTAGCCTGCTTCACGTAATTCGAGCGAAGTCTTTTACTACAAAAAACACACCCATTACTTATGACTCCTAAACAATAGAAATAGCTATCATTCCGAGTCTCTTTTAGCTATTGATCTACTGTTCATTCCGACAACATGCCATCTGTCGCATTTTCACATAATTATCATCGTACATTTTTGAGTTTTAATAAAAACAGGCTATACATAAAGATATGGCGCGTAAACTCGATATTCTACACTCTTTTAACGCTAAGGAATTGAGGTATGGAAGAAAAAACAGAATTAACATCCACACTACTTGATATAACGCCGTACGACCAAAACGAGTTTAATGACCTCTTATTTGAGAATATACCGGGCTATGCATTTGTCAAAGATGAACACTATAAAATCGTGAAAGCCAACGCCGCCTTTCTTTCTATGTATCCGGAAAACTCTAGGGATAAAGTGATTGGTTATACCACTGTTGAAGACTACCAACCTGATGAAGCAGAGCAATTTCTAGCTATGGATAAAAAAGCACTTATCGATGGCTATAGTGAAACGATTGAAACAATTAATTTCCCTGACAATAGCGTAAGAACATTGCTCACCCGGAAAAAACGATTTTTAGGCACAGACGGCAGCCCCTATATTTTAGGTATTTGCACAGACATTACTGAAAGAGAACATTTAATAAAGCAATTAAAGAAATCAAATCAAGATTTGGACCATTTTGCTTACATTGCTTCTCATGATTTAAGAGCCCCATTAAATGCCATTGCAAAACTCGCATCATGGATAGATGAAGATTACAAAGATGAATTACCATCCGGCGCTATTGAACATTTTAGTCTAATCAAAAGTAGAATTGATAGAATGACTTGCCTCCTTAACGACATGTTAACTTATTCTCGAGTCAACCAAACACCAAGAATTACCGAAGAGTTTTCTCTTAAAGAGCTCGTGTTTGAGCAATTTGAGATGATGAGCGTAGACCATGCTTTTAACGTGACTTGTAAAGATTTAACTATTTCAATGCAAAAAGATGCCATAACGATTGTTTTGCGAAATTTACTCAGTAATGCCATCAAACACCATCATCTCGACAGCGGTAGTATTGATGTTGATATTTCTGAAAATAGAGGATTTTATACTATTACAGTCAGCGATGATGGACCTGGAATAGACTCGCAGTATCATGCGAAAGTTTTCGAAATGTTTCAAACCTTAAAGCCCAGAGATCAACAAGAAGGTTCTGGCATTGGACTTTCTATCTGTAAAAAGATAGTACGCAATTACGGGGGGGATATTTCAATCCGCAATAACGACGTGGGCACATCTTTTATTATTTCATGGCCTTCAGTCTCTGTGCTTAAGCATACTGCCTTTGGAGTGCACGCATGAATCATGACCTTAACGTTTTACTCGTTGAAGACGACGATATTGATTACATGAGTATTGTTCGCAGTTTCAAAAAGCGTAAAATTCTCAACCCCATCACTCGTGCTATTGATGGCGTTCATGCACTTGAATTGCTCCAAACGGAAAAAATTAAAAAGCCGTTTATCATCTTACTTGATTTACAAATGCCACGTATGAATGGCCTTGAATTCTTAGCTGCGGTTAGAGACAACGAACAACTAAGTGACTCCGTTATATTCGTGCTCACGACATCAAGCAATGAGCAAGATATAGTCCAAAGCTATCAAAAACATGTCGCTGGGTATTTTATAAAAGATGATATCAGCACGCAATTTCTAGATGTGATTGATGTACTTGATGGCTATTGGCGAATTCTGAAACTTCCTAAAGCGTAGGTGTTGCATGAATATACTCCTCATTGATGATGATATCGTTGATATAAAATCGATACAACGCTCCATTAGTGCCGAACACAGTGGTTACATGCTCACTGAGGCCAACACTGCAGAGCAGGCACTCAACCTAATCGAAAATGACAATTTTGATGTTATTTTGTTAGACTACATGATGCCTAAAATGAATGGCATTGAAATGTTACTTGAATTAAAGCGTCGATCTTGGCTCAATAAAATGGCTGTGGTGATGATTAGCAATGAGCATTCCGAGTCAATCATCCTCAAAAGTATCGATGCCGGCGCACAAGACTTTTTGTTAAAGTCAGAGGTCACTGCAGGTCAGCTAAAACGTGCTCTATTACAAGCCAAGAAACGCTTTGAATTAGAAAAAAAGCTTGTTGACAGCTATCAGCAAGTGAAAGAACTCGCAGAGAATGACCATTTAACTGGTTTATACAACCGTTATTATTTTGGTGAAGCCCTGCAGCGGTCAATTATTGCAAATCGAACTTACCGTGCAAACTTGGCAGTAATGCAATTAGATTTAGACAACTTCAAAAATATAAACGATAGCTTCGGCCATGATATTGGCAACACATTATTGCAAGAGATGGCAGTACGATTTAAAGGTATTTTAAAGCAAAATGATCTTGTGGCGCGCATTGGTGGTGATGAGTTTGCATTTATTCTCACTTCCTTTAGCTCGCCTTTGTATATTGAACGTATTGCCCAGCGTATTCTCACACTTGTTACTCACCCCGTTATAATTGAGCAACGCCATATTCATGTCACAGGCAGTATAGGTATCGCACTTCATCCCCTTAATGGGCATACCGCTGAAGACCTAATGCGCTATGCAGATATTGCCATGTATCGAGCAAAACAGCTTGGGAAAAATAAAGCCTGTTTATTCGAAGATAATATGGAAAGAGACTTCCAACGAAAGTATCGTATCGAAATAGGATTACGTCACGCCAATGAGCACGGCGATTTGGCCATGCATTATCAACCCATTGTTGATACAAAAACTCGTCAAGTTATTTCATGTGAAGCGTTAATTCGATGGCCAAATGCGAAGATAGCAACTAACCCGCAAGAGTTTATGAATATTGCAGAAGAGTCTAGGCTCATTAATAGCTTAGGTCGCTGGATTATTGAAACAGCCATCATTGAACAAACCACAATAAGCAAAAAATTAGGTTATGAAATCATCATGACCATCAATTTATCTCCGTTACAATTACGCGATCATGATTTGCCTGCATTTATCCAGGATTGCTTAACTAAACACAGCTCAAAAGGTGAGAATATCGTCTTTGAACTCACGGAAACAGCACTGCTAGAATCTGACAACTCTGTCCATAACAGTGTGAGTGCAATCAAAGAACTTGGATGTTTAATTGCCTTAGATGATTTTGGTACCGGATACTCATCGATTTCTCATTTACTCACCTTCCCAATAGATATAGTGAAACTAGACAAATCGCTGCTTGATAAAGTGCACGTACTCCCTAGGTACTATCATATTCTCAAAGGGCTGAGTCATATGCTGCACCAATTGCGGATCTCTGTCGTGGCTGAAGGTGTTGAGTCCGCACAACAAGTAGCGATATGTTCTGAATTGAATATTGAGCGAATTCAAGGGTACTATTTTTCGAAGCCCATGGCACAATGTAGTCTATATGTGACAATTCAAGATTTAAACAAACGCGCTAGTAATCTGAACTAACCAACATTATATTACATGGCTTATCAATAAGTTTATTTATTTGTTCGATAGGCAAAGGCTTATAAAAATAGCTCCCCAGTAAATAGTCACACCCCATCGCTTCTAATAAAGTTGCTTGATATGATGTTGCAACAGTGACTGCCGTGCACTTTAAGTTCACACTTTTAGCTAATTTTATCAGCGTGTAAGCAAGTACTTCATTATGCTGCTCAGTCTCCATTTGTGAGGTTAAACCAGCACCAATCGTGACCGAGTCTAAAGGGACTATATTCAGAAAATCTAACGATATACTGTTGACTCCAAACTCTCTTACATCTAATCGAATATTAAGGTTTTTTAATTTATTTATGGCACTGATTGTTATTTTATTATCATGGAAAAATACAGACTCTTTAAAGCTCAACACAATTTTCTCAACCGCTATATTTAAAGACTCCAAGGTTTGTTCTATCGCTAAATAAAACTCTGAGCTGACCAAGTGCCTATCATCAACTCGAATGGTGATATCTTTTAGTGTCTCCCCCCTTATGCCCGATAATGTTTTATTTAACCCTAAAAACCACTTACGGCTCAATTCAGAAAACACCCTTTGCTTTTGTGCCAAAGTAAATACATCTGCACTTTCACACTGGGGTAACACACTAGAGAAATCATAACCAATAATTACTCCTTGAATGCTGTGATCAACCGCTTTTATCAAAGGTGTAATATAAAATATTTCATTAAAATTAATACTCGGATCTGAAATAAAGTCACTCAATGACATATAATTAAAGGTCTTGATATCTACAGATTGACTATAAAAGCTCAACCTATTGCGACCTTGCGATTTTGAATGGTACATTGCTTCATCTGAATTTTTCAGCAACAATTCGGGTGCTGTCCCATCATCGGGAAACAGACAAACCCCGATACTTACTGAAACCGAAATCGCTTTTTTGTTCACTATAATCGGCTCAGATATTGCTGTGTTAAGCTTTTCATACACTTGTGAAATTGCCTGCCTATCAACAACATCATGTAGTAACAATAGAAACTCGTCGCCGCCGATGCGCGCAGCCGTATCACTCGATCTCAGAATAGTATTTAGCTTTTTCCCGATGTTCTGCAAAATGACATCACCAGTATCATGACCGTGCGTGTCATTAATTTGTTTGAAATTGTCCACATCTACGAAAGCAACAGCAAATGCTTGTGGCACCCTAGTGTGCTTACTACATGCTTGATGCAAGCGATCGAGTGCTAACGTTCTATTTGGCAGACCCGTTAATGAGTCATGTTGAGCCAGGTAAGCCATCCTATCATTACTTGCAACCAACTCAGTTACATCCTGAAATACCATTACTACACCTTGTAACTCCCCTTTTGAACTAACGATTGGCGTCGTGGTATCTTGGATACTATATTGTACGCCCGTCTTACTCACTAATATCGCATCTTGCTCAAACGTATATTTCTTCCGACTATCTAGCACTTGCCTGATCGGACACGGTAACCTGGTGGAGTTATGCCGATCTATTAAATGTATATAATTTTCTGCTGGTTTTTTCAGCATTTCACCTCGACGTACACTGAGTAAACTTTCTGCTATCGGATTGACAAACCGAGTTAAACCATGCACATCAGTAGCAATAACCCCATCACCAATTGACATCAATGTTGTTTCCAGTAGCTCTCGGTCTTGTGCTAGTTTCTTTGTCAAAGTGATTTCAGTAGTTACGTCTTTAATAACAGCCAAAGAGTTAAAGTATTTTCCTAAGTGTAATGACTTCGGCTCCATAACACTGGTTAGCTCTACATCAATACTCATGCCTTTTTTATGCTGGACTTGATAACGAATATTTTCAACTTTACCCAATTTAAAAAACTCAGGAAGAACATAATTAATTGCGTACTCTCGTGAGTTAGGTGTTAAAAAATCAATCGCTCTTCGACCTAAAACATCTTCTCTTGTGTAACCTAGTAAATCTAACCACTGCTCACTTACCGCATTGACAATGCCTTTACTATCAATAGAAAGCATAGCAACTGGCGTATAATCATACATTCGTTTAATCGTTGCATGTGCTGAGGTTAATTTAGCGTAAGTATGCCGATAACTTGTCAACGCAGCTGAAAGCAGTGCTGGCGTAATATAGGTGATCAGCATAGGCAGTAGAAATAAAGTTTCAGCGTGTTCACCTTTAGTGATCGTGATGAGGCCAATTGAAACGAAGTACAAACTCACAATACTATTAACTAATATATTAATAGAAACCATACTAAATGGCATAAATAATGCTGAAAGCACCAGTGCTAGTGATGTATAAGCGTATGGAAAAGGTAAATACTTTAATGCAACAACATTAATTACAGTAGTCAGTCCAATAAGAAGTATTGACTTATGTTCATATTGAGTTTGACCTTGATTTTTAGTATAATAAATATAGTAACCTAACGGAAAAATAGAAACGGCGCCCAAAACAGTTGCTATTAACTTTGTACTGAAAGCAGAAAACCAAGGCTGGTTTCCTAAATTAACTTCTAAACAGGCAAAAAACAAAGCCCCTAATACACTCGGAATAACAACAACTTTATACAATAAAAAAGTAAACTCAAGTACATTATGTCCATTGACTTTTTTAAGCATTGCTTGCTTTACTAAAAGCGCAATTAACACCGCTTCTATAATATTGCTGAGCATAGTAATAATCGCGGCCATAGAAATCTTGTCAACTAATACATAAAGTAATAAGTTAATACTGAAAATGATTAAGCAATGCTTAATCCAATGGTGGTAGCTTTGTAGTGAAAGTAGTAGTCCAAAAGCCATGTTCGCATACCAAATATCAATACCCACCCGTCCCGTAGATATAAATAGTGATATCGCACTAAACACAAGGAATACCAATACTGAGGTTGTTATCGAATATTTATTAGTCCATTGCTTAAATATCGTTCTAGAGTTCACATCTGCCGCTCCGTGCTCCTGTGATGAATGATGTCCCCTAAACAACTTGCTTCGGTCACCGTTCAAAAAATCACTTGTTATTATATTTATCAGTTATAAGGCTAGCTCAAAGAATGCTTGCTATCAAGCATTAAGCGGCTGTAAAATCGAACTATTCATCGCAAAAATGGCAAGTTATTGGTATTTTGTAGTTTCAATATTAAGGACCCTCGATGATAAAAATAATAAAGTTGATGATATTGACTCTATGTCTAGGAATAACTGGGTGTAAGCCAAACCATATTGCGCAACTTGAAACTCAATTGCAAAATGCGCAAGTAAATAGAGACTTAAATGCTCAGTATAAAGTGCTATCTGAATTAGTTAATTACGGTAGTGATGAATGGAAAATACCTCTCGCGAATATCCAAGGCAGCATAGAGCAATTAAATAATGCAAATCAACTCTTAGCTGCAGGCCAAATAATTGAGGCACAACAGGCCGCACACCAAGCTAAACTGTCCAACAATTCAATACAAGTTGATGAAACTTTAAAAAAGTTACAAACTTATGCGCAAGTGTCACACCTTATTGAAGCGGTACAATCTTACAATGCCTATATACGCGTCAGTCCACTCAAAACATTTTTATCAACTAACGCGTCACGCTGGAAAACCTTAGCATTAAATGAGCTTTATAAATCATTAATTACACATGATGACACCATTTCTCAGGTACTGTCTCAACTCCCAAAGAACACTCGAAAAGACCCAATAATAAAGGAGCTAATCACTGCCAGTCAAAATCAGGTTGATCAACTACAAGCTACTTTAGACCTATTACTAACAAAGCAGCTTGCCGATTTTTCCACAGCAAGTGTGTCTCAGTTAAATGAGCTTTATACAATAACAAACTATAACCTTAATTTGTTTAGCCCTGCTGTTGTCATTCCGATGATGAAACCAATGATCCGACACACTAAACATACCCTTGCATACTGGGATGAATCTCTAAATAATACCAGAATAACATTGTCTCGCTTAAACTCTCCGTTAGCCTCCCGTGTAATCGAAGTACGTGATGCTTATTTACAGCTAATCAGCCAAGAAAGTGAATATACGAATTATCACGGAGCGAGTAAAAAAAGTATGAAAATCATTCAATCATTGGCGAAAAAAAAAGCAAGGGCACCCGTAACCCACCTTGCCTCAATTCACATTAGTGCCAATATTTTATCTTTCTCACAACAATTGCAAATGTATAGGTATCTGTCACGATGAGGTAGTTGAAAATAACTCATCAAGTATAAACAGACTCTTAGCCGCAGAGAACATTACCCTTATGATTTTTTAGCCTATGTATATTTAAATATAAGTTCTTTATCTTCTTATATTTAAATTACAACGTAATAACTCTGGTTGTAACCTTCGTTTCAAAGTACTTTTTTAAAAAATCCAGCAAAACTCATTAATGAAACCGGTAAGGCTCAAAAAAGCCTTAGTTATCTATTTAAATTCAGCATATACCCTAAAAATATGCGCTCTATTAATACCACGTCAACATGCGTATGCCATTCACGTATTTTGAATGTCGAGAAGGTCTTAGTGGACAACTCCCTACCAACGCCGACAACTGACGTTCATATAACTCATCTGTTTTGAGCTCCATCAACACATAAGCACCTAAAGATATCTGCTTACGTAAATTCAGACTAGTATGATACCGTTGATCAAACACATGCATATCTTGATCAAATGTCGCCCGTATTCGCCGGCATTTTGACTCAAAGTATTGTCTTTGATAACGACATACTAAAATCGGCATCTGCTCATTCCCCCATAGCAGTTGCCCTCGATGAGGCAGCGACTTATGAGCCACGCGCAATATGTCCGGCCACCTCCCTTGCCCATTTGCTAAGTCAAAATCTAATGGAAAAGTTACTTTATACCCTTTCCCTGCTTCTCGGTGTTTAAATTCTAGCTTTGCTTTCTCAGCCTGTACCAAATCATGATACCAACGAATTCGAACTTTCTTGCGAAAACTAATACCACTTAAGTTCTCTTCATATCGCTCCAAATGAGCATCATCTAAATAAAGGCTGTTAACATAACGCTCAGGAAAACTCTCTTCAAACCCAAGTAAATGTGTTTTAAGCCATGCTTGAATATTATGTAGCCGATTTAATGGTATCGGTATCTTAACTTCAAACCGTCTATTTTGTTGCGTCATTTTGGCTTATCCGATTTCATAACTGTTTGATACAACCCTTTAACACTTAAAGGCTGTGGTGTTATCTGCTTGTCATTTACACTAAGCATACTCCCAATTTGACTCACCATTTTTTGACCACAACCTACATCTTTACAAGTAAATTCTGAAACATCCATTTTAGCAGGCCCAAAATATGGTTTTTTGCTGTAACTCATTAACGCATAGTGATTTACGTTCATTACCGTTAATTTACTTCCTACAATCGTTGAGTCATCCTTTGCTACTAAGGCAAAGTTCACCCGAGAAAACTGACTATCATATACCGCTAATTGGCTTCGCTCCCCAGCCGAGATAGCTTTATCACGTATATTAGTAAAATGCGTACCACTTATCTTTAAGTTAGACCCACTCACATCAATTCCATCGCCCCCAGAACGAGCCCCAACATCATTGAAAGCCGAATTACTCACGCTTCCTGTACAAAAATCACAATCGAATGCATCTGATAAGGCATTTCGTATCGATAACCTCGATATTGTTACATCGCCATTGATGATATTTAGTGCATCCTCTGAGTAATTGTCACTTATTTTTAAGCCATCTATATTAACTTTCCCACCAATAAAATAGGCTGAGCCTCTTGGTTGCCACAAACCTAATTTAGGACTACTTGCATGACTCAATTGAGTATGTGTGATTGATGAGCCTAAGCGACTATTTTTATTAAATACTGAAATTCCGGCCCAATATGAGGCATTTTCAGCACGTGTAATGACAATAGGTGCTTCAAGCTTTCCTTTTAACATCACTCCTCCAAATATCATAAGCCCCGAACCTTCGGTAAACGTCAAATGCGTACCTGCGTCAATGACTAAATCAATATCATCTGTAGAGACAATATAGTCATCAATAGTCCAATGACCCGTTTTAATTTTCCAGTGCCCTTCTGCCACTTCAATAAATGGATACTTTTTAAGATTTAAGTGCTGTGTTGGTCTTGGTATAAAGCTCAATGGTTGTATATTCTCTATAAACGTAAACCGTGCTTTCTTTTTACCACTTAAACCCGCGGTCACTTCTACCTGTGTTAACTCCTGCGGTAGTGAAAAGGTCAATTCAGAGCCGGCTGTAAGCATTACCGGTAATTGCGCATTTATATTCTCGAGTGGAAACTGTAAATCAAATTTATTTACACCACTGATCCCCTTTATTTCAAGAGACTGCGAATCCGGATTGCGTATAGTCACCTCAGATACCCCTGAGGATTTAGTAAAACCACTCACCAGGTCCCAACTTCTTTGCGCTACCATACTTGTCATATGTCGATGAAGCGCGCTATCCATCGGTTGAATATTTTGACAAGGCTCATCTAAATACCCATTTTCAATACAATGTAATTGCTTTTCTAGCAATGCTAAATTAAATGTATTTACAAGCGGGGCACTAGCGTGAATGCGTTGAATAAAATGCTGCTGGCGTTCTGACAGTTTTGCCAACAACTCACCACGACTAAATTGCTGTTTTAATGTTTGTAATGCTTGGTTATAGGCATGTTTCACGCGAGGGTCTGCGAGCATTTGTTTACTGATCAAAAAGTCATTTGAAGGTGGCTGCATAAGCCAGTGATGCTCAGCGGGAGTAACAGCTACGTCACTTTGAATTGGCTCTAACTTCGCTGTATGTGGATTGTAATACCAGCGCCAATTATTCCACGTTAACGCATGCCATGCCCCCCATACATCAACTGTCGCCAAATATTGCCCTAGCTTTTTTACATCAAAAACATCACTCGCAGTGCGTCTGCCATCAAGAAAGTCGCTCAGCAATGCCAACGCTATTTGTCGCTGTTTGCTAAGGCTGGCATTTTTCAGTACCGTATTTCTTTGGATAACTCGTGGCTTCAATACCCGCTGCAATTGCAAATTTTCTGATGCTGTTTGCTGATGTAAATCTAACCGAACAATCATCCCCTCCGTGCGGTTATTTGTTGCAAGCATATCTTGACTAAACGCTTGCTCAAACATCATTACACCCCAGTTCTGGCCATTAATTACCACTTTTACAGGCCTATACGTCGGAGTGATGATATCAAAGCCCGCCAGCTTTAACGTTTCAGAAAATAACATGGGCCCTTGATGTATTCGAACATTAGAGCTCAATAAAGAAAAACGCCTTGCCGAGAATAAAGCCTGCTTCTGTTTCAATTCAACACGCAATGACCAACGATTATATGCCGCCACATGATCTAACATATCGCCTTGAAGCCTAATCGTCGCTTTTAGTTTCTTGTTTTCAAAAAATACACTCCCAGCCACCTCGCTTCTTTGTTCTGGAATTTGCCCGTGCGTAAATGCAGTATCCCGATCTTTCTCAAGCAACAACCAATCTTGGTATTTAATGTCTATTTTTAACACAGGGAGGTCGCTATCAGCCATAGCCCAATTCAAAGGCGCTCGCACTACATCACTGACTAGCTGCATGGCTTTTTCTTTACTGTCTTGATGTAAAGATACAAAACCACTTTGAATCAGCAGCGTTTTAACCATATTCACCGATGGCAATAATAAAATGACAATAACGCATAACGCACCTATTAGTGCTAGCTTTTCAGCCTTTGAAGTACGCGCGTGAGTTGAATCTAAACGCATCGCTATACACCTGTAATGTTATGCTGCTCTAATAACGACACATTTATTCCATTATACTGAGATTTCAAGTCATCAACTAACTTGTCAACGTGCTCTGCATTTTTGATTGAAATAAAAAATGTTGCGTCAAATCTATCATTATCAGTATCATATCTCCGCATTTCCATGCGCACGGAATACCTTTCCAAGGTCGTCTTTAAAGCGTCTAAAGACACGTTTGTTGAAGTACCAGACTCAGGGTTTAAATAACTCAAAGACAAAAATAAGCCATTCTCTTCATACGATTTGGCATGACGCTTCTTCGCTAAAGTCACTAGTACCAACGTAACCACACATGCCACAATAGCCGCTAAAGTTTGCCCTGCCCCCAGTGCAACTGCAATTCCAATATTTAAAAACAAGTAGATAAGCTCTTCTGGTTCTTTTATAGGTGTTCTAAAACGTACAATTGACAAGGCGCCAACTAAACCCAGCGCCAAGGCCAACGATGCCTTAACAACCGTAATAATCAAAATAACGGTTAACATCAATAGTGGAAATAACCTTGAAAAGTCCTGCCGATTACAAAATGCCGAAGAATATTTACGAAAGTGGTAACCAATAATGGATGCAAGTACAAACCCCAGTAGCAAGTTAAGCAATAACGCCCCCAATTGAACACTCGCATATGGGAAAAACATCGAACGAATATCTTTCGGTAGAAATGCAATTAAAAGTGGGTCTACTGACTCCATAAATATTTCCTTTTTGTTTCTGTTTCTATGAGCTAATACGCTATATTCAGCTCATCGTGGCATGATATGAAACTAAATATATTATTCTAAGCATAGAGCTAACATAGCGAACTGCAAAAATTCTATCTGAATAATGTGTGAATACTTCCGTTTTTTTGATGAAAATAAAATCATCATCTAAAATAGATGTTGCTACCACCCTTCATCTCTTGCAGTTATATAAATAATAGAGCTTTTACAAATTTAGCGAAATTAGGATAGCTATGAGCGAAAATAGAATGAGTTATTTTTGGTTAAATAGAATGATAAAATTTATTTTGTTAATTCTTTTTTTTGCATTAATAGGTTGTAATTATAAACCCGACGATTCGGATAATAGCCTTCCTAATATCGATATACCAGAACCCCCTCAAACTATTGAGCTTCCAGATCTACCTTTGTGCAATGGTTCATGCAGTTGTGACGAAATAGTGCTAAAAGGAAATGACACAGGGATTCAATATAGCGCAGGATATACCTCTGAAAACTTAGCTTCTTGCAACATACAAGACCCGTTTTTACAAGATTGCCAAGTAGGCCGAGATTTCCTAGCCGATGCGACTGGATTAATTAAAGTCGGGTTTGGTGCTGCCAGTTTTGATTATTCTAAAATAGCAAACGATGGTCAGGTTTTACCTAATGATTTTGCTACATGGCAATGTGTTCGAGATAACCTAACCAACTTAACATGGGAAGTTAAAACACAACCTACGAGTGGCCTTTTTAACGCATCAGACCAAACCTATAGCTATGCAGATCCTAAACACCCAGAGTATTCGACCTATGATCAAGGAGAATGTAATAACCTAGGTAACTGTGATACTCAAAAATATATTGCTTACATCAACAACCAAAATCTTTGTGGTTACAATGATTGGCGACTGCCCTCAAAAATAGAATTACAAGACCTTGTAGATTATAGCGCCGTACAACCGGCTATTGATGTATCCGCTTTTCCAAATACCAAAGTTGGTAATTATTGGACAAGCACTCTTGATACCGATGATACAAATAGTATCTGGTCAATCAACTTTAACTTTGGCACAGTTGCCGGAGGGATTAGTTCAAATAAACAAATGATACGGCTTGTTAGAGGTAAACGCTTCGAAAACAAATTGCCAGAAGCAACAGTACGTGAGTTAGACCCCTCATTAAGAAATCAAGTTGCCCCTAAACAACGCTGTAACTCAATAGTATCACCCACAGCACCAATCGCTCGATTTAAACGAGATGTAACTGGAGAGATATTTGATACATTTACAGGGCTTATCTGGCAAGCCTGTGTTGCTGGACAAAGTGGTGAAAATTGCGCAGAAGGAGAAGCTTCACTCCTAACTTGGCAGGAAGCACTCGAATATGCAAATCAAAATAAAGAACAAACAAACAACAAAACCCCCTGGCGATTACCTAATATTAAGGAGCTACAAAGAACCATAGAAAACCAATGTGAAGAACCTGCGCTTAACCCCTTTGCATTTGCAAATGTACCGATGACACAGGTTTGGAGCGCAACGCCACATAGTAAAGAGACTGAAAAAACCTTCCATTATCAATATCAAAATAGCATTATTTTTTATGGTGATAGGACCGAAAAGCATGCCGTACATTTAGTACGAGATTGCCAATTCAATTAAAGGAGCTTTAATCTATGAAATACTTTTCAATTACCATATTCATATTATTACTCGCACATAGTGTAAAAACCCAAGCCAACGATTTAGATTTTTATAAGTATCATATCGGGTTAAAAACGAGTTACCTGAGCGTAAATAATAAAACGAATAACCCTGAACAAAGCTTATTGTTAGAAGACTTTGGCGTTAGTTTAGGCGCTTTTTATAGTGGCCAATACGAGTCCTTCGGGCTATTTTCAGCAGGAATTGATTTCATTTACATAGAAGATAAACTCCCCTTTTCAGAGTCTGTAAGAAATGAATTCACTGGCGAGTTGTCTGAAAAAGAGTCTAGTATTTTTGGAAAAGCTATCTACGTAGAAGCAGGTGTATTTACCAGTTTTCTTTATCAAAATGCGCTGCAGTTCGGTGTATTGGGAGGGTATCAGTATACCGATTTGACCCGAACAATATTACGCTGCGAGCAATGTACAGAACAAGACTTGTATCAATTTGAAAACTCAACTTATGTAAAACCATTTATAAAATATAAATTTACTGCTCGCTTAAGCGTTCAATTCGCATATAGCCACTACTTCAATGATATGGGGTTTGATGACGCAATCAGTTTACAAATTACACTGGTTAAATTTTAAGTAGTGCATTTAACCTCGCAGCGACTCAAAGGTTAATAAGCTAAAGCCGCAAAGATACTTACCAAGGTATCTCGTCACCAGTATAGCTATAAAAACCACCGCTTTGGGCATCTTGCAAGTTATCTATAATATACTTGAGCCCTTGCGCTGATTCATCAGCCTCAATCAAAGCGTTAGGGCCACCCATAGAGGTTTTTACCCAGCCAGGGTGCAATGACACCGTTTTGATCCCTTCCGGTAAAAGATCATTCGATAAATTTTTTGTCGCTGAATTGAGTGTGGCTAAATCGCTACTCACTAGACACCACCTAGTATTTAAATGGTGTCTATAAGTTTCACTGTCTACTGCATTATATAAGTTACCTTATAAATAGCCTGTTGCTTCGATCTAATCTCTAAATCAAAATCAAAATCAAAATCAAAATCATCAGTTTCAGTGTTTTTTATAATGACAACAGTATGTTCACGATTATCACCACTAAAAGGAAGGAGAGTGTGCTCCTTCGACTTATCTAACGCATTATCTATCGTAAATAGGTATTGCGTTTTGCCGCCCCCTGCACGTTCGACTTTAACATAGAGTCCTCTTTTACCTTCCGATTCGGAAGGTTTAGAAAGCTTAAACTTATACCTTGAATCTGTATCAAGTGCTATGCTCTGTGATAATTCAATAAAGGCATTTTCTGCTTCTATTCTTTGATTACTCCCAATGCGTAAATTATTAGTGTTAATTTTACTAACTCTAACTGCCTTCAAAGCAACACCGGAGTCTTTTGAAGAAATAGTTGAATTCGTAATATCTAAATATTCAGCAGTGTTAATATCAATACCAACCACATTATCAATTGACTCAAAGCCTTCAACTGAATTATTAAACAATCCACTCGTCGATTCTTTCCAGTTAAACTTTATAGCTGTATTACTATTAGTTACTTTCACATTCTTAACATTGGTGGCCATCGTCGTGAGAGACAACGCCGTATGTGCATTGTTTACCTCAATATCGTCAATCGTTACCACATTATGGTACCAAGCCCCATCAGAAGCATTAAAGCTGTTCCAATTCGAGGGAGATTCATTTGAATGTAAATTTAGCCCAACTGTAACATTATCCATAGTAATATGCTTAAACTCAGAGAACAGTGAATACTCAGCATTAATACCTTCACCGAGATTTTTAAACGAAAGATTATTAAATCTACCACCATGATTACCGTTTCCAGCTGGTCCGCGGAGTGTTTCGCGAGCTAATTTTAATGCAATACTTCCACTTTCCATTTGCCCCTCAAAACTAATTCCTGAAACGTCAGAAAAATTCGATAATTTGAAGGCCACATCCACTGCAGAATCTATAACAATCTTAGTTTTATCCACGCCAGAACCCACTATTTTAGTTTCTTTCTTGAACTGTGCAATATTTATAGTTTCATCTATTGTGTAATTTCCTTCAGGAAAATAAATAACTTTATTCGTTTCCTTTAAAGCGCCTTGTACGGCTTCTTTTATTGCTGTAGTCGTGAATCCATTAACTACCACGTAATCATTAGGTACGGGGAAACTCGTAGGGGGTGCGACATTTATAGTTTTAGAAATCTTCGACGTTGCGCCATTAATGCTGCATTCTAACGTCACTGTAGTTGTTTCCTTAAGACCTAAAAATTCCTTCTTGCCGGTTCCATTAACTTCTTCACTGGAAACGTCATTAGTCGGTTTTTTTGTTGTCAATTGACAATTTTCAGCAATGCTTTCCCAAGCAAATACTCCTTTACCACCGTGCTCTACATGTTCATTTAACCATTTTGCCTGTTTGATCAGCTCAAAATCAGTTGGACTTTTTGGCACTACGATAAGCGTTGCTGTTACGGTTTTTTTAGTATTATCATGGCCTAGGCATTCGTAAGTAGATGTTCTGCCTTCTGTTGGATGTGAAGCCCAACCACCTTCAAATCCATGATTGACCCCATCCAATAGACAACTAATCGCATTTTTAGAACTCCATGCAAGGTTAGCTGATCCGCCTTCTTTAATTCGATTTGGAACCCATTCAAGTATGGCCTGAGGCTTCACTATAAGTTTGGCCGTAGTACTGGTTGTACCTCCAGGGCCAGAACAAACAAGTTCTGACGTATGTCCTTTGTTATAATTTGCTCTCCTACCACCATATAAACCGTGATCAACATTATCAAGTTTACAGCTAGTTGCATTACTAGATTGCCAAGTAAGCGTCGCTTCTTGAGCATAATCTATCACTGAAGGTGACCAATATAATGTAACGCTGGGCTTAGCCGGAGGTGGGTTAACCGTCAAAGTTGCTGAGATCTGTGCGATACTTCCGTCTTTGCCTTGACACACATAGTTGGCTGTCAGGTCATTATAATAAGTACCAGTCCAGCCACCTACAAACCCATGATTCACACCGTCAAGTAAGCAGCTTTCTACATTGTTACCACTCCAAGATAATGTCGCTTTTTGACCTGCTTCGATAACAGAAGGTGACCAAGTCAAATAAACGGTTGGTGGAGGCTCTTTGACAGTCAAAGTCGCAGAGGTTTGTGCGGTACTTCCATCTTTGCCTTTACACACATAGTTGGCTGTCACATCATTAAAATAAGTACCAGTCCAGCCACCTCCAAATCCATGATTTACACCGTCAAGTAAGCAGTTTTCTACATTGTTACCACTCCAAGATAATGTCGCTTTTTGGCCTGCTTCGATAACAGAAGGTGACCAAGTTAAATAAACGGTTGGCGGAGGCTCTTTGACTGTCAAAGTTGCGGAGGTTGAAACTTTGTCCCCATCATGAGTCAAACACTCGTAGTTTGATGTCCACCCTTCATGATAAGTACCAGTCCATCCGCCACCAAAACCATGGTTTACACCGTCAAGTAAACAGCTTTTTACGTTACGAGCTGTCCAAGCTAAAGTTGCTTGCTGGCCTGGGGCTATAGTGGAAGGTGACCAAGTTAAAACTAATTGTGCCTCTGCGGCATATATAAAACGAGGGAAAAGTAATAAAAATATCACAAAGCTGTATCTGAGATGATTATTTACAAGGTTATACATTATCTATTGTCCATTATTACTTATTTGCTTTAAATAAACAGCCGCTTTGCCGGAGCAGTTGCTTTTTATCCCTAACTTCGAATCAGGATAATCGGAGTTCAAAGAAAATAACTTTTCCTTTAATTCACTTTCCCCTGATGTAAATTTAGCCTCATTATTGGTTTTAAAATCAATGCTACCCACCTTAATACCCGTTGAGGAGTTGCATGTATAAGCGACATTGTATTTGCTATTTTTTCTAAGCAAGAAAGGCTGTTCCGTACGATTATATTGTGTTAAATATGTAAACTTATTGGGCGTAGCATCTTTAGGTTGTAAAAGGTATTCAATGTGTGATTCCATCGTACATTTTAAATCATCACTTAAAACAATTTGGCCATTTCCATGATATGGCATACCATACACAGTCGTATTACAAAGTGAGTAATAAGTTTTCCAGTACTCTTGTCCTGTAGAACCGGATAGCTTTAATAAGTCAACATTTTTAGCCGATAAAAAAGTACCACTTTTTGGCTTGGTTACAGGGCCTTGGGAAAAGCTACTATCGAGGTGCATAAAATCAATGTTTTGTAAATCCAACATTATATTTTTTACGTGTTCAGCGTAGTAATTCTTAAAATAAACATTTTTACTATTTTTTATTCTAACAGACACTTCTGTTGATTCTGAGGCGCTTTGGTATAACTTGATGTCGGGTATATTATCAATGTCTATACCAACCAAAACATCTTCATATATATTCCCATAATCGATAGAATCTCGCGTTCGAAACAAATCGAATAGTACCGTTCCGGTCCCGTCTCCTGATAGAGATACACCAAATGTATTGCCATTAAACGCTGAGTGACTTACTTTAACATTTGCGTTTGCTAACGAGTCACCTTTTAGCGCATATTTAAAACCGAATATATCTATATTATCCAGCAAGATATTCCGATTTTCGGAATTATTATCGGATTTCAGTTGCACTGCAATATGTTCTCTAAGTATGCATGTATGACTAAAATCTGGATCTTGCAAATCACTACACTCAATTCGTAAAGTTAGGTCAGATAAAGATGCGCCTACGCTAACATCTAATATTGATGTTGGAGTTTCATCTTTTGTCTTACTGGTGTTTTCATCAACAGTAATGACTGTTTGCTTTTTACCAGAACCATAGAGTTTCTTGCCACTCGCAAGTATAAGAGGCTCGCTACCTTTAAGTTTAAAGTGACCAGCTGGAATGTATATATTATCTGTAATATTGATTGCACTTTTTATTGCTTCATCGATATAAGAATAATTCCCTTTAAAGCTAGGACAATCGGAAATATTAACTTGGGCTTTAGTTGAACCTTCAACCTGGCAATTAGCAAACGCAAAGCTACTAAAAAAAAGCATGAAAAAAAGGCATATATGCCTCATAAAAATCTCCATAAGATTAAGTTTATAATTTAAATGATATTGTTCTATTAAAAAGTGGGCTTAGCTTTAATAATGTAATGAAAAATCATCCTTTAAAGCTTAAAATCTAAATTATTCCATTTCAAAAAAACAGTCGAATGTTACCATATATGGAACTAAATTAATATTAATATTCCAGAACAATATTACGCTGTGAGCAATGTACAGAACAAGACTTGTATCAATTTGAAAACTCAACTTATGTAAAACCATTTATAAAATATAAATTTACTGCTCGCTTAAGCGTTCAATTCGCATATAGCCACTACTTCAATGATATGGGGTTTGATGACGTAATCAGTTTACAAATTACACTGGTTAAATTTTAATTAGTGCATTTAACCTCGCAGCGACTCAAAGGTTAATAAGCTAAAGCCGCAAAGATACTTACCAAGGTATCTCGTCACCAGTATAGCTATAAAAACCACCGCTTTGGGCATCTTGCAAGTTATCTATAATATACTTGAGCCCTTGCGCTGATTCATCAGCCTCAATCAAAGCGTTAGGGCCACCCATTGAGGTTTTTACCCAGCCAGGGTGCAATGACACCGTTTTGATCCCTTCCGGTAAAAGATCATTCGATAAACTTTTTATCGCTGAATTGAGTGCAGCTTTAGAGCTACGATATATATAACCCCCACCCTTTGTATTTTCAGTATGACTGCCTACTTTTGAAGAAATAGCTGCAATGACTTTTAACTCACTGCTTTTAATATGTGCCACAAATGCTTCTGCTAGTTTAATCGGTGCAATTACGTTTGTTTCAAAAACATCTTGCCACGCCTGTGTGTCACAATGGCCAAAGCCATAATTCTGAGGGCCGTAAATTCCGGCATTATTTAACAAAACGTCAATTGGTTGGCCTTGTAGTTGCAAAGCCAACTGAGTTACTTGTGCGTAATTGGTTATATCTAAAGTAAAAATAGTTAACGAACGGTAGCGAAGCGTAAGCGATTGAAGCGCTTCAGCACTTTTAGGGTCTCTACATGTCGCAAGCACTTGCCATCCTGCACGTAAATACAACGTGGTTAAAGCAAATCCGATGCCACGGTTTGCTCCTGTGATAAGAACCGTTTTCATGTAAAACACCTCGCTTTTAAATAAGGAATCGTAAGTTTGTACCTAAAGGTACTATTACTAAAGTTAGTAAAAATAGCAATGTAAAAGCCCTAAAACAGAGCGTTTTATATTGAATCATGAATCACAATTTTTATAGCTAAAAGAAAATGATAAAAATCATTTTGCGTGACAAAAAGTTAGATATTTAAGTATTTAAATTAAAATACTTGATTTTTAATACAATTATGTTTGTGCCAAAATTGGTTTATCCGCCACATACAACTGCATAAACATAGATTCCGGATCTGGTTTATATGCTCCGTAACTATCCCGCTCGTAAAAACCAAAGTAACGATACAATGCGATTGCTTCATATTGTTTAACCCCAGTCTCAAGCATAATTTTATTTAAACCCCGCTCTGTTACCAGCGAAATCAAGTGTGATAGTATTCTTTTTGAGAGACCCAAACCTCTAAACTGAGGCTTGACATAAATTCGCTTAAACTCCCCATATTTAGCATTGTCTTCCTGCTTGAAAATAACAGCACCACATGCGGCTAACTCCCCTTCAATATAAATTCCACACAACTCACTATTACTCTGGTCAACTTCATCGACGGACAACAATATGTTGAGTTCGCTTGGGTACAATGAGTGCATCAATTTATCTATTTCTGAAAAAATCTCACTCACCCCATCACAGCTTGAAGTTAACCGTACTATTGAGCCTTTCATTTAATGTCCTTTATAACTAAAACCAAAACAAGGTACTATATAAGGTACATCCATTCAAGCTAAGCCTTATAACAGCTTGGCTCTCTAGGACACGTATTACCGCGAGTACAAATAACTCTTACTTCATTTTCAATTCCACGCTCTATCCAATTTATGTTTAAGATTCTAGCAACACTCATAAGTTGTGTTTTTAATACGTGAGGCACAACACTTGATCCCCCATGTTTAATACATAATTGCTGCAATTGACGTATTATCTCGGGGGCATCAAAGCCTTGCGCTGCAATTGCAGGAGTGAGATCAATACCAGCACATAAAATATGAGGACTTCCAGCTAAATCATGTACCTGTATAGACTCGCAACAATATAATTTCGGCTCGCCTGCTACCATTAAAACAGACAATTGCGCACTACTCCCCCCTGAGTCATCAGTAAACTTACGAAACACCGCCCAATGTTGGCAAGGGTCTTCGACAACACGCATGTTACCCCATGGTAATGGGATCCCATTACCTCGGTACACCGCTTTTAATTTGCCTGGTTGATAAGCATCAAAATAATGCCAATGAGGATAAGACGACACCACCGTCATTCTGCGCATTACAACAGATGCTGAAATATTAAGCTGTTCATGCACTTTAATCTCATATCCACAGCTATCGAGTAATTGACGAAATGGGGCCTTAGGACACAACAAAGCCCCTGCAAAAAAACTAGATTCAAAATCTCGCCATGCATTCAGTGTATCTTGTGCATTAGGTGTACTCAGCTCAGTCTGTACTTCAACATCGCTGCCACCTATTTTTAATACACAGTGTAAGCCTTCCAAGTTATGTAACACGGCATGACCAATATGAACAGCCAGATCATACTTTAAACGGCTCTCTCGCTGATGCAATAGTGTATTTAGATTTACAGTATTTGGTGGTGTGAAATAGGATGTTACCAATACGTCATCTACCGTCCTCTCTTGATTTAATAAATTTTTTGGTGCGTTATCAAACCACTTGATATTTAAACCTTTTTCCTTGGCAATGGTGAGTAAATCGTTGGCATTTAAATAGAGGTTTTTCTTTCCCACTTCTTCGGCAGCACGCTCTAAATCAGGGAAATGATTTTGATGGTGCTCTTGATGTGCACGTATCAATAAATGAGCAAATTGACGGCCACTTATCCCCGTTTGCGACAGCATCTCAGGGATAGCAATTTGTAGTATCTCATTAGAGAATAAAAAATTAGGCTCTAACGCCATACCTTCAATTCCACCGTGATTCCCCTTAATCGGCGCGATTGTGTTGGGTTCAGGATCATTGTCTAAAAACCAATCAATGGGCTTTTGAAACACCTCCGCTAAATTGTCTAACATGTCCATACTCGGGGTTCGCTTTCCTCTTTCAATCATTGATAAATATGAAACCGAGGGTGCTGAACCTGCATCAATTCTAATACAGCGTGCCGATAAATCTTCAAGCGTTAAATTATTTCGTTTTCGCAAATTACGAATTTTTGTTCCCGTAAAATGAGATTTCCGCATCAAACTTTGGTTATTTTTCATTGTTTTTATTTGACCTCAGTTACATTGCATAGACATTAACCTTAGCATTATTTGTAAAATTCACACTGTAAAATTCTTTTTGTCAAATTATAAAAAATATTCTTCTACACTGAATTTGTCCACTCTCACAATATTTATCTGACTCGAAGAATGAGGAACATACCATGACAGCACTTACCCGTTCACCCATCGACAATTCTGTACAAGGTTGTCAAAAACTAGAACTAGCAAAACGATTTTTAGATGAACATTGCCCATTAGATTACGGCTCACATATGCAAACCACGCATTACGTTGTTTACTACAATCATCTAATGGCTTTCTTCGCAGATGGGACTCATTGTGGGCTAAAACAGCCCTGTCAATTTGTTGCTTTATGTGGACATAAAGATGATCCAACCGCTATTTTACTGAAAAAAGCAGATGGATTACACGTTGAACTCACATTTAACCGCTGTGGAAATACAGGTAAAAGTGATGTCGCGCATATCGATGATATTCAATTCGAAACAGCATTAAGTGCGTTAGATAATCAACATGTTCAGCCACAGTTAAAACGTCTTTGGGTGAGCTTTTTAACCGGTGTTCAACATGCGTTATGTAACACTTCCAGTGTTAAACAGTATACGGCCAAAGACGGAAGTGACTACCAACTTACTGCATACTAACTTAAAAAGTAGGCCATACTCATTCTAACAGTATGGCCTATTACCGGTTTTATATTCATATTTCGCCATGTCAAAATGATAAATATGGATAGCTCATCTTTTCTCAAATCACGTGTATTTTGTTGAAATGGTCATTGCTTGTTATTCTGCACTAGAAAAAACTAAAATAACCAATTAGTAGCACCAAATAAAACAGGAAAAGCAATGAGTTGTCCGTACAGCAATAAGCCCACTGACCCTGAAGGTCAAACCAACTATCGAGCAATTGAAGACAACATTCATACTGACTTTAAAGATGACATGTCATACGGTGATTATTTAAATTTAGAAAAAGTACTGAATGCTCAGCACCCTCTTTCTAACCAGCACGATGAAATGCTATTTATCGTCATCCATCAGGCCAGTGAGTTATGGATTAAACTCGCAGGACATGAGCTCAATGAAGCGGTAGAAAATATCAAAAGTGGCGATTTTGGACATGCCTTTAAAGTAATCGCACGAGTAAAACAAATACTTAGCCAGCTCACTCAGTCTTGGGGAATTCTATCGACGTTAACCCCTGTAGATTATTTAAAATTTCGCGATACACTCGGTCACTCTTCGGGGTTTCAATCTTATGGTTACCGCAAGATCGAATTTTTGTTAGGCAATAAAAACGCTGAGCTACTAAAAGTACACGAAAGTAACCCTCAAGTGCATCAAGAACTGCAATACATTCTCAATCAACCAAGTTTATACGATGAAGCATTGCTTGCACTCAAATCCCACGGGTTACCAATCGATAAGGCGGTACTAGAGAGAGACTTTAGCCTGCCGTATCAAGCAAACAAAAGTGTTTTAAATGCCTGGTTAACGGTTTACCAAAACGCGGAGCAGTACTTTCACTTATATGAGCTTGCCGAGAAATTAGTGGATATTGAAGATAGCTTCCAGCAGTGGCGTTTTAAGCATATGTATACGGTTCAACGTATTATTGGAAATAAAATAGGCACGGGAGGCTCATCAGGGGTAAGCTTTTTAAAAAAAGCACTTGATATCAGTTTTTTTCCTGAGCTCTTTGAGTTACGTACTCACCTATAACTGCTTTTATTGGAGTAAAATAATGACAACAGAATTCGCCAAATTACTGCAGCCGCACTACAGTGATTTTAAAGTTGACAAACGAATCCTCTTATCAGGTCATTCTCATCAAGCGTGGCCAAACGTTGCCAAGCAAGGGGTCTTAGAGTGTTACCAACACGCTGCTGAGCACATAGACGATAAATGGCAGCTGGCTTTTAAAAAAGCAGCTCAAGTGAAAGCGTTTTATGCATCTTTACTCGATGATCCCACTGCCCAAATTACATTGGGCGCATCCACTCATGAGCTATTACTCAGGTTCCTATCTGATCTATCATGCTTTAAAACACCACGAAAACGCCCTATCAAAATTGTTACCACTGATGGTGAATTCCATTCTATGCGACGACAACTGAATCGCCTAAAAGATCTCAATATAAAGATAGTGAATGTACCTGTTCAACCGAGTGAAACATTGGCTGAACGACTTATTGAGGAAATTGATCAACACACTGACGCGGTCATGCTTTCCGCTGTATTTTACGGTACCAGCGAGATATTCAATGACATAGGCCATGTTGCACGTTACGCCCATACGCTCACGGTTCCTTGTTTAGTCGATGCATATCATGCGCTCAATGTCGTACCATTTAGCCTAAAAGAGTGGGACTTAGAGCATGCATTTATTGTCTCTGGCGGATATAAATACTGCCAAGCCGGTGAAGGAAACTGCATGTTGCGCATACCACCAAGTCATCAAGGAAGCCCTATCATTACTGGGTGGTTTGCAGAGTTTAGCCTGCTAGAGCAATCGCCGGGTGAGGTACGATATGGGGTGGGTAGTAGCGCATTTGATGGTTCAACTTACGATCCAACGAGTCACTACCGCGCCGCTGCCGTATTTGATTTTTTTGCTCAGCAGCAGCTAACCCCTTCAAAATTAAGGGCTGTTAGTCAACAACAAATTTTGTATTTAGCCAACGGTATTAAATCACAGCCAAAGCTGAATGCACACTTTGAATTTTCGTCTCACTCACTAACTCACAATGCCGGTTTTTTAGCCCTGACAACCCCAGTAGCGGCTCAGTGGGTCAGTGCATTAGCTACTCAAGGCGTGCAATGCGATAGTCGTGGGGATCAGTTGAGATTAGGCCCTGCACCATATATAACCACTCAACAATTGGAACAAGCCATTGAAAAAATAGACAAAGTGAGTAAAACCATCTCCTGAAATTAATCCATAAATTGGCCGTATCTACCGGTGACTATTTTTCTCTTAGAAGCGCATTAGAGCATCAGTCTACCCGGTTAATATAACCGATATGAGAACAAAAAAGGGATTATCTCAGCTAAAATTACAGCTCAATCGTAAAGGTTTATTTGCTAACGAATATAATCACGACTTAAATGTCGTGATGCTCACTTGCGACACTCAAGCTTCACTATTGTGTACTTACTATCCATGTAAAGTTATTCACTTACCAGCACATACTTAAAATAGACAAATTTACTCAAAAGTAAGAGCCTACAATTTCACTCTAATCCATACATACCAACCTTATTCGGCAGCGACTATACCAACACAGCCCGACCAAACGTTTCTAATCCCATGCTAAAAAACAAGGCTCCCAACCAAAAATACAACAAAATAAAAACATTTGACACATTTTAGAAACAAAATTAAAGTAGAATATCTACGCTAAATTTTCTATTCAAAATAATAAATCTAACACGGGAACAATAAGAAAATGTTAAAAAAAGCGATTTTAGCATCACTCATTTCAGCAGTATGCGTACCAGCACATGCACAACTCATTATCTCTGAATATATAGAAGGCAGTAGTAATAATAAGGCTATTGAGCTTTATAATACTGGCACAGATACTATTAACTTAGACGGTTATGCACTCTCTTATTACTTCAATGGTAAAACGACCGCAGGCAGAACCATCAACCTTGAAGGCTCTATAGCAGCAAATACCACCTTTGTTATTGCACACACTAGCGCAACGGCAGAACTTGCGAATAAAGCACAACTACTCTCAGGTGGCAGTTGGTACAATGGTGATGATGCCGTAATACTGAGTAATGCAGGTAATACAATCGATAGCTTAGGCCAAAAAGGGGTTGATCCTGGTAGTAGCTGGTCTGATTCAGGTGTGAGCACTAAAGATCGCACTTTAATACGCATTAGCAGTATTTCACAAGGTGATAGTGACGATAGCGACGCGTTTATTCCTTCTGAACAATGGACAGCATTGGCAAAAGATGACTTTTCTAATATTGGCAAACATAATAATGAACAACCACCAGAACCGCCGACGCTCACTTGTAACGAAAACAATGTACTCATAAGTACAATTCAAGGTAACACCGATGAGAGCCCATTATTAGGAGAATATGTTGAGATACAGGGTGTTATTACAACAGCACTGCAAGGGGACGACCAACTCAAAGGTTTTTTCATACAAGAAGAAACCACTCAGTATGATAATGATCCTCTCACTTCAGAAGGAATATTTGTAGCCTATACTGGCTCCACTGTGACTGCTGGAGATGTAATCAAACTTTCAGGGAAAGTGCACGAAGAATACGGACAAACTCAAATTAATTCTGTCAATGGTATTGCCAATTGTGGCACAGCACCGGTATCTTCAACGGATATCACCATGCCAGTACTTCCAAGCCTAGAAGCATACGAAGGTATGTTGGTTAATGTGACCAATGAACTCATTGTAAATGATACATATGGTTTAAAACGTTATGGTGAAGTGAAGCTCGCCAGTGAGCGACTGTATCAAGCAACTCAACTCGCCCTACCCGGTGAGCCAGCTAATGCATTAGAAGTACAAAATAAGCAAAAAGAGCTGACCCTCGATGATGGTATTTCAACTCAAAACCCAGAAGTGATCCCCTATCCAACTCCAGAGCTTGATGCTTACAATACTATGAGGCTAGGAGATAAAGTCAACAATATTCAAGGCGTATTAGGCTTTGGGTACGGGCAGTATCGTATTCACCCAGTACAGCAACCGAACTTTATACAACAGAATCTCCGTACTGAAGCTCCTCATGTAGCCGAGCGGGGAGATTTGCGTATTGCCAGTTTTAACGTCTTAAATTACTTTAACGGTGACGGCCAAGGTGGCGGATTTCCAACGCCCAGAGGGGCCGACACTCAAGAAGAATTTGACCGTCAAAAAGCCAAAATAATCACTGCTATGCTTGATCTAGATGCCGATATCATCGGTATTTTAGAAATGGAGAACGATGGTTTTGATGAACTCAGTGCACTGGCCGATTTAACCTCTTCATTAAATGCACAAGATAGCACCAATCAATATGCTTATGTCAATTTGAACACCGCACAAGTCGGTGGCGATGCCATTATGTCGGCACTCATATACCGAAGTAATAAAGTCAAAGAAATAGGTAATCCGTCATTTACTGAAGCCGAACCATTTGATTACGGGAACCGTCCACCTGTCATGCAAACTTTTGAGTCGCTGGCCAGTCAAGAAGCGTTCAATGTGGTTATTACACATTTAAGATCCAAAGGGAGCTGTAGCCGTGCTGAAGGGTTAGATCAAGACCAAAATGATGGGCAAGGTTGCTGGAACCTTACTCGTATCAATGCAGTAAAAGCACTCTCAGCGTGGGTTTCAACTGAACCAACGGGCATATCTGATCCTGATACATTGATCTTAGGTGATATTAATGCCTATGCCCAAGAAGATCCTATTCGTACCTTCACTGAGCAAGGGTATACCAATATCAAACAACAGTTAAATGGCAATACAGCTGACTATTCATATGTTTATAAAGGTCGAATAGGAAGCCTTGACCATGCCTTTGCCAGTACAGAGCTTATGAATAAAGTCATAGCCGTATCTGATTGGCATATTAATGCAGATGAACCAGCTGCACTTGACTATAACACTGAGTATAAATCTGATAAGCACAAGGCAAGTTTGTATTCAGAGCATGCTTATCGCTCTTCTGATCACGATCCCATTGTGATTGAACTTAATACGACGCCTGCCCAAGATATCATTGAAGGAGAATTTACAGATATCAATGGCTGGTTATGGTGGCAACGTTTTTCTATTGAACTTCCTGAAGGGTATAATACTTTAGAAGTGAATATTGAGGGACAAGGTGAAGCCGACTTGTATGTTCGACATAATAAAAAGCCTTACTTTCTCAGCTTTGATTGTCGTCCATATCTTTGGGGCAGCAATGAACAATGTACCTTAATCAATGCCCAGAGCGGTACGTGGCACTTTGGTATTCGCGGCATATTCCCCTATCAAAATGTCACACTAAAATATAAAGCAACGAAATAATATCAGTTGTATTAGGGGCTGTGTTAAATAATCGCTATAAGATATCCACACTGCAATAAAAAAAGCTGGGTTACTTAAACCCAGCTTCTACTGTTATCTGATAAAAGGTGACACCCTACAGCACTAAAACCTCATCAACTTTAACACCAATCATCTACTCACTTATTTTACATAAATACGCAGCTGGTCTTGCTCTGCACCACTGTATCGCGTGTCTAAATAAGGCCAAATATCAAATTTAGTGCTGTGCTGATATAACGACGCACCTACAGTAAGGTAAGCATCGGCTCTAGAGGTATGTTTAGTACTCAATGAAATGTAAGAATAGTCAAGCCCTGTACAAGTGCCAGCAAACATCGCACCAAGTAACATACATTTCTTTAACATATTTATCCTTATTAACATTCGTCTTATTGTGTACTAAAACTCTAAAAGCACTCAAACATAGCGTTTACATTGACATCAAACGCTAATTTCACCTTGCAAATAATCGATGGCTTGACCTGACAGTACCACTTTTTCTCCTTTCACATTGCACTCAACAACACCTGTCCTTGCAGAAAGCTGCTTACCAACAAGCTCTGTCTTGTTGAAGAATTCAGCCCAAAAAGGTGCTAATTCACAGTGTGCGGAGCCTGTTACAGGATCTTCGTTTACACGTAGTTTAGGAAAAAAGCAGCGACTCACAAAATCCACATGGTCTCCTTTAGCTGTGACGACAACACCTCGTTTGTCAAGCTGCTGCCATGCGCTAAAATCTGGGTTCAACGCGTTCACCGCTGCTTCATTCTCGAGTACAACCACATAGTCAAACCCAGATCTTACTTGGCAAGGTGTCATATTACCTAGCCCTTTTAACAAAACGTCAGGTGCATCAATTGGGTGGACCATAGTCGCAGGGAACTCCATTGAATACCCACCCGTTGCCTTGCTAACGTGAAGTGGACCACTGCGCGTTAAAAAACAAATCTGCTCACGGTCATATCCCAAATGTGTAAACAATACATGTGCAGTGGCCAATGTAGCATGACCACACAGATCAACTTCTTCCATGGGTGTAAACCAGCGCAACTGATAACTATCCCCTTGGGCAACGAAAAAAGCCGTTTCAGATAGGTTATTTTCTTCCGCTATTTTTTGTAATAGCACATCATCTAGCCAATCTGTCAACGGTATAACAGCGGCAGGGTTACCTTCAAAAGCTTGAGTCGCAAATGCATCAACTTGATAAAGTGATAGTTTCATATTTAGTCCTTAGCATTTAATACCTAATTGGTTTTATTAAAAGAAAAGTGAGTCGGCGGCCCAACTATGTATTAATTACCCTTATTTGATGCAGTAAACCAGCATGTTAGCTGCATATTTAAGGTATAACGAAACACACTGCTTTAGTGCACGTTTTATCACCAAAGAAGCCATCTGTATTGAGTGTTTCCTTCTGTAATTAACTTCATCATCAATCGATGACTAGGATAATAAAAGCAATGTGACTGCTCATTATTCTCACTACTTCTACACATACCGAAAAACATAATACCTTGATTTAAAATCAAAATATATATTTCATTAGAAAACAATAGCCTAAGCAAGAATATAAAAATGTAACCTGCTGTAATTACTTTTTCGCTAAGTATGAACTAAAGTTTATATGCTCAAAAATTTGTAAACAAAAGGTAAAGTTACAAATCTAAAAAATAGAAACACTGGACAAAAATTAACAACAAGGAGCTATCTACATCAATGTGTTATCTCCTCTCATCCATATAAGGAACTATCATGACCCATTATAAATTTGGTAACGAGATAAAGTCTAAAACGATCCCGAAATCGGTAAAGGTGGCGGTTGTTGGTGCTGGTATGTCAGGTCTATATAGCGCGTGGCGGTTAGAAAAAGAACATAAAACACAAGACTTCGCGATATTCGAACGCTCAGATAGAACAGGGGGTCGCTTAGACTCCGATCTCATTAACTTTAAAAACCAACATACAGGAGAAGGTCAACCTGAGTTCATTACCGTCAAAGAAGAGCAAGGCGGCATGCGCTTCTTATTCGAGGGAATGGATGATTTAATGGCACTCTTTTTGTCGTTGGATCTACAGGATCAAATAGTTCCTTTTCCTATGAACAGTGATGGAAACAACCGTCTATATTTTCGTGGCGAGAGCTTCTCTGTTACAGATGCACAGCAAGATAATTATGCTATTTGGTCCGAGTTGTACAATTTGGCGCCATCTGAACAAGGCGTTAATCCGAAAGACATCATCAATGTAGTATTTAACCGAATTTTACAAGCTAATCCACATTTTGATGCGCGCCCTGAAGTACGCGGTCCTGAATTTTGGCAGGCATTTCGCTTAGATTGTCAGTGGCAAGATAAAGGTCTGAATGAATGGACTTTATGGGACTTATTCTCAGATATGGGTTACAGCCAAGAATGTATCACCATGCTATATCGCGTATTGGGCTTCAACGGCACTTTTTTATCGAAAATGAATGCTGGTGTCGCTTATCAATTGTTAGAAGATTTTCCTGCAGATGTACAATTTAGAACTTTTAAAGATGGCTTTAGTACATTACCTAACGCACTCGTTGATCAGATTGGTACTGAGCGCATTCACTTACAGACCAGTATTGAAGAAATTGATCACGACGAGGCATCTGGAAAATATATATTGCACTATATCCACATAGATGAACAAGGTGGCGAACATCGCAGTCAAGTCCATGCTGAAAAAGTTATTCTAGGATTACCACGCTTAGCGTTAGAACGCTTGTTTGTAAAATCAAATGCATTTAATCGATTGCCTAAAGAACACAGTGAAAAACTCTGGAATACACTGCAAACCGCGTCCAATCAGCCATTGCTGAAAATTAATCTATATTATGATAATGCTTGGTGGGGTCGAGGGATAACAGGCCGTCCTGCGGTTGAGTTTGGACCCAACTTTGCCGACTTACCCACGGGATCTGTTTATCCATTTTATGCGGTAAACGATGAGCTTGCAGCGGCACTTATGTATGAAGAAAGAGATACCGACCCCAGTAAAAGTGTGCAACATCAACTTGATGCTATCAATAGTCAAAAATACGAACGCCCCGCCGCACTCACCATTTACTGTGATTATTTAAACATTAACTTTTGGAGTGCATTACAAAACAAAGGCGAACTTTATCATAACCCGAAACAAGAACAATCGGTAGAGAGTGTCCCCAGTGACATGTATCCCGCTTCAGTTGCCGTGGTGCAACAGGCAACTAAGTTCTTCAAAGAAATCTTCAATACCCACTATGTGCCAGAGCCTATACTAACCAGTGCACGAATTTGGGAAGGCAGCGTAAATTTTGATATTCCTGTAAGCCAACAATTTGGCTACGGTGTACACCAATGGGCCGTAGGCGCAAACGACAGACAAGTCATGGAAGATTTAATTGAGCCCCTTCCTAACTTATTCACCTGCGGTGAAGCATTTTCTGATTATCAAGGTTGGGTTGAAGGTGCACTGCGCTCAACGGATCTGGTACTTGAACGTGGATTTGGACTGGCGCCTTTAAGTGAAGCATATGAAAGCACAACACATGTTTCTCCTTCAACCGCAATCAAAGCTGTATATGAAGAAAATTCAGCAAAACTGATCAACCAATACATTGATGGTCAATTTTCAGCAAGTGATGCGCCAATTGATAAACACCTCGACGAACACACGGTAATAGGGGTGAATTTAACCTATTTTGACAAACCATAACTTCCCTCGATAACAGGCGGTATTTTTGCCGCCTTTTTTGATCCAATTCAAGGAGCTGCAATGAATAACGTTATCAATGAATATTGTGTTGCTGATTATTTAAAAGATCGCCTCGAAGAAATTGGTGTTGAACAAATGTTTGGCGTAGCAGGTAATTATACAGCCGCTTTGCTCGATACTATTTTAGCCGATAAAGAAACGCCAATTACTATTTCCGGTAATGCTAATGAGATTTGTGCAGGATTTGCTGCTGATGCGTATGCGAGGCTAAAAGGTGTCAGTGCATTGTATGTTACCTATAGCGTTGGTGCTTTTAGCTTACTAAATACCATCGCGGGCTCATTTGTTGAACAAGTCCCGGTCATACTTATTAATGGCGCACCAACCAATAAAGAAGATCAAATATCAAAACAAACTGGTTTACTTTATTCACATACAACCGGGTATCAATTTGTTGATATTCATATGTTTAAGCCTATTACGGTAGCCGCTGAGCGTATAACTAACGCACAGCAAGCCCCTTTTCAAATAGACTCTGCAATTACCGCTATGCTCACTCAAAAGCGACCTATCTATTTTGAAGTCGCTGAAGATGTGTGGCGAACCCCCTGCGTAAAACCAACAGGAAAACTCAGCAGTGGTGTGAATGCCACAATCACCATTAGTGAAGCGGCTAATGCAGCAAAAGCAACCATTAATATGATGTTAAAACGGCCAAAAAGTATTTTTTGGGCTGGCGTAGAGCTACAACGTTATGGGCTACAAGATAAGTTTTTGGCTTTGTTAGATGTGATCAACACCAGCCATACACTGCCGGCAAACCATATTCATTTCGTGACGTCTGCAATGAGTAAGTCTGTCATTGCTGAAACTCATCCTTGGTTTGAAGGCTGTGTCACACTTAAAAATGAAGAAATTGATACACTGGTTGGTGATGAAGGCGCACTCATTGGTATTGGCGCGTGGACCACCGGAAAAGATACAGGTAATGAAGACATACGCAGCGACAAAACGATTTTGGCAGCCCATGACGGTGTACATGTTGGTGCTGAGTTTTATCCATCAGTACAGCTTAGCGACTATTTAGATCAACTTATTGTCGCTTTTTCTGAACTCGAAATACAAAAAAACGCTCCATTTTCGGGCCTACGACTAAAACAACAGCCTCCCCTCTTAGCCACCCAGTACCATGCTCAAAACACACTCGGGTATGATAATTTTTACCATACTTTAGGCCAATGGCTTTGCACAGATGATATCATGGTGGTAGATGCTGGCTTTCCACTTATCGGTGCCCAAAGTGTAAAAATTCCAAGTCAAAATGGGTTTGTAGCGCAAGCTTCTTGGCTATCTATTGGCTACTCGGTGCCAGCTGGCACCGGGGTTAAATGCGCTTATCCAGACAAACGCGCCATTGTAGTAGTGGGCGATGGCGCATTTCATGAAACGTGTCAGGCCGTTGCAGATCAACATGCCTACGGACAAAATACGGTGGTATTTGTTATTGCCAATGGCATTTATGGTATTGAGCAATACCTAGTTAATCCAAATCCTTTTAGAACACCGCCAGTCGATTATAAAGACCCACTCTTAGATGAAGTGTACCCTTATAATGAGCTGCCAAGTTGGAATATCGCCAATTTAACCGATGCTTTTGGTGGACAAGGCCGTAAAGTCAGTCAATTAGGAGAATTACTCAATGTTATGGAGGAAATTCGTGCTAATCCAGATACCAATTTCTTGGTAGAGGTGGTGATCCCAAAAGACAATGTGCCGAAATCCATTGCCATGGAAGCAGATACAGCTGTGGGTGAGGATGAAATAGATAATCCAAACTGGCCGCCATCTGGTAAATTTTAACCCCACTAAATAATGAACAGCCCAATGTAACCCACCCTTAATGATGATTGGTCTAGCACTGATCATCATTATCCGGTTAGTTAATATTCAAGCTTCCCAGTTCACCCTATTTTTATGAATTTCGCCGTACTTTCTCACCTATTAGGCTCATAACACGTTATATTCTAGATATTGTACCTGTTAGGAATATCTATGACTTTTCATAAAAAAACGATCGCACTTGGCATTGCTGCATGCATCAGCACATCACTATGCAGCCTGCCAGCTTATGCATCTGACAAACAAACCACAAAAGCTGAAAATAAGAAGCAGCAAACGATTGCTGACCTCACTAAAAACCATACTAAGCACGAAGGTCTTTTTACCTTATTTCAAAGTAATAAATCAGGCGCCGTTTTACTACAGTTAAACGAATCACAACTGAACAGCGAGTTTATACACTTTGCCCAAATACTAGATGGTTCTGGTGACTTTGGGTTCAGAGGAAACTACCGCGGCGGCACTGTTTATACATTCAATCGCGTCTTTAATCGCATTGAAATTCGCGCTGAAAATCAACATTTTTATTTTGATCCTAACAACGCAGTTAGCGGTGCCAAAGATGCAAATATTAACCGCCCAATTGTTGCCAGCGTAAAGATTAAAGCACACGATGAAAAAAGCGGCGATATCCTCATTGATGCCAAAAGTATTTTTTTGACAGAAGCCCTTAAGCAAATAAAACCATCTAAAAACCCCAAGCAGAAACCGGGAAAACGCCGGACACTTGGTAAGTTAAGCAAAGATAAAACAAAATATTTAGCACTGCATAACTACCCTAAAAATACCGATTTAAGCATTGAATATGTTTATGATAACGGTGCCCCAGTAAGACCGACGGTTACCAGACCAACTAGCGCGGATTTTGCCTTTACTGACGATCGAAGTATTAATATTCATGTGCGCCACAGCCTAGTCCCTATGCCGGAAAATAGTTTCAAGGCCCGTTTTGATGACCCCCGTATTGGTTATTTTGGTCAAACAAAATATGATATGACATCACTTCAAGACCCGACCCCATATCGTGATGTCATTAATCGCTGGCACTTAGAGAAAAAAGATCCAAACGCCGCAGTATCTGAACCGATAGAGCCCATTGTTTGGTGGATTGAGAACACCACACCACTAGAATACCGAGACACAATCAAACAGGCAGCATTAGCGTGGAACCCTGCATTTGAAAAAGCGGGATTTAAAAACGCCATCGTAGTGAAGGTACAGCCTGATGATGCTAAATGGGATGCAGGAGATTTACGTTACAATGTAATGCGTTGGACATCGTCTCCAAAAGTGCGCTTTTCAGGCTATGGTCCTAGTTTTGCAAACCCAAAAACAGGCCAGATCCTAGGGTCAGATATTATGCTTGAGCTATCAAGCTTTAGACGCCGTTTAGATACACTTGATTTATTCAGTGGCACACAAGCAACAACATCTAACGACCATCATGACCACTCAGCATTGTTCGAATCAGCACAATTTGGACAAGCAGCCTTAAATGCCTCTTCAGCGAGCAGTGCTGATAAAGCACGCTTTATCAGCGAGTACTTACATTATTTGGTGCTACATGAAGTGGGTCATACGCTTGGGTTAAACCACAATATGCGTTCAAGCCAATTGCATTCAAAAGACAAAGTGCAATCAATTATGCCAAGTGACAACCTTCCACTGACTGGGTCTGTCATGGAATATCCGGCGATTAACTTTGCCCCGCATGGAAAGAAGCAAGGGTTGTACTACACCACTATGGCTGGCCCATATGATAACTGGGCCATTGAATATGGTTACTCTAGTGCACTAGACAATGCGCACGCAGAGCAACAACGCTTAAATAAAATCTTAGCGCGCTCAACTGAACTGGGTAATGCGTTTGGCAACGATGCGGATGATATGCGTGCACCAGGCAAAGCCATCGACCCACGCGTTAATATTTATGACTTATCAAATGACGCAATCGGCTACGCCACCGATCGTTTAGAAACAGTAAATATACTGGTCTCCGATTTATTAAATCGCTCTATTGTTGAAGGTGAATCTTATCAAGGCTTAGTGACCGACTACGCGCTACTAAACCGTGAATATCACAACAATGTAGGTGTAATTTCTCGCTATATTGGCGGCGTATACGTAGAACGTGATTTTGCGGGTCAAAAAAATGCAAAGACCCCATTCACACCAGTGCCTGAAAAAGAACAACGACGTGCTATGCAAGCATTAAGTAATTTTGTGTTCGCACCAAATGCATTCTCTGTCGATCAAGCGCTGGCACAACACCTGCAAACTCAACGCCGTTTCTTCTTTAACTACTCAAAAACAGAAGATCCAAAGTTTCATGATATGGCATTACGCACACAAAAATCGGTGCTCAATCATGTGCTTCACCCTGTTGTGTTAAAACGTATTGTAGATACCGAACTGTATGGTAACGAATTTAAATTAGATGAAGTATTTGCTGAATTGACGAATGCGATTTTCAAAGTCGATGCAAGAAAAGACGTTAATAGTTTTAGACGCAATCTACAACGTGAATATGTAAATCGTTTAATAAAAATTGCCAATAACGACAAGCAAGGTGCAAGCCAGCAAAGCATTCAAGCACTGGCCCGTTACAACCTGAAAGAAATTAAAGATATGATCAAGCGCCGTAAAGGTGACACGGTCAGCGCTGCGCATAAGGAACAACTGATTTATTTGATTTCTAAAACACTCAACCCAAATGGGAAAGCATAATTATGATGCAATAAGTCATAATTCCTCCGCTTACAAATGAGCTGTATACTTGAAAAAACGGTGCTAAATTAGCACCGTTTTTTATCTAACTTTCCAGTGTTTTTGAGTGGTTCTGACACCACGATAGATACGTTCAACTTACCATTAATCATACGCATTCTGAACAAGCTCATACCCGTATTTTTAAACGATGACGTTGACGCTCATACACCAAATAAATTTCAAGCATCAACTTAGCGTGCACCACCAATAAACAAGTGTGGACACAATAGCATCATCCGGCTTTTTGGCTATGGCCGTGCGTTCAAACATAACAGCGCCAATTCGTTCGTCAAGTGTCCGTGTTGACCAACGTTCTTAAATTGCCATCGTAGTATAGAAATCACGCTTTATCGGGTCATGAATGCTACTTAACCTCAGCTCTGGATAAGTGAATTTGCCCAATAAAGCTATTTTTCTCACTCTCGGCGTTGCTTTCATTTGTAATAGCCCGCTATTACTGCATAAAAGCGCCTTGATATTGAACAAAATATCATCATTTGATTGTACGCAAGTTTGTTTTCAAAATATTTCCTATTCCAAAACCCTTATCCAAACCTGAGGTTACTTAAAATAACAAAATGGCTCCAGCTCAATTGTGCAGACACTGTCTGCACAATTGATAACTCTCTAAAAACATCATAAAATTTAACCATTTGCATTAAGTTGCGTTGTTCCCAACCTCTACCAAATTGTGCTGTTAGCGACTTAGATAAAGTAGATACAACCTGTTTGCCATAATCTGCCCGCTCTCCTGCAAGCACCTCTTGGCTGATCCGCTGACCAACATGCCAATACAGTAGCGTCAGTTCATTATTTACTGCAATTGCTGTGCGTTGTTTTGCTTGCGCAATCAAAATTGACACATCATCAACAAAGCCATGGTTACTCGGTTGCATCTTGTTGGTCATCTTCGGCCTTAAATAAAAGTATTCAAACTCAATTAGTTTAACGTTTTAAGTCACCTGCATCCAGACCTCTCGGCAGAGGTAGCAGATGCAAAAAAAGTATAAGCCTATCAGGAAATTCATAGCGACACCTTGCTATATAAAAACTACAGAATTCGGTGTTTGAAAACCATGTTCAATATGAGTACCAAAAAACAAAGCTATGACTCACTTAATCGTGTTCCACAACCATACTGAGGCACTCTGTATTCAGCAAGTTAACTTGTTGGCTGTTTTTCAAGCGTATTAATGCTCACATGTGGCCATTTGATTAAGCCTTGACCATCCCGTCTCTCAAAGAAATCAAGCATAACAATTTGTGAATATTGCAGTAACATTTTAGGCTCACCATTTGGGTGCTTTTCTGTCAGTTCATATATCCAAAGTGTTGCTTCAACTTGATCGGCATTGGCTTGGCGTACCACAAATGGAATATTATTGACCCCACCGCTGGCGAGCCTAGAGTCTACTTTCAACTGTGTGACATTAGCCACTTTACCTTGTTGGAAAAAAGGCAAAATTGCTTTATTTAGCAAATCATTAGGCTGCGTCGGGTCGAACACATTTTCAAATAAATGTTTATGAAAATGTAAGTAAGGTATCAAATATGGATTTTCTTCTAAATTATCATCAACTCCTATCGGTAAACCACTAATCTTGGGGATTTCAAACCCAGTCTTACTTTGTGCACTTTGGCCTAACGCCATCAACGAATCGCCATGGGGAATACTTGATAATCGAGCGATATTGAGATCATCCGTGGTATGGTTTTTCATATACAGCCACAGCCCCGGTTCATGATGAATAGCAAGCCCAGATCCACCAGCAAGCCCTGAATCAGGAAAATCAGCTGCTGCAATTTGTTCTATTTGTTGCACATAATCGATTGTTTCTACTTCTTGGTCACCATTCATACCTCGGTTCGGGACGTTTTTATCCACCAATTGGAAGGTAAGTGTTTCATTATACTGATTATTTAGAAGCCGATAATCAAGTTCACCAGTAGGAAACGGTAGCGCTATCATATTCCAACCATGACCACTAAATTGCCCCGTATTTTTCCACACTCCCGGTAAATTAGAAAATGGGCCAAGTGCTTCCTCTTGACCCATTACCGCTTTTAACACCCGCTGAGACGGTTTTTGCTCATTACTTGCTGAATCCGACATAATTTGCTCCTGCTATGGTTAATGCATAGTGCCCCTATGCTTGACTATGGTTTTAGCAAGTAAATCGTTTTTTGGGTATTACAGTCGATTACAGGTTATATATCATCAATTTACCAGATACAAAAAAGTCAGCATACTTTAACAGAACATGCTGACTTTACAGATGTTAGCGCGTTCAGGCTAACTGGCCATAACAGTCAGTTACATATTCCCCAGCTCCATCATCATTGCTGTATACATACGTAGATTTAACTTAATTTGTTTCACCGTTAAATATTCATGCTCAGAATGACCAGTATATTTTTTACCGGGCATGGATGGACCAAAGCTCACCGCATTATCAAACAGTTTGGCGTTAGTTCCCCCCCCTATTGATACAAACCCTGCATCTTCATCTTGGGTATAATGTTTAAATATATCGAGTAACTTTTGTGCATGAGGGGCATTATCAAGCAACATCGGTTCGCCTATATCAACCGTCATATTCGCAAGTGTCACACCGTGTTGTTGCTGCCATTTTGTCACCGCGGTACTAATTTGATGCGCCAATATTGCTTTCTCTTTGCCAACAGGTCGGCGTAAATTAATAGCCACTTCCACAATATTACCACTGCGCTCAATGAGTGTGGGCGACACTGTCATAGGCCCCATAAAGTCATGCTCATAAGCTATATCACCAAATTGCTTACCATGTAAATCTAAGCCGATGAGTTGTCCTACAAAGGTGAGTGCTTGGCCATCGCTATTTTTTTCAAGTTCAACCTCTGAGAGTAACGCTGCTAAGTAAGCTATCGCATTGACACCAGCAGCTGGTTCTGAAGAGTGGGCTGATACCCCCTTACTCGAAATTTTTATACCATCTGCGACCACATTAAACGCAAATTTAGCTGCGCTTAGCTGCATTGCCTTTGCTTTTAACTGTGTGATCACATCCTCGCTTGCATTATGCAAAACAACACTCGCATCCTCTGGGATTTGACTTTTAAAAGCGCCCCCCGTTAATTGTGATACATAAATACCTGTCTGCGCGGATGTAGCATTAAATGTCGGAGTCACTAAACTCCAGCCTTTTTCCGCAACCACAACAGGGTAGCTTGCGTCGATTGTTATAGCGTATTTAGGCTGTTGGTAAGTTTTCATAAACGCTTTAAGCGGTGCCCAATCCGACTCTTCAGCCAAATAAATCATCAGTTCCAAACGGTTTTCTAGCGCAATGCCTTTGTCTTTTATTGCTTTCATTGCGTACAGCGCTGTCGCAATAGGGCCTTTATCGTCTTCGGTGCCCCTGGCAATTAATTTGCCTGGCTGTGACGTCATATCAAGTAAATAAGGGCTTTTCTGCCATTTTTTTGCATCTGCTGGCTGCACATCACCATGTGTTACAATGGTCACCTTCTCACGCTGCTGCCCCAGTCCAATTAATACGGTATAGCCCAGATCTTGATAATCTAAACCAAGTTCTGCAGCTTTCATTTTCAATAATTGTTTAAAGCCAATAAACTGTGGATTTTCAGGCGCTTTAATACCTTGTTTATTGACTGTTTTAAATGACACCATGTTCGCAAGTGTGTGTATTTGCGTTTGCTGATAAGTATCCACCGCGTAGTCAGCGACCCTTTTGCTAGCATCTTGTAAATTTGCTTGTACGTTGCACGCAATCATTGATAACGCAAATAAAGAAAGTCGTTTCACTGGGTTTCCTTAAATAAAAATGGGGGCAAAGCCCCCGTTAATAAAATTCACGCTGGGTATTAAGTATTGCCAAGCGTTTTTATCCATTGGTCGACATCGGCTTCTACAATTGCAAGCGGACGTGCGCCTTTTAATAGCACTAAATCATGAAACGCTTTGATGTCAAATTGACTACCCAATGCCGTTTTCGCTTTATTGCGCAACTCAACAAACTTTAACATCCCTAACTTGTAACCCAACGCTTGTCCTGGCCAAGCAATATAGCGATCAATGGCCGCTGTTACATCGCTCATAGCAGAGCCGGTTGCTTGCGCAAAGTATTCAATCGATTGCTGGCGAGTCCACTTTTTGTAGTGTAGCCCTGTATCAACAACTAAGCGCGCTGCTCTATACGCTTCTGCTTGCAATCGTCCTAAGTCACCAAAAGGGTCATTTTCATACATGCCCATTTCATAGGCAACTAACTCAGAGTAAAGTGCCCAACCTTCAATATACCCATTAAACGATGCATTTTGTCGCATTAAACCAATATCTGTTTGCAGCATGTTCAGAGCGATTTGAAAGTGATGACCCGGTACAGCTTCATGGTAAGTTAACGTCTTCATGCCAAAGCTCGGAACCGCTTTCATATCTTTTAGATTGATTGCAAATACCCCAGGACGACTACCATCAAGTGACGGGCCGTTGTAATAGCCACCAGGAGCGCCCGCTTCTACCGCTTTCGGGATACGCCTTACTTCTACTTTTTGTGGCGGTAAAGTTGAAAATAACGTTGGTGCCTTGGCATTAATAGTCTCAATTTCACCATGTAAGAAAGTCAATAACTTTTCACGCCCTTCATCTGTGTCATCATATAAAAAACGTGGTTCATCATTTAACTGTTGCATACGCTCACTCACTGAGCCTTTGCTATAACCATTTTCTTTAAGTATTTCATCCATACGCTGCGTAATGCGTGCAACTTCTTGCAAGCCGATGTCGTGAATTTGCTCTGCAGTCATATCCGAATCAGCAAGGTAGGTAATTTCATGCTGATAAAAAGCCGCACCATTGGGCTGTGCCCAAATACCAACCTCTGTAGGCGCTTTTAGTTCAAGTACCTGCATTGTTTTAACCACTTTGTTAAATGCCGGGTAAATTTCTTGCTCAACAATGTGCTGCGCTTTTGCCAATAAAGCCTGCTGCGCAGGTTTATCAATCGAGTCAACAGCTGCAAGTTTTGTCGCAAATGAACTCACTAATGGATGATCAGACGCGTTCGGGGCGGTAAAATTATTCAAATAGCCAAAGGTGTTTTCAAATAAAGGTTTAGGTAACACTATGCCCTTTTTTGCATCCGCAAGTACTTTTTCTCTCACTTGTTCTGTCAATATTGCAAACGCCGATAAGCGCTTAATATAATCTGCTGCATCTGACGCTGTTGCTACACTATGCTGATCTTTCAAAATGTTGGGTATATCAACCAAAGGGCCTGCTAACTGATTAATTATAAAAGGTAAGTGCCCACCCCATGTATCGATGTAACCGCCACTGAACTTTGCATCCCCTGCATAATAACGCGCAATAACTTCGTTAACACTGACATGCAGCCTGTCATTATCTGATAAGTTTTTACTCTGAAGTTGCTTTAGCTGCTCTGCTGCCTTATTCATATCAATTTGTAATGCTTGCATACCCGCCACTGAATAGTCTGGTAATCGGTCGGCGTATGAACCATATAGATCATCAGTCAATTTCAATGAGGTCGCCAGTGCTGGTTGATGTTGTATAAAATTACGGGTGTATTGCGTAACCACTTTATCAACGCTTACTCTGCTGACGACTTGATTTGCCGAACTTTCTACATTACTAGCTTGCGATTGACTACGTTCACTGGAGCATCCAGCTAGTGCAGTAATAACCGCGAATGCAAGTAGGCTTTGTTTGATCATAGTAGAATTCCTTGGAGTGATGAACATACGAGTATTATTGTTATTTTTAGCACGTTTCTATGTTCTTGTTTGAGTTATTTATAATACATTGATGCTGTAATAACATTTATTGTATCCAATATACACAGCAATGCGATTAATCGCCGTTCATTTCAGCTGTTTCACAATAATTGCGGCTAATTCGGTAATGGCTTTACGCCATGGCATAGTGTCATGAAAGTTGGCCAAACTAAAGCGAATACAATGCTCAAACTGATGATTTGTTGCAAATAAACGACCCGGTAATATGCTTATGCCGTGTTGCAAAGCATCTTCATATACACGATAAGCACACACTCGTACTGGTAATGTTAACCAACACAAAAATGACCCCTGCGGATGCGTTAATTGATAGCAACCATTCAATAGTGGATGATGATCCAACGCTTGTCTTAAGCGTGTACAAAATACGTGTAAATTTTCTTGATATTGTTTTCTTGCACATTTGAGATGCTGTTTGTATTTACCACTGACTAAAAAATCAGCCACTGCGGACTGAATTAAATTATGGCCTCCCATACTTTCACTGATCAAGCGCTTACTAATGCAAGTCTGATATTGTGCAGATATGACCCACCCTACGCGCAATCGAGAATCGAGTGTTTTCGAAAGGGAGCTTACATAAATCACCGTATTATACTTATCAAGCATTTTTAAACTCGGCAAGGAACCTGAGAAAGTCAATTCACCAAACACATCATCTTCAATGATCGGCGTATTGCCACATACGCTTAGCAGCAGCTTTCTTTGTGCAAGCGGCATTAATGACCCTGTCGGGTTACTAAAATTGGGGGTTACTAACACGGCCTTGACAGGCCATTGCTTAAGCGCACGCTCTAAAGCGCTGACATCCATTCCGTTGTGTGTATCACATGGGATCTCCAAGATTTTCAAGCCGAGTGACTCTAGCATTAGTAACAAACCAAAGTAGCATGGGGTCTCTATCGCAACAATATCACCAGGTTCAGTGATCGCACGAAGTGCCAAACTGATAGCTTGTTGTGCCCCATTGGTTACTACAATGTCTGCCGGCTTAACGTTAATGCCCTGTTGTTGAGTTATTTTATAAAGCTGTTTCAGTAAGTTATCATCCCCTGGTGGCAGTTGATAATAACTTGGTGTGTGTGTTTGGCGACGACTATGGCGCCCAATCTCAGCGTAAAGTTGTCGAACCGCTGGCAACTCACTACTTGGATGTGCTGACCCTGCAGGCATGCTATGACGGAGCGTAGAGTACTTAAGCACTTCTTTAGAAATAGACAGTAAATCGACTTCTTTTGGCTGCGGTAAATTGGCTACCTCTTCAATAATGAGCTCTTTAACTCGATAACCCGATCGCGGTACGCTATATATAACATCCAATGCTTCCAACATATCATATGCTTTTATTATGGAATTCTTACTCACACAAAGTAATTGGCTTAGCCCCCGAATTGACGGGAGCTTTTCACCATACGATAAACTTCCCTGTACAATTTCGTTTTTAATATACTCAACCACTTTTTGATACTTAAACCGACCGCGATTAGGGTTACCCAATTTACTACCTGTACCCTGAAAATCATTCAAAACTGTGCCTATTTATTTTATCTGTGCCCATTTAAAGTTACGATAAGTTAATTATTTAAGCCAGTTGTTTCATATGCTCATTAAATTTATACCCGTTTTGTTTGTTGTACTGTGGGCTTCTGGCTTTATTGGGGCCCGGTTTGGTCTCGTTTATGCAGAACCAGCAACCTTATTGTCAATTCGCATGATCATCAATATTATCTTCTTCATTGCCTTAGTCGCACTATTAAAAAGGCACATTCCTAAAGGACGTGCATTCCTACACAGCTGTGTTGTTGGCTTACTGATCCATGGCCTGTACTTAGGAGGTTCTTTCCAAGCAATTTCACTTGGTATGCCTGCGGGACTCAATGCACTTTTAGTCGGTATTCAACCTATTCTCACCGTTATCATTTTATTAGTGCTGTCACATAAGCATTTTTCTGTTGTTCAATGGACTGGATTATTACTGGGTTTTGTCGGGATCACTTTAGTATTACAAGGCAACATTCAATGGCAAGATGCTGCACAGAGTCAATTTGCTATCGGTATGAGTCTATTAGCATTAACCGGAATCACTTTGGGTACTTTATACCAAAAGCGATTTTGTAAAAATGTCGATTTGGTTGGCGCCACATTGGTCCAATACATTGCTGCAAGCTGCTTATTTATTCCATGGGCCGTGCAATTTGAAACAATGCAAGTGCAGTGGACCATCGAATTTATAGCAACACTTGCTTGGTTAGTATTGGTGCTATCGGTCGCGGCAATATTACTGCTGTTGTATATGGTTAAGCAGGGAGAGTCTGAAAGTGTCGCATCAGTGTTTTACTTGGTCCCGCCAGTTACGGCATTACAAGCTTGGTTAGCATTTGGTGAAACATTCGACATTTATGGTATCGCAGGCTTTATTTGTGCAGCCTTTGCAGTCTATTTTGTCGTTAAGGACCCAAAAATGTCAACAACTTCGAAAAATAGCAAAATACTCGTTGATAATGATTAGCCTTGCTATTCGTAAATGACTCACGTTAAATGATGACTCTATTTTACTCAGTGCTGTTACTTTAGGGTCATGATATTATCAGCACAAATCTCACTTTCGGATACCCGCTATGAATTTAGATAAATCAACAAAACGTATCGCTAAAAGAGTTAAAAATGGATTTCAAGGCTACCCACAAATCTCACTCGCTTATTATGGCGCATCGAGTGACTGTGCAAACGAAGTCATTGTCGAGTTTATTGCAGAAGAAGGGGCGCAGCCACAAGCACAAAAATTTTCCAGTAAAACAGATGCAAGAAAAGATGAAACGATTCAAACAACCCTTTTAAAAGTCATTGAACGGGCTGATGCAAAAACGGTGTTAGAAACAGCAGGGGTAGTAATTAAAACATGTTGATCTAATCGGCTGAGTATTAAGGTACTCAGTTATTTTTGTTTCGCGGGATTAGCCTGAGTTTTATTTAATTGCCAGTTAGCGTTAACACTCACGGCTTATATCATCACACTCCATTGCTACCTAGCCCCCCTTATCTAGGTGCATAGTACCAAGGTAACATTACTCCGTCAGTTAAGTTATCACTGTGGTTGCGTTGCGATCAACTAACACGCTTTAATAATATACTTTTTAAGTTAGAACGAACGCGAATAAAGAAAAGTGAAGAAGGTAATACGATTAAACGAGTGCTTGCGTACAATTAAGAAGGCTCAAAAGCCAAGCTTCTGAGCCTTCTTAATGAATTAATTAACCTTAGTACCCAAGTCAATTAAGCCTAAGTCAGCTGATATAACAGTACCTTGCTTACGTAATGTATTCACAACTGCCGTTAGGTTAGACTCTGATGACGTGACAACATAAAATGTTTTGTAGGCTTGCTTCAATGTTAGCCCGTGTGCTGCTGCAACTTTATCTACATCAGCAAATGATGCCAACTCGATAATGACTTCACCAGTTGCCTCATATGCGCTCAGACCATTTTCACCAATGATAACCTGACCTTTCTCAACACTTTGCTTGCCATTAACTGTGCCAAATTGACCGCCTTGTGCCAATAAAACACTGACATCTTGAAGTTGGTGTTGTGCAAGCTCGTCATTTGTCACATCAGTGTTTGCGATTGCCACTGAAGATGCTGTCAAAGCAGCCATTACTAATAGTTGTTTCATATGCATCGACCCCTTAGTGACCATAAATTCTTAAAGACCAATCTTTTAATACGCCATCTACACTGTTATTTGCATTATTTGTCCCAAATAAGCCAATGTTTTGATTATAAATTAGCGTGTTACTTGTGCCTTTATCTGTATCTATTACTTTAATTGTCCAATTACCTTGCGACTGCTCACCGTAAAAATGGTGGCTTAGCATAATTGCGTCTGTAAACCCGCCATCTGTGCCATTTAAGAAACCGGTACGAGCACTTAGGACCACACTGCGAGTACCCGATGGTGACGTTAACTCTATCGCAATATCGCGTAAACGTTCGTGGTCAATGTTCAGTTTCAATTGTACCGCTTCAACCGTTAGATTTTCTTCAACAGCGGTTGTGCTCTGTGCGCCTGCCAAACTTGCATCAGGAATAGTCACGTTCGCTTCTTGTCGCTGCCAATCAAGTGTTTGCAACTTAGGTAAAGACACACCTGTAAATAACGCTTTATAAACAGCATCATCGACATTGACTGCCCCTAAGCCATAGAAGTTATGAAAGTGATACCCAGCCGCATTTGTTTGCCACGCAGGAATCGCATCATAGCTCACTTGCTCGCCTGTTGCCGATTCAAAATTAATGGTCACACCATTATGTGTTGGGTCAGTTTTACGTGCTGTAGAAGCGAGTAAATGGCGAACCGTACGAGAATCTAGCGCAGGGTTAGCCGACATGACCGTTGCAACCGCGCCAGAGGTATTTGGTGCTGCTGATGATGTCCCATTCATAGTACCACGATAGTCACAATTTGGATCAAGCTCTGAGCCACCATGTAGGACATTTTTGTGTTCACCAGCTACGTTACCGCCTTTGTCACAACCGGTTAAATCCACCGTCACCATCGCGGGCTTATCTTGACCATATTCACCACCTGGTGCTGACAAGAAAACATTCGCACCGGCCGATGAATATGACGATAACTTACCATCTGCATTTAATGCTGACACCACAAGGTTCCAATTGGTCGTATTACCCAAAGTAATATTGGCGTCATGAAATGGTAACCCTTGGTTATTGAAAAACTGGTTATTTTCATATGGTAATACTAAGAATCGGGTACCTTGAATGTAGGTCGAATAACTTCTGAATGAGTTACCCGCTGATTTTACATAAACAGCACCACGTCCCCAATGACTGTCCAACGTAATATCTTGCATTACTTGCTCTTCTAACGCAAAACGCGGATTGTTTTCTAACTTGCCATTGACCGGTGCTGACGGTGTGCTGCCGTAGCTTTGGTTAAATACACGTGGATCTGTAAAGCGATCTAATGCACGGAAATCTTCATTTAGTCCATGAGATATCATCCAAGATTGGATAGACTGCTCATCTAAAAAGTTAAATCCGACTAAATTTGCATATGGTGAAACACCTCGTCCACCCAGACCATTACCTTCTTCCGCTGCAATTAAACCCGCAACAGCAGTACCATGACCATGGGTATCGGTTGGTGAATCAGTACCATCAATTAAATTTTTAGAACCGGCTACAACATTGTTTACGAGATCTGGGTGAGAAATTTCAACACCAGTATCAATCACTGAGACTGTAATACCTCGACCTTTAATGCCCATTCGGTCAGAAAAGTCGACATTTAAATCTTCACCAACTTGCCCTGCTGATAATGAAAAACCAGTTTGACCTGTATTTTGTAGATGCCACTGTTGGTAAGTCAGCGGATCTTTTTTTATGAGTTCTTGTGTTGGTGCTGTGTTCGCGTTTGCCGCACACGTTGCAGAAAGCACGGCTGCTGCAATGATATTTTTTTTATGATTCATTATTTCCCCTAGAATTAAGCCCCGAAAGGGGAACTAAACATAACACTGAGGTCACAATTCAGCAACAGGAAAAGACATCGCTGTCATGTTAATATTTGCAATTATTCGAATTTACAGCAACTTATAGTAAAAAATAAATAACAAAAAACACAAAATAAAAACATAAAAACGTAAAAAAGGAACTAACAGTGAGAATTTTTATCGTATTATTTCCATTGTGAATGCATTCGCAATACAATGGCGGGCTGTTATTGAGGAGCCACCAATGAACCGTAAAAAAAAGATATACGAAAAACTAAAGAAAAAAGACAAGCGCGCCAATGCAAAACTACATAAAAGTAATAAACCGCGTTACATTTCGAAAGCTGAAAGAGAAGCGCAACACGAAGTAGTCAATGAATCAGAATCTCCAGAGTAACAACAGCCGCTCTGCAGAAAACGCCCTCTTATTCTTTCCCTACTATTTATTTGTAATGCACTGTAATTACATTATTTGCTTATTATTACTACACTCGTTGTTAATTGGTCATCATTGAACTTTGAGCAAGTACTTGCCCGCTCAAAGCGATTACCGTCGTCTTAGACAATCATTATTGTGTAACAACAATTAATGGGCCGAAATTGCATGGCATGTGCCAATGCAACTAGGTGGTATTTTGTCTCATGTTCAACTATATATCCGTAGACTTTAATAATAAGGAAGTATCATGGCAACAAACACTCAAACAGTCCCTCTAAAGCAAGCAGTCAAAAACCCTAACAATGTTGAAGCAAAGAAATATTATGTTTTCAACGAAACTGGGAATATCATGATGTCTAGTACCATAGACGCTAGCACCCCTTTATCTGAGTCCGTTCAAAAGGTGTTTGCCGAAGTATCTGTATTTTTTGCAGGCATGTCACGCGCAATAACAACCACAAAAAACCCAGCAACTAAAAAGCCATATTCTCTATATAACTACGAAGCCCTACAAAATATCATTAGTGGCTCAGGGCTCTTTGTTCATGTTACTGAAGAGGATGTAAAATACGAAACAAAAAGTTTCGGTGCTGATTTTAGTAAGGAGCTTATCGAATCACTACTAGGTTTAGCAACTGGCGCCGGCGAAATGAGCTTTGCCTCAGCCATGGTCTCTTCAATTGGTAAAGAGGGCCTAAATATATCGGGTTCTAAAAGCCACTCAAGCAGTAAAGTAGGTAACATCGTTTTTGTGTGTGAATACTTACTAGGTATGCCTATAGTGAGTGCCATTGTCGTCTATGCAGATTGCGAGCAAAATAAGCAGCAACTTAAATTAGGTCCTTGTTTTAGTGAGTCTTCAATCTCAACAACGTGGACACTACATAAAGATACTTATATGTTTGTTACCCCATCGTTCATTAAATCATATGCAGGGGACTTAGATGCCATCAACTCTGATCCTGACTACTTAGAGTTAATCAACTGGTTAAGTGGCTTGCTGACACAAACACCGACAATAAATGACATCGTTGATGCTAAAACATTCTCCATCATTGAATCTGGTTCAGCACTTTCTACGGGTACAACCTACCAAATCCAAGGTCAGTTTTTACCAGTAGAGGCTGGAAAGTTAAGGTTTGCAGATGGTGACGGTGTGATCACTGCTGCTAATTGGGGTACTGATTCAATTAACTTCACCGTGTCAGGTACACAAGCAACGGTTTCTACTATAGAAGTACTTGATAAGTCGGGTAATGTCGTTGCTCAAAGTGCTGAAACATTTAACATAGCAACTTCATAAAGTATACTTTTTGAGGCTTAGTCCACTTATGGCTAAGCCTTTAATTGATGGAGCATATTATTTTTGAAATGGTTTAGCCTATTTAGCCGTAAAAGCCGTGAAACATCAGCCAATACCCAGCTTTGCACCACGCTGCCCCGTTATACTTACTTTAATGCAACTGGTCATATCTTGTTTTCCACACATCATGATCCAAGAAAACCATTACCGAGTGCCGTACAGTTGCAATTTTTTAAAGCAGTCAGTTTATTCTCGGCAATGATGAAAACACTTTCGACAACACCGAACCCTGCAACAGGAAAGCCATACTCCGCATTTAATTATCACGCATTATCAACGTTAATTAATAAAACGGGTTACTTTGTGCAAACATCAAATATTGAGTTGACAATAAACCACCAAGATTTGCGTCAAAATAACCACCCGAAATTATTTGAAACACTGTTAGGAATTAATGTCTCAGGTCAAGAACTCGCCTTCGCCCCCGCCATTATTCATAGTATAGAAAAAGAAACACTACGAATGAGTAAAGCGGAGCAAAAAAAAGACTTTAAATCAGCATACTTGGTGTTTGTTTGCGAATGTATTGGTGGCATGCCACTCATTTCAATACAACTTTTTTCTTTTGATAGTATTAAACAAAGCGATGTATTGAAGCAAAAAACATGCTCAACCAAAACGTCAAAAGATCTCGCTTGGACATTAAACAAAGAAAGCTATTTGTACTTACCTGATCAAGTAATGTGAGCATAACATCATGTAATATTACATGATGTTATGCTGTGCAACAGAGCTTAAGCAAACATTATGGGTTAGCTGAATTTCTTAATTCTTCAAGCATTCTCTCATCGCCTATAATGCTTTCTAATAACTGTTTCAATTTCGCATCAGGCGCATTGTCATAAAGTGCTAAAATATCTTCCGCTACTTTCTTACTGTATTCAGGCTGTTTGCTTTGCGCTTTATAATATTGAGCCACAAGCCCTTCCGCTGCCATACTTCTGATATAATCATTTTGTTCTTTCTCTAACATAGTGACAAAGCTATCCGACACCCTTGAATCAGCAACAGGTGTATGTGCGACCACCTCAAGTGCTTGAATTTTAACTTTATCATCACTGCTGTTTTTACTAATTTTCAAAATAGCATCAACAGCTTCATAATCATATTCTGGCATTTCCGTCTTATTAAGCATAAACATTGTCATCTGTAACTGGCTCATAGCTGCAAGTCTATCCATAACCGGTAAGTTCTCATCGATGATCTGTCGTTTGAGATCCTTACCAACTTGTCGCGCATACTCTGGATCTGTTTTAATTCTGATTTCATAATCTTCTGGTAAATCTTCGTAGAACCCATACATCGGGTTTTGCTCACGAAGTTTTTCACGTTCTTTTTGCTCTTTATTTTCCAATACTTCTAATACCGCGTCAGCAAAGTTCCCAGATACACCTGCGACAATGCCTGTCTCTTTTTGACTATACTGAATATTATTTATGCGCTCTTCCAAATCTAAAATATAACGACGTAGTTCCAATATTTCCGTATCAACATCATCATTGTCAGACCCTGTCCCCCATTGCTGAGTGTTTTCATGATCGGACGCTGCATTTATAACGCTAACCTCCGAGGCTCCTTGTTTAAAAAACGTACCATACACAACAACAGCCAACGCAGAAGCCGACAGAACCAGTGACAAATTAATTTTATTGGAAGACATAAAAAGCTCATTAAATATAAAAACTGAAAGTTATACAAAGAACAGGGACTGGTCACGCATAAAACTGTAAAAAGTTGTATGACTCAACACCAAACAATGACTTTACGGCGAATAGCCAAAAAACAATGCTAAGACATACGTCATTCCTTGTACTAATAGCCAACACACTAGCATTTAACACGCCAAACATGCGAACATTAAGCGATATATATAACAAAAACTTCAGCATTTTTTCAAACTCCGCTAATATTCATTACTCAATAAGAAAATACAGAACGCAAATGCCGATAATTAAAGTATGGATTTATCTCACGGTCACCATTTTTTTATTTAATATACAACAAGTACTTGCAAGTGATATTTATCTTAGCGCTTCACAAGTAAAACACACGATACCATTTCGCCAACAACATGTTGATTTTGACCCTATTGGGGTGAATGCACTTGCCTCATTTGACGTCACAGCAAAACATACCATCTCGTTCAATTACGGTTTATGGACACAAAACACCCAGATCACTGAATCTCTCCAGGCAGATATTGAGGTTGATACATATGGCATTGCCTTTACTTACTATTTCGATGATGCCTGGTATGGGTCTGTTTTTTACGATCACTGGCAAGATAATATTCAGATACAGAATACGGCGCGCAAGTGCAACGCTTTGGAACAAAAAAACCGCGCTTATAGTTACACAGGTACCCTTGGCTGGGGTACAGAAATGGGATCTTTTTATTACAATGTATCCACAACAATACAAAGCAATAAATGGGAAAGTGATGAATCTATCACTCTCCCAAAAACTCGAAGCGCACGTACCATTCAAGAAATTGACACAACGTTCGCCTCTATCGCGCTTGATGCGTCTCGCTATGCTAAATTGGGTCAACATAACGCACTTATCTATGGTGTTCAGGTCAGTTGGCACCAACTAGTAAAAGACAACAATATAACCGCGCTAAACACCGACCCTATACGTCAGGGCAATACACGTCGAACTAATTCAAGAACAAACATTGGCATTACTGATCACCTGAGTACTGATAGCTATGGACAAGCACGTTTTTACACTATATTGCTGCTGGGTGAATTTTGGACAATAGATGTGTCATTCAGCCAAGACTTTTCAAGTGACTCCTCTGGCAATGATTTGTCTATAGGCCTTGGCTATCAGTTTTAGTGTCATTCCCTATTGGTATGTCAGCCCCCGCCTTTTCTTATACGTTTTCGCTGTATTGCTCTTTGCTTTCTCTGCTTCGTTTGTCGAAACTTATCTCGAAGCGCACGCTGCTGCGCTTTTGGCAACTTATTAAACTTTTTATGCACATCGCGTAGCTTTTTTTGTTGCGTGGCTGGCAACTTTTTGAATTTATCATATTGAATCTGCAATTTTTGTTGTTGTTCTTTAGGCAAGCTTCGCCACTGTTCAAATTGTTTAGTACTACTTGTACGTTGCTGTTCATTCATGCTTAACCAACGGTCAGCACCTCTCATAAGCTGCTGCTGTTTGCCAGTATCCAGCTCAGCCCATTGCTCCTTAACATTAACCAACACTTGCTTGTGCGCTTTACTCAAAGTCTCCCAGCTTTGCTGTGCATCCACACTCATACAGGTAAAACAAACAGCTAAAAAGACCAAAAAAATGATTCTCATTTTACCTCCTCCTTTACTTTCAATGGCTGTTTACTCTCTGCTTCAACGCGTTTCTCTGTATTTTCATGCGTATCGGCTTCCTGCACTTTTGTCATATCTAAAGGCCCAACGATATCACCATTAACTAGTGTTAAATCAGATAAATATAGTAAAAATTCTACCGAAATAGCGCCTTTAGATACGGCGCCAGTATCTTGCTTTTTCAATTCAGTAACCTTGTGCTCATTAGTTTCATTCGCACTCAGTAAGCTGGAAGCGCTTAACATCACCACCCATGCTATTTTATAGCTCATAGTCACTATTTGCTAACCATTGCACAAATTCGATATCTTCTAACATGGCAATATCCTCCGATGGCAGCATATCATTTGCGTGTAACATTGCTGTTGGGATACTCGTGACTGCCATCGGCGACTCTATTAACAAATTAGATAAAAATCCTCCTCCAATCATCAGTACAATCGCAAATGCCGAAGCATACTTTAATTGAACCTTCATTGGCTGGTGCTGTACATCAGTGCTTGCTTCGATGGCTTTTAGTCGCATCTTTGCGAGCTGAGATGCTGTCAAGTCATCAGTATCATTTAGTTTCTGATCCAACACATTGCATATCTGTTGTTCATGCTGTGCTAATGGTCTATCACTCATTTCCTACCTCAATACCTACTTTCAGTTTTGCACTCGCTCTAGAGAAGTGGGTCTTAATTGTTCCTTGCGAACACTTCATTATCTGAGCCGTCTCTTTAACCGATAACCCTTCCCAAGCGCGCAATAAAAAGCACTGCTGCTGCTTCACTGGTAACTCATTTAACATTGCCAGCACATATTCACTCTGTTGTTTCTGTTGCGCACTTTGCTCAGGGCAATCGGCAAGTGAAGCCAGCCAAGGTTCCGGCGTCCCGTCTTCTTCACGCCAAAAAGTCATAATTCGACGCACCTTTTGCTTCCTATGCCAATCCATAATTAAATTTTGTACTATGCGGTAAAACAGCGGTTTCCACTGCTCTTGTGGTTTACAGTGATAATTAGTAGTAAACTTTAACATCGCATCTTGCACAATATCTAGCGCTTCAGCATGATTTGCCAAAGAGATAAGCGCCATATTATACGCTTTTTTCTCAACCACCATTAGAAAGCTATTTAACGACATTTGGCCAGGTGTTTCACCCATATTTGCAATCACCATTATTTCCTTTAGCCACCGCTAACTCTGTTGCTTTATGAATATTACCACCTACACATTACTGATCCTCATTCTATTAAACGTATCAGAAATTTGATGGTTGACAAACTGAGTCACATTTTTTGCACATTTACCCTTCATTTTAGATTTAACCAACACGAGACAATTGGTAGATGCGTTCCGAAAAATAAAATTGCCTTTATTTCATACAGTTAAAAATAAACAGTTTTTTTACGGTAACTTTGTCAACCATTCACTGACTTAACCGTTGTAACCTTTGAATCTACTAAAAAGAGAATGACTATGAAACTTTCAATCATCAACATCGCATTAATCGGCACTGCATTAACCGCGCTTACGCTCAGTAACCCTGTAGACGCACGTAAAGGTGGTAAAAGTAAAAAGAAAACCCCTGAAATCATGTTTGCACGCATCGATGTAGACGAAAGTACCACCATTACTTTGGATGAGCTACTTGCAAACATTGATAGTCGCGCACAGAAAAAACTCGATAAAGCAGATACCGATACGAGCTCTGAAATTGAGTTAAGCGAATTTTTGACTAAAAAGCGCAACCAAACAGATTTATCAACTTATGCTGCAGCTATTGTACAATGTGTTCAAGACGCTAAAGATGCCAGTGGAGACAACAGCATAACGGTACCTGATGTCGATAAATTCGCATCACCTGAAGACAAATTTTCAGCATTAGATACTGATGTAAACGGTGGTCTAAGCTTATCAGAAATCACATCAGCAATGACAACACATAGAACAGATACTTTCACTGCAATGGACTCTGACACTAGTAGCGATGTCACTTTAGATGAGTTTACAGTCTATTTTGAAGGAAAAAAAGCCACGCGAATGGCAGTAAAAACATGTATCAATGAACTTGTTGACGACTCAGATCCAGTCTAGTTAAATTAGCTCGAACTACGCAGATAGTGTTCGACTAATTTAAGTGTTCACATGGACAAGTATCGATAGCAAAGCTGTCGGTACTTTTTCCCTCCTCATCAACAAACCCCAACAGACTCAAAGCTTAATAATAACTCCCTTCTAAAGTTGCGATATCAAGATATCTTGTCTGGCATACTCATCAAACAGCACTCAATGCTTCAATACATGCCCAGTTGTTAAAATTATGTAATGGTGGCACCTAAATTGCTTGTATTGTCACTTGATAATATCTTGAAAACACTAGCACGGAAGGAGTTACCAATGATTGTCAATCAAACTAGTTATGTAAACCACTCATATACAACACAATCTCAGAAGCCAATTGCAGCAAGTAGTCAAACAACAACATCGGCTGGTAAATCGGATCAAGTTTCAATTAGTGATGCTGGTAGGCAAGCACAGGGAAAGTGGCAAGAAATTGCCAATAAGTATGATGTGCACAGTATTACAGCTAAAGATATGCGCTCACTCTCTAAAGACCTATATGACGGGGGCTTTATTGGCACAGGTCAAATGATGGCTATAGGCGCGCCAACATCTATGAACGAAGACCTTAACCAAAAGCATGACTTACTTAATGATATGCGAGAAACATTTAAAATATCTACGGCAATGGGCGGCCATACCGAGCAGTCAAAGCAAATATATTTAGACTCAATAGCAGTACTAGAACGCTTAGTACAGAGCAAAAATCAATAATATAAAGTCAAAATGTACACTTTATCATTTCCTAAGCTTATAACTTATAGTCCATACATAGGTCAAAAACACGGTCTTCATATCGCTCTTCTGACATCCCCCTAGCTAAGTTTCAATAACCTAACTTATCTATGCTGGCATTTAAAGCTCTATAACATGAGCCTACTAAAATAGAAAAAGGTGCCGCAACTGCATTATAAATAACAGGTGTCACGCATTAAATTATACTTTTAATTGGAATAGAAATAGTCAGAATTAATAACTTCGATTTAGTGACGCTCGCCAGCGTCACACGTTACCGGAAATAAAGATAAATTAACTAAAAACCTCCCTTAAAAATATTGCTTTGTTACAAAGTATATGTGCAATCTAGGTAAAATTACTACCGTATATGAAATTTTCAACCATGCACCATTGAAGCAATTCTCGAAAGCACCGCTCACAACCTCCAGCAAGGACATTAACGTAACAAAACTATCACTAAAATTGAAGAACACAATGGGCCATATACAGCTCCCTAGTGACACCTTTCCCTTATTGATGGATATCACCATCAGGCCTTAATTTAAATATAAAACCCGCTGTGATTAATTACACTGTTCGTCACCCGTTATATTTTTCAACGAAAGTCAAAGCTTGCATCTCAGACTTCAATGTAATACTCATACACTTACAACTCCATTGAAAATTTCCGCATATATAAATACAAAGAACATGTGATGAAACACTCAGCGCACTACCATTATATAGGCTAATCTTCGGGCTGATTTATACACCTCAAGCACAGCAGTAAATCACCTTAGAACAACATAGAACAGATATAGCAATCAATACTTCTCTTTAGCTAATTTTATAGTAACTCTAAATTCATCAAAATATTCATATTGAAAAAAATTTGAAAAAAAACTTTCATCTATTCTCTTTATGATGATGCGCTTTAAGTTTGAGACTCTAATATGAAAATAATCAATTATTGGTTTATTGGCCTGCTATCAACAACAGTGCACGCTGAACCTGAAGTTCATTACAACGAGTGCAAGCCAAGTTTTAATTATCTCGGCGCTGACTATCAAGGCACAACAAACAAAAATAACACCGGCAGCCAATGGTGCTACTTGAAAAAGCCTATCGATGGCGCTAGTTGGGGGAATGTCCGCGTCGAGACCATTCCCAAGTTTACTACTATATCAGGAACATCATGCAGATCCCCATCGTCTTATATGGGAGAGCAGTTTTATGGATGTTCATCTCGCAACCATACAACACCTTGGTGCTACACTGATGAAAAAAACTGGGAAGAGTGTGAACGCACGCCACCGGCACAATTACTCTCTCATACCCACCCACAGCAAAGTAAACGGTTAGATCGTATTGCTTTGGGCTCGTGTTTCAAAACACAAGGCGATATGCCTGATGCCCTTGCTCGCCTAATAGGCCACAAACCCGATCTGTATTTATGGCTGGGAGATAATATTTACGCGGATACGACTGATATGAGCAAAATGCGTCAGAAGTATGATGATAAAAAACTTAATTCAGATTACCAACAATTTTTAGCTGCGAAAATTCCAACCATGGCCACATGGGATGACCATGATTTTGGCCTAAATAATGAAGGAAAGCACTATCCAAAAAGAGCGCAGTCTCAAGCCGCTTACTTACGTCATTTCGATGTTCCAGCAGACGATCCCCGCCATACAACACAAGCCGGTATTTATGAAGCGAAAATGTTAGGACAACCTGGAGAACAAACACACGTTATCACATTAGATGCCCGATACTTCCGTTCACCAACATTTAGTAGTTACGGTGAATGTGAAGGCTCAAGTAGCACTATTTTAGGCATGGCGCAGTGGCAATGGTTGGAAAATGAATTAGCAAAACCATCGCAAATAAAGTTAATTGCCAGTGGCATTCAAGTACTTCCTCCCTTGTATCAAGGCAGGCCCAAATCTAAATACTGTGCATATGCAGAAGGCACAACATTTGATAATGCGATTTCATCCCTCGGTGAAACCAATATGTCAGGAACAAGCTATGAATCTTGGGCTGAAATGCCTGCGCAAAGAGAGCGCCTACTACGTTTGGTGCAAAAATCAATAAATTCTGGTAAAACCAAGGCCGTCATCTTTTTATCTGGTGACCAACATTGGGGCGAATTACTTCAAAAAAATATACCAGCCAGTCATGAACATGGTAAAGCGACAACAGTCTACGAAATCACCGCATCAGGTTTTGGACAAAGTTGGCCATATCACATTGAAAATCCATTACGTCTTCCTATTTATGCCGACGCTAAAGGCGATAATAATTACACGCAGCAATGTCAGTTTCCAGCGAAACATGCAGGAAAAACATATCGTGGCTGTACTAGTGAAGGTCGCGAAAAGCCCTGGTGTTATACGCAACTGGATAACGATGGCAACGGCACCAATCAGCACTGGGGGTTCTGCGCAGCAACAGGCGACACTATTCCAACAGGCCGAGTCGGTACCGTGAGTCAAAATGTCAATCAAATGACAACCAGTGACCATCACTTAATCAATAAATCCGGTAGTAACTATGGAATGCTAGACATTGATTGGCAAAACAGAGAAATAAAACTCTCTATTCAAACAGCAACAGAAGAAGCCGTTTCCACAATTGTACGTTTCTAATACACAAATAAGTGAGGTTTTGTACCTCACTTATTATAGAAGTGGAATATCCAATTGGATTTCATAAAACCTATAGATGAGATTTCACAATAGGAATACCTCTATACAGATATTGTCACCGCAGATTCAAGTCTGAAGTGCACCACGTTTAAAAATCAGAGCTAACTGCTTTTTATTATCGACCTATCAACAAATGAAAAAATTAAATTAGAGTCGAAACTCAACTTTAATTTATACAAATAATCAACAAGGTGATTTTCCCATTTACGCTTTTCCATTATACATTATTTAAATAAAACTCTAATCAGATGGTCACTGTAACTCAGTGGTAACCATCCACATCGACGGTAATAAATAGAGTACTCCCCCCATACTGAAGAAATTAATTACCCCTTTTTACACACGTGTAATCTCTGGATGTTATTGAAAGATATGTTTGGCGTTTATGTAGGGAAAAAAGCTTAGAGTCTAAAAAAACCAAATGATTTAATATTAACCACACTTTCATTTAAAAGGTAAGTAGTAAAGTGATTGTTCTGATAAAAGTCGCTTATTCATTATACTATGGTACTAAAAATGGTTATTGACTTCTTATAAAGCACCATTTAATAATACTGATTATTAAAACGATTATGTGTCGAACCGCGCTGAGAATAATAATAAGGAACACCATGTTTAGGATTGCACTCTTAATGACAGCGATGTCATCATACAGTTTCGCTTACGAAAAAAGTGATACTCAAGAAGTATTACAGCAATGGTTGAACCTAGAGCAACAAATTGGCAGTATTCAAAGCAACTGGAAAATACGAAAAGTCACTTTGGAACAACAACTTTCTTTACTTAACAAAGAGCAAGAAGCACTTGAAAAGCTTATTGAATTTTCAAAAAACAATAGTACCAAAGTGAGCGAACGGCGTATTGAACTTGTTGAGGAACAAACCAAGTTAGAGCAACATCAAGCTAAATCAACAATAAATATTCAGGCTATTATTTCGCACCTCAATCGCACAAAGCCAACACTACCAGCCCCCGTACAAACTCTATGGGCTGCTGAATTACCCACTTTAGAAGCTAACAAAGACAACTCAAATCGTTTAGAGAGTATAACTAAGCTCCTCAAACAAGCTGATGATTTCAACAATCGAGTCGCATTGCACACAGGGCTATTAAATATCCCCACAAGTGGGGGAACACAGCAAATATTAGTAGATCAAATTTACTTAGGCCTTAGTCACGGCTGGTACATTTCTGCTGATAAGCAATTTTATGGTTATGGCCAAAGTAATAAAAATGGTTGGCGGTGGTGGCACAATAACGAAGCCCAAGAATTACTTACCTCCCCCATTTCAGCGGACCAAATAGCCCAAGTTGCCACGATTATTCGTACGCCAACCCAAGCAAAATATGTGCAATTGCCTCTGGCATTACTTAACAACGACCAGGGGAGTTTATAATGATAAAGCACCTTGCCATGTTAATGCTTTTCAGCAGCGCCAACTGTTTTGCCAATGACATTCTGTCAGATGAGATTTTGAAACGTATCGATACTGCACAATCACAACTTCATAAAGTACAACAAGATATTAATAATGAGCATCATATACTAGCAAAACAGATTCAAGAAAAATTAAGTAAAATTAAAACACTACGTCAAAAAGCAGCGAACATTCAACGCGCAGAGGATGAACAGCTACTTAGCTTAGAAACATTAAAGTCACGCGTTCAAGCATGGCAAGCACAACAAAATTATCAGCAGCAACTTGTGCAAAGCTTTGCAAGTCAAACCCAGTCCCCCCTTGCTGATAGCAACAACATAATACAATTTGAACAAGTAAAAGCGTTTCTGGAAAAAAAGCTTTCTCCTTCATGGAAAACAAAGCAAATCATTGACAATAGTAGCCAATTACAACAGTTCGAAACCTTGGCCCTTGGCCCTATTTCTGTTGCTGTAAATGAAAGTAGCGCAGGGTTCATAAATGACGATAATGCGCTATTGCGTATTTCGACAAATACACTGAATGATAACGGTACTTTATTTAGCAGTTTATCTCAGTTACGCGCTCAAGGTCAGACAGAACTCCACTTTGACCCCACACTAGGTAATGCAGATAAATTAAATCAACAGCAGCTTTCAATATCAGCCTATATTCAAAAAGGGGGTATTTGGGCATATCCTATACTTTTATTTGCTTTTTTCGCATTGATGACTGCACTGTTTAAAGCACAACAATTCTTACGTTTACCCAAGTTGGCAAACGAAATGGTCGATAAGATAGAAACCTATATCCATCAACAAGATTCAACAAGGCTACAAACATACGTTACCACATTAGCACCGATTCAAAAGTCGCTCGTTGAAATAGCACAATCTACGCCCATATCTCAAAAGCGCGATGACTCACTAATAGCGCAATTAAAAGATCAAAAATATCGCAATGAGAAGTACTTAGGTATTATTACGACGTGTGCAGCTGTTGCGCCACTGCTAGGATTACTTGGCACTGTATCTGGTATGATACACACTTTCATGATGATGAATGTGTTTGGTTCAGGTGATGCCTCGGTTGTATCTGGAGGCATCTCACAAGCACTTATCACTACTGAATTAGGTCTCATCGTTGCTATTCCTGCACTCATAGCCAGTGCGTTACTGAATAAGAAGTCTAAAAGTTTTGACATACGCTTGGAAGCAATTGCAACCAAATTAAGTAAAGTTGAGTTTAACTCTAATGAGCTTAAAAATGAGCAGTAATTATATTGACATACTCACTAACCCTGTCATTTTAGCGCTGCTTGGTGTTGCTGTGGTGTCATACTGTTTATTGATTGAACTACTATTAGTACGTCACCCTAGCACGCTGTGGTTGGCCAGAGTGAGTTATTGGAGTAAACCGATATCAACACTCATCGCAGCACTCCCCTTACTTGGATTATTGGGTACAATCAATGGGCTACTCACTACGTTTAATTATATTTCTGCTAATCATGGTCTTAGCCAAAATGAAATTATGTCTGGAGGCATATCAGACGCACTATTAACCACTCAATTAGGGCTAATACTAGCCGTTCCCGCTGTAGTGTTACGACAATACCTCTCATCTCAATATAAAAAGTCAATCATGGTGCTAAAATGAAATCTTCATTAGACGCTCGGACAACTGAACAAGAAAGCCAAGATATCGATCTTGCACCTTTACTCGACGTGGTATTTATACTCCTGATATTCTTCATTGTTACAACTGTATTTGTTAAAGAGACAGGTGTAGAGGTCGACAAACCAACCGCAGTTTCTAGCCAGAACTTACAAAAGACCGTATTGCTTCTTGCTATCACCTCTGATGGACAGGTGATGTACAGTGGCACAAATATAGGGGTTGCAGGAATAAGGTCAACGCTTGGGCACATCAACGATAAAGATCCTCGCCCGCTTATAATTCAAGCTGATAAAACGGTTACCACTGAATTGCTTGTCAGCGTGATAGATCAAGCAAAACTAGCTGGTATCAATAATATTAACCTCGCTACCGTTGCAGGGGAATAAATCAGCATGAAACGCTATAAACTGCCTTTAATACGTATGTTCATCGGAGCCTGCGCTTTGCTCTGTGTCGCGACATTATTTATTATCATGTTACTGATCAAAGGCGTTGCAACGGCCCCAAAAGAAACCGTAATTCATACTAAAATCGATGTTGCAACATTGCCGCCGCCACCGCCACCGCCGCCAATACTAGAAACACAGCAATCAAGCAGTAGCACCGCAGCTTTAAACGTTGTTGGACTCACAGGCAATGTAGCTATGCAATATAGCGACACACCAACCATGGCTATGCCTAAGGTCAGTGATTTAAAGCGACCTGAGCTCGACTTAAAAGAGTTTAAAATCATCGATACATTTTCGTCCAGTATTCCGATGCTCCAAGTTGAACATTTAGACCGGGTTCCTATTGTCGTCCGTCAACAATATATTAAACCGCCAAAATCCATCCGAAAGTACGGTAATAAAAGAATTGAAACAAAAGTAGAGTTAATCATCGATCAAACCGGTAAACCCTATATAAAAAAAATCGTCGATGCTGTTTACCCCGAAATGGTCGATACAATTAGAGAGTGGGTAAGGCACGCGCGTTTTGAGATCCCAAAGAAAGAAGGTCGGCCCGTTCAAGCCGTATATTTCTATGGTATTAACTTTAATTACGGATAATCATATGAAACACATAATAACGATAATACTTGCGCTTACTTTCTCTCTATTTCATGAACCTGTGTTCGCAACTAAAACCCAACTCACCGTGGAATTAGATCCTGTGCGCTTCGTCATACCTGCATTTAATGAGGTATATTCAGAACGCGAATCCACGCTTGCACCTGAGGAATACGAGCTTGCTGAAGAATTAAAAGCCTTGCTGGCAAACAAAGATTTTCAAGCTGTCTCAAACAAACTAGATACATATTATGATATTGAGCTTAGCCCCGCCTTGTTGACACTCAAAGCGCAAGTATACTTTACCATTAAAGCATACGATAAAGCAGAAGCCACTTATCTAAGTGTGTTAAAGAGAAAACCTCAATTTGTTCGTGTGCATGAAGATTTAGGGCAATTGTATCTCATTACTCAACAACTTAATAAAGCACAAAAACATTTTTCAATAGCCATATCTTTAGGCTCTTCAAGTGCTTTGATCCATGGTCAATTAGGGTATTTAAATTTGCAACTTGACGGGGCTTTCTCTGCTATTTACGCTTATCAAAAAGCGCTTACATTAGAGCCGAGAAACCCTGATTGGCAACAAGGTCTGTTAACCGCATTATTAGAATCAAAAATGTTCCCGAGTGCGCTTGCATTGCTTAATGAGTTGATCAAAAAACACCCGAAACAACAATCATTTTGGCTGACAAAGGCGGCAATAGAACTAGAGACTAAAGACTTTGATAGTGCACTAACTTCTCTTGAATATAGCCTGCTATTAGGTGATGTATCGCAACAGAATTTACAAACAACCGTCCAACTGCACCTTCGTACTCAGAGTTTTCAAAGAGCAATTACGTTAATTGATAAAAACATCAAAGAAAATGACGTGCCGATTGATGTGATCAAAGAATATTTATATTGGTTAAACCGAGCTAAGCTCTTTTCTGAAAGCGAACGTATTCTTAGTCGATACCTTATCAAAACCAACACTTCTGATGTCGACAAAAGTGCATTATCATTATATAGAGCGGCTATTTATGCACAAAAAAATCAGGTTGATAAAGCCATAAAATATTTCAATGATGCTTTGGATTTTGATAACAACAATGCCTCAGCGCTCATTCAATACGCTCATTTCTTAATGACAATAAAACAATTTGTCGATGCTGAATCTCTTTATTTAAGAGCACAAGCGTTTGAATCCACAAACTTAGCTGCAATGCTCGGCAGAGCACAAATATATATCAATACCAACAACATTAAATCCGCTCATCTGTTACTCATAGACGTCAGTCAAAAATATCCTGATACACCAGGGATCAAAGCCCAAATTGAAATCATTGAAAGCCTCGTAAGAGCTAATAACAAAACCCAACTCTAAGGAAGAAAAAATGCGATACCCAATAATTTTATTAACCTTATTCTTAAGTGCCTGCAGTAGCACTGAAACCTTTATCACAGCAGAACAATGTGGCACCCAAAACTGGAAGAAATTAGGTTACTCTTCAGCCATGAAAGGCGAAAGTATCAGGGTCTTTGACCAAATTAAAAAAATATGTAACTCACAACAAGCTGCACTTGCACAACCTATTTTCGTTGATGGCTATAGTGATGGTCTCATTGAGTACTGTACCTTTGATAATGGATTTAAAATCGGTGAAAGCGGTCTGACATCAGACTCAATTTGCCCTTTAGAATTACGAAAAGAATTTCTCGCTGGATATCGTCAAGCCAAACTGATTAGAGATCAAACACTCGCTGAAATGGAAAGAGAAAAACGTATGCGTGAGTCAATGCCGAATTCAGCAAATACACCACGCAGTGGGAATGGTAATTAACTTGACAAAAATAAAGCATATTGAAAACCAGCGACGTTAGGGGCTGTTGATCTTTCAGGTTCGTTTTTGCAGCAGTTTGATTGGATTTTATACAAAGCAGAGGGTGCGTAGCATGGTTATTCCATGTGAGACAGCCGATAACATAGTAGAAAAGCCAATCAAGCGCTGCCTACCAGTTCTTTTGAGCACCCCTTTCTCTTTGTTGCTTAATATTCGCTTAGATTACTAGGCCACATTTAAGCGCCGCGATAAAAGCATGCTCAAAGAGAACAAAAATAGAACAGCAAAGATCAACACCCCCTAATACTGCGTTGGTTTTTCGATGCTCTTTTCTGTGACATAGCGAAGTAAATCTGGGAAAAAATGCAGGAAAACATCATTAAAATACTCATAATTCTCAATAATTTCTTCAATACTCCCTTCAAACTGGTTAGAAAATCGGATCCGCAGCGCAATGCTATCCAACACGTCACTTAAGGAGGTGAGTTGCTCATATCGTGAAAACCAATCTTCTGCCACCATGCGTGTTATAACGTGAGACATATGATTTGGCATATTAGGCGTTGCTTCAATCAAGTAGGCATATCGAGAATGTTTAAATTCACTTAACGACACATCACTGTATGATGTCCAATGCTTTATCAAAAAGTGATCAAACAGTACATCTAAAACAACCCCTGAAAAACGTCGCCTCTTTGGTGTAAAGCATTGCTTTGCCGCTTTCACTGCAATATGGTTGTCAGTGAATGCATCAACCAACCGATGATTATCTAACCCTAATTTGACTGGTTTTTCAATGCATTCAATATTTACGCCTTTACAAAAATCGCCAAGCAAGTTGCCAAAACAAGAATGCGCATTTTCTTGGGCAAAATAAAGATGAGCTAAATAATTCAAATGGCACCTAAGTGATGACGTACAACATTTTTTACCGCTAGTTTACCAACAAATGAGTACGATTGAATAATAAACATACGTGATTTTTCCATATAAAACAGATTCGGATCAAGCCTATTTTACAAGCACTCTAACTCAATGCGCTCAGGTAGTGAACGTCCTAAACTATTTCGTTGCAAATAGCTAAATCTTATTTTTAATTCCCCTTTAAAATAAAAAGATGACTACACTTAGTAGCAGAAGATCATAGGCAAAGGGTTTGCTGAAAAGTGAAAAATAATTATGCACAGCATATGGCTTATATGGCTATTGTCACTGTATTGATTATCGCGGGGTATGCGTGGTTAAAGTTAGCAAATGATTCTAACGCAAAATTAACACCAACCTCTAATAAACCTCACTTTGAATTTATCACCGTTAACGGGCCTATTCAACCAATACCGGCGAAAGCGAACTTTGATCAAGCCTGGGTACAGTTAGGCAAATCGCTGTTTAATAGTAAGTTATTATCTGACGATAACACTGTTTCTTGCGCATCATGCCACCTTGTTGATTATGGCGGTGACGATGGCTTCGCACTTTCAACTGGAGTTAACAATGCGCTTGGTGAACGTAATTCTCCTACGGTACTCAACGCGGTATTTAATTTTCGACAATTTTGGGATGGCAGAAGCACAGATCTATTTGAGCAAGTTGCAGGGCCTATTCATAGCCCGGTTGAAATGAACAGCAACTGGCAACAAATAATCGGCAAACTCAATAATGAGCCAAAGATTAAACAAGCCTTTAAAGATCTTAATGAAAACGACATTACGCAGCACAACATAAGTAAAGCCATTACCATTTATCAATCAAGCTTGATTACACCCAACTCCGCATTCGACCGCTTCATTTTAGGTAACTTGAATGCATTAACGGCACAACAAAAGAGAGGTTGGAATGCTTTTCAGGAATTGGGGTGCATAAGCTGCCATCAAGGCAGGAATATTGGTGGTAACATGTATCAAAAGCTAGGCCGTATTGACGAAATACATGGTGTATTAAAAAAAGATCTAGGCCGTTACAATGTAACCAAGAACCCCAATGATAAGCATATTTTTAAAGTTCCAAGTTTACGCAACGTCGCTTTAACCGCTCCGTATTTTCATAATGGCTCGGTTGCAACATTAGATGAAGCGGTCACTATTATGGCTAAAATACAACTGGGAACTGAACTATCAGCCCAAACCCAACAAGATATCGTCTCATTATTACACGCTTTTAGCAGTGAAGGAGTTGACCATGATACTCCGTGAATATGCGCTCGAAATTATCATTCTAATTTTCATTTTAGCGGTTTCTATTACCACAGTTGATGACCTTGCTTTACAAAAGCACAGCTATGCAGAACGTGATATTTACGCCCAACTCGAACCCGCTCTCAATGAACTAATTATAGAGACTTTACTCATTAATAACGACACGGTAACCTATTTTGACAAGCAAGCGACTCGACAGCTTACCGTCGATAAACTCATGTTATCTCCCATTATAGACACCGAAATTGTCAATAACTGGTACGGCTTAAGTCATACCATATCCCAGTACTTACAAATTGTAAGTGTCTTAAAAACATCTCGAAAAATCATCGCGCAGGCTCAACAAAATACGAACAAAAACAATGCGTCCAATATCTTATTTGGTAAAATTCTTTCATTTTATAATAAACCATCAATTACTAACCAACAATCAGTTGAACTGTATTTAAACAAACACACAAAGACACTAGCCAGTGCGTACCCTAATCAACAGAAATGGCAACAACTCAACAAACATATACTGTTTTTAATTTCTAATCAGCATGTGGTTAATGATGCAATATTAAAGCTAACACAACAAACACTCATTCAAGATATCGTAATAAAAAAAATTAGGATTAGCAAAAACCTAGAGAAGCGTAATAAACAGATCATTTATTTTATTCTTGTGGTCGCACTACTTTTCATCTTACTGCTGAGCGTTATTTTTAGAAAAATAAACAACTTGCTACGATATCGTTCGCACCAAGCAGAACAAGCATCAATCGCAAAAAGTCAATTCCTGTCTAATATGTCTCATGAAATTCGCACACCTATGAACGGTATTTTAGGGTTGAGTGAAATCTGCTTAAAAGAAACTGATGTAAGTAAAATTAAATCTCATTTAGGTATGCTCGATTACTCTACTAAAAACTTGTTACGGATCATCAATGACATTTTAGATTATTCAAAAATAGAAGAAAATAAGCTTGATATTGAACTTCGTGATTTCCGCTTATCAAATGTGCTCAACCACTTAAAAAACCTATTACTTAAGTCTGCTACAGATAAAGGGCTGGATTTGATTTTTACAATCAATGATCATGGCTATGATCATTTTAATGGTGATGAAGGACGCATCAATCAGGTTTTATTGAATTTATTAAACAATGCCATTAAATTTACCCACACTGGCTTTGTGAAGTTAGATGTAAAAGTCACTATATCCAAAAAACGGCACGCGCATATTCTATTCAAAGTGATTGATACCGGGATCGGAATTACTCAAGCACAAAAAAGTACGCTTTTTAAACGCTTTACACAAGCACAAATGTCAACATCACGAAAATTTGGTGGCACGGGCCTTGGCCTTGCTATTTCGAAACAACTCGCCATTCTTATGGGTGGCAACATAAGAGTAAAAAGTAAGCATGGCAGCGGAACGGTTTTCCAATTTTCTTTACCTCTGACACTGCCAAATCCCATGCCCACTGAAGCGCACTCACAGAAAAGCTGTGTGTTACTTTACCCTGATACTCCAACGGGTAAGTCCCTACAAAAACAACTCTTGTATTGGCGTTATGATGTGCATCTTGCGCAAGACATTACGCACTTCAAAAAGCTGCTTAACGGGCTAAATCCTGCCATTGCATTTATTCAAGCCAAACTTCTCCAAGAAACGATAGAAATAACCCCCTCTGTAACAACATGCTTATATCAAATAACCGATAGCCGAACAGATATTTTCGATAAAAGGTTCTCTGAATTACACTTACCGCTATTACACAGTGAACTGAATCCGTCCCGATTAAATAAACTTATTACCGAACCAAACTCTCAGATCCATAATGATAAACCCGAGCATCAGGTTTATCATAATCCTGAGGAAAATCGTGCAAAGTTGAATTGCTACAAAGTGTTGCTAGTTGAAGATAACCCGATTAATCAGCTCGTTAGCAAACGTTTATTGGAACAAATGGGGTTAACACCAGAAATGGTAGCGGACGGTCAACAAGCCATAGATGCAGTATTATCACAACCGTTTGATTTGGTACTCATGGATATTCAAATGCCGGTCATGGATGGAATTGCTGCAACAAAAGAAATCAGACACCATTTCAATAGCAAAGAACTACCAATCATTGCACTCACAGCTAATGTTATGGAATCTGATATCAATACATACTTAAGTATCGGCATGAATGCCCATTTAGCCAAGCCCATAGACACACAAGCCTTGCAACAGCTTATTAATCTTTACTTAACGAACAAAGATCTGAGTGCCTAATCTCAATGTTGAAACTCAGCTACTCACTCATATTTCGGAGTAAAAGCCACAAACACATCATTTTCCATATTCAGCATACTTACTGAATGGCGGTTATGATGATACTCGCTAATAACGCGGCTGAAAAAGTCCACCGTAACCACTTTGCCTGAACTGGTTTAGAAAAAAATGGACGTAGGCTTCCTCCAATAGCCATCCACAGACCATCCACGATTACAGCAACAACAAAACACACGACACCCGTTGCAATTACGCTAACGAAAGGGTCTTCAAGTACCAGTATATTATTAGCAAAAATCGCTAAAAAAGCGGCATATGCCTTAGGGTTGATCAAATTTAAAATAAACCCGTCTTTAAAGCTTGGGGCTGGACCATGTAACCCTGAAATCCCCCCTTGTGCCGACGCGATTTTGTATGCCACATAGCATAAATACGCAATACCGACTGTTTGACAAAATAGTCTGGCGGTTGGATAAGCCATAAATAAAGTACCCAGCCCACAGGCAACAGCAATGATCACCACCAACAACCCACACAATATACCGCTTAAAAAACCCATACCACGCTTAAAGCCGAAACTAGCACCAACCCCAGCTAATGCCAACGGCGCAGGGCCTGGAGAGCCTAAAAGCAATGCAGTAGTAAGCACGAGTGATATTATTGATTCCATGCATATTCACCCTAAAAATGAAATTATTAAAGTAAAAAAGCCCAGTAGGGCTTTTTTTATTTTGATTGATAAAGACACTAATCGCTGTGCGGTACTCTTACATTGCCTTCCATCAATACACGAGCACTACGACTCATTACTGCACTTTTTGCTTGCCACTGGCCATTCACCTCACGGGCCACGGCACCTACTTTTAAAGTGCCCGAGGGATGACCAAACGTCACACTGTCTCGTGCAATACTTCCTGCTGCACTATTCACCAAAGTGCCAGGTATCGCCGCCGCTGTAGCAATGGCGACCGCCGCAGTCCCCATCATGGCGTGATGTAATTTACCCATTGATAATGCACGGACACACACATCAATATTATTACTACCAATCGGCTTTCCACTTGATGAAGTATAACTTTTGGCATGACTGACAAATGCAATCTTTGGCGTGTGCTGTCGAGTTACAGCCTCTTCAATATCACTAATTAATCCCATTTTAACTGCGCCATAGGCGCGAATGGTCTCAAAGCGTTGAAGCGCTTGCTCATCATTATTAATCGCTTCTTGTAACTCTGTTCCTTCATAGCCTAAGTCTTCAGCATTAAAGAATAAAGTCGGGATCCCGGCATTGATCATCGTCACACTAAAGCGGCCTATATTTGGCACCTCCAAAGTGTCAACCAAGTTCCCTGATGGAAACATTGCACCGCCACCCGCCGCCGGATCCATAAACTCCACCACCACTTCTGCTGCTGGGAATGTCACACCATCGAGTTCAAAGTCTCCGGTTTCTTGCACTTCATTATTGGTGATCGGCACATGGGCGACAATGGTCTTTTGAATATTGGCTTGCCAAATACGCACAATCGCAATGCCATTTTCAGGGATCCGCTGTGCATCCACTAAACCATTGCTGATAGCGAACGACCCCACAGCAGCAGTTAAGTTACCGCAGTTACCGCTCCAATCTATAAAAGGTTTGTCTATCGCAACCTGACCAAACAGATAGTCTACGTCATGATCTGGCTGACTACTTTTGGATAAAATCACCGTTTTACTGGTACTGGATGTTGCTCCCCCCATACCGTCTGTTTGTTTGGCATAAGGGTCTGGACTGCCAATCACACGCAACAGTAATTGATCTCTTTGTGGGCCTGCGTGTTGGGCTGCTTCAGGTAAATCAGTTAAATTGAAAAACACCCCTTTACTTGTCCCACCACGCATATAGGTTGCGGGTATTTTGATTTGTGGTTTATAAGACATCAGAATTCCTTGGTAGAGCTTTTGTTGCATAAAAGCCCATTACATATCATGACTAAAAGAAGTTAGACCTGAAAAAATCATCGTATTTCAAGCCTAGACCGTCGTGCTCACATGGTAAAAACTACGTATTTGCTTCTAAGAAATCTTTCGCGAAACGCTGTAATACACCACCTGCTGCATAAATCGACACTTCTTCTGCCGTATCTAACCGGCACAGCATCGGTACTTCAACACGTTCACCATTTGCGCGATGGATAATAAGCGTTAACGTTGCACCAGGGCTTGTATCACCCTCAACATCATATGTTTCGGTGCCGTCAATCGATAACGTTTTACGGGTTGTACCCGCAGCAAATTCAAGGGGTAATACACCCATACCAATCAAGTTGGTACGGTGAATACGCTCAAACCCTTCAGCGGCAATCACTTCCACACCCGCTAGGCGAACCCCTTTGGCTGCCCAGTCTCGTGATGAGCCTTGTCCATAATCAGCACCCGCCACAATGATCAAAGGCTGTTTACGTTCCATGTAGGTTTCAATCGCTTCCCACATGCGTGTTTGCTGCCCTTGCGGTTCAATGCGTGCTAATGAACCTTGTATTATTTCACCGTTATCATCACGTACCATTTCATTGAATAACTTAGGGTTGGCAAACGTTGCGCGCTGCGCCGTTAAATGGTCACCACGGTGTGTCGCGTATGAGTTAAAGTCTTCTTCTGGTAAGCCCATTTTTGTCAAATATTCACCTGCGGCACTGCTTGCCATAATGGCATTTGAAGGTGATAAGTGGTCAGTTGTAATATTGTCACCTAGCACGGCAAGCGGACGCATGCCTTTCATGGTGCGCTCAGCAGCTAATGCACCTTCCCAATAAGGCGGGCGGCGAATGTAAGTACTCATTTTGCGCCAGTCATACAATGGATCATTGTCTTCACCGTAATCGACTGTTAAATCAAACATCGGCTCATACACTTGACGGAAATGCTCTGGCTTTACACTTTTCGCAATAACTGCATCAATCTCTTCATCACTTGGCCACAAGTCTTTCAAAGTGATAGGCGTGCCATCTTGCTCATGTCCAAGTACATCTTTTTCAATATCAAAGCGGATAGTACCTGCAATGGCATAAGCCACCACCAAAGGAGGGGATGCTAAAAATGCTTGTTTTGCATAGGGGTGAATACGGCCATCAAAGTTACGATTCCCCGACAATACAGCTGTTGAATATAAATCTCGATCAATAACTTCTTGTTGAATCTTCGGGTCAAGGGCCCCACTCATCCCATTACAGGTGGTACAAGCAAACGCGACAATACCAAAACCAAGCTGTTCAAGCTCAGGGAGTAACTCTGAGTCTTCTAAATACAACTTTACAGCTTTGGAGCCCGGTGCCAACGATGACTTAACCCAAGGTTTACGTACCAAGCCTTTCGCATTTGCATTACGCGCTAATAATCCAGCTGCAATAACATTGCGTGGGTTACTGGTATTTGTACAGCTTGTAATAGCAGCAATGATCACTGCCCCATCGGGCATTTTACCCTCTTCTTGCTCAACCTTACCGGCAATTCCTGTTTTAGCAAGATCAGCGGTGGCTACCCGTTTATGCGGATTGGAAGGCCCGGCGATATTGCGCCCAACCGCTGACAAGTCAAATTTTAAAACCCGCTCATATTCAGCACTTTCTAAACTATCAGCCCACAAACCGGTGTGCTTAGCGTAATTTTCTACCAGTTGAACTTGTTCATCATCGCGCCCTGTGATTTTTAAGTAATCAATAGTCTGCTGGTCGATATAAAACATCGCTGCGGTTGCACCATATTCAGGTGTCATATTAGAAATGGTCGCTCGATCGCCAAGGGTTAAACTGGCAGCCCCTTCACCGTAAAATTCAAGATAGGCTCCCACCACTTTTTCAGCACGCAAAAACTCAGTGATCGCCAGTACAATATCTGTGGCTGTGATCCCCGGTTGTGCTTTACCCATGAGCTCAACGCCCACAATGTCAGGTAAACGCATGTAAGAAGCACGTCCAAGCATCACACTTTCTGCTTCTAAGCCACCGACCCCTACGGCGATAACACCCAATGCATCAACGTGCGGCGTATGGCTATCTGTGCCAACCAACGTATCAGGAAAAGCAACACCATCTCGCGCATGTACCACTGGCGACATTTTTTCTAAATTGATCTGATGCATGATGCCGTTACCCGGCTGGATCACATCAACATTTTTAAATGCCGTTTTTGTCCAATTTATAAAGTGAAAGCGGTCTTCATTGCGACGATCTTCGATTGCACGATTTTTCTCAAATGCATCTTCTTCAAAACCCGGATGCTCTACAGCCAGTGAATGATCAACAATAAGCTGCGTAGGTACAACCGGATTTACCTTTGAAGGATCTCCCCCTTTGGCGGCAATTGCATCTCGTAAACCGGCTAAATCAACCAAAGCTGTTTGACCTAAAATATCATGGCACACCACACGTGCAGGAAACCACGGGAAATCTAAATCGCGACGACGTTCAATAATTTGCGTCAAGCTCGCATCTAGCTTTTCAGGTTCACAACGACGTACAAGGTTTTCGGCCAATACGCGAGAAGTGTAAGGCAGCGTATCGTATGCGCCAGGTTTTAGCGACTCAATAGCTTCGCGCGTATCGTAAAAGCTTAACTGGCTATTTGGCAACAGTTTACGGAATTTTGTGTTCATAACTACATCCACAGGCAAAATAAGGTGACGGTTCTAAAGCAAAGAGGCAAAACACCAGAGTAGGTGTTTTGCCAAAAGTATCAAGCGTGCAAATTAACGTTCAGCAATCGGAGTTACTGGACGTAAATCTTCACCGGTGTAATCTGCAGATGGACGAATAATACGATTGTCTGCACGTTGTTCCATGACGTGTGCAGCCCAACCTGTCAATCGAGACATCACAAAAATAGGCGTAAACAATTTAGTTGGAATACCCATGAAGTTATAAGCTGATGCATGGAAAAAATCTGCATTACAAAACAACTTTTTCTCACGCCACATCACGGCTTCACAGCGCTCAGAAGCCGCATATAACACAGTATCTCCCACTTCGTTGGCCAATTTCTCTGACCATTGCTTAATAATTTCATTGCGCGGATCTGACTCAGAATAAATTGCATGCCCAAAGCCCATGATCTTCTCTTTACGAGCCAATTTACCCATCATTTCTTCTTCGGCATGATCAGCAGACGTAAAGCCTTCAATCATTTCCATTGCTGCTTCATTCGCTCCGCCATGCAGTGGACCACGTAATGATCCAATTGCTCCCGTTACACATGAATGCATATCAGATAACGTTGACGCGCACACTCGTGCAGTGAATGTTGACGCGTTAAACTCATGTTCTGCGTAAAGAATAAGTGAAACATGCATCACACGTTCATGCAGTTCGTTTGGCTTTTTACCATGCAGCATATGTAAGAAATGTCCACCGATTGAATCATCATCGGTTTCAACTTCGACACGCACCCCATCGTGGCTAAAGCGATACCAGTAACAAATGATACTCGGGAAACACGCCAACATGCGGTCAGTGACTTGACCTTGAATATCAAAGCTAGATTCACCTTCTAAATTGCCAAGCATTGAACAACCTGTTCTTAACACATCCATTGGGTGTGCATCAGCTGGAATGCGTTCTAACACTTCTTTTAACGCAACAGGTAAACCACGCATCGAACGTAGTGTATTTTTATAGCTGTCTAGTTCCGCTTGTGTTGGAAGATGACCTTTTAAAATAAGATGTGCAACTTCTTCAAAATCACAGTTTTGCGCTAAGTCTTTTACATCATAGCCGCGATACGTTAAGCCTGATCCTGACACACCTACTGTTGATAATGCTGTTTTCCCTGCTACTTGACCGCGAAGGCCAGCACCACTGAGTACTTTTGCCATGGTATTTTCTCCTGAAATTTTTAACCTGCTGGGTATTGATAGTTATTTTGTATAATTTTTCTGTTTTACGGACCTGTATCTACAGGCCCTTAATAAAAATATCTATTACTATTTATTTTTACCTTCAGCGAACAGTGAATCGAGTTTTTGCTCATACACGTGATAACCAAGGTAATCATATAAATCCATACGAGTTTGCATGGTATCGATGACAGCTTTTTGATCGCCATCTGATAAAATTGATTGGTAAACGTTTTCGGCTGCTTTGTTCATTGCCCGAAAGGCGCTAAGTGGATATAGCACCATGTCCACACCCCATTGGCCTAACTCTTCTTTATTCCATAATTCTGTTTGACCAAACTCGGTAATATTCGCCAAAATTGGTACATCAAGCGCTTCACTGAATGCGCGGTAATGAGCCTCTGTTTTTACCGCTTCAGCAAAAATACCATCGGCACCTGCGGCCACATAAGCTTTTGCTCTCTCAATAGCAGCCTCAAGCCCTTCTTGTGCAAATGAATCTGTGCGCGCCATAATAAAAAAGTCTGGATCGGTTCGAGCATCTACCGCAGCTGTAATTCTATCTACCATTTCTTCGGTCGAAACAATTTCTTTATTCGGTCGGTGACCACAGCGCTTTTGCGCAACTTGATCTTCCATATGTACAGCGGCTGCACCTGCTTTTTCCATATCTTTAATGGTTTTTGCGATGTTGAATGCACCACCCCAACCCGTGTCAATATCTACCATTAAAGGTAAGTCACATGCAGCTGTAATACGCTGAACATCAACAATCACATCATTTAATGACGTCATACCTAAATCAGGCAAGCCATAAGAAGCATTCGCTACACCGCCACCCGATAAATAGATTGCTTGATGGCCAATCTGCTTAGCCATAATCGCACTGTAGGCATTAATAGTACCGACAATTTGCAATGGCTGGTTGGCAGTCAGTGCGTCTCGAAAAGTCTTTCCTGGGCTTTTGAATCCTGTGCTCATGATGTTCTCTCTTAGCTTAATCTTATGATTGAAGTTTTGCTTTTATATTATTTTTTGAATACATAATATGCCGACGCATTAGCATTTCTGCCAACTCTGAGTCTCGAAGACTTATCGCCTTTACTATGCTTTTATGCTCATCAAATGCGCTCGTTACTCTCGGACCAGCCATCCCCAACTGAACTCGATACATGCGCACCAAATGATATAAACCATTTACTAACATTGAGATTAAATACGCGTTTTTGCTACCTTGAATAATACGATAATGAAAATCTAGGTCACCCGCTTCTTGATAATAGAGCTCGGCAGTTTTCACTTCATCGGATTGACTATTCAGCAGGGTATTTAAATCTAAAATTTCCTCTTCTGACATATTTTGTGCAGCAAGCCTTGCTGCCATCCCTTCAAGCGACTCACGTACTTGATAGAGTTCTATTAGCCCGTCGGGAGTTAAAGAAACCACCCGCGCACCAACGTTCGCTTTACGCTCAACTAAATGACATGCTTCAAGGCGGTTAATTGCTTCACGCACAACAGCACGGCTCACCGCATAGTTTGTCGACAATTCCATTTCACTCAACTTAGAGCCCGCTGGGATAACCCCATCAACAATTTCTTTTCTCAACCGAAAGAATGCTTTATCAGATGCTGTTACTGCTTGCTCTTTAAAAATGGCCATTGCTGCCTTTTGAAGTTCATTGGTGATGCTTATGGGCAGATAATATAGATCCAGTTTACGTTTACGTCAACATTCAAAACCACAGATTGTCGACAAAACATCGAATAGTCTTTATAAATATGGTGAATATAGGTAAATTCGCGACCATAGCGATGTTTGCTACACTTTAGGGAATAGCTTACAAATTAAATTACAATTCTCAAAAGGAGGGTGAATGATAAAATGCTTACTCTTCGCATTAGTATTGATGCCTCAATACATGTTGGGGAAAACTCATGCCAATACTATTAGCTTAAACGTTGTTACTGAGCTTTCTCCACCCAATCAAATCTTACAAAACGATGAAGTAGCAGGCACTAGTACTGAATTAGTAAAAAAGATTTTAAAACATGCTCAAATAGATGCACAATTTACCATGTATCCTTGGGCTCGCGCCTATCTACTAGCAAAAAAACATCCCAATACACTCATTTACAGTATGGCCAGAACAACTGAAAGAGAGCCACTGTTTCACTGGATTGGGCCTGTAGCGCTTTTTAAATTAGGTTTTGTAAGTCTTAAAGAACGAACTGACGTAAAAATAGCAAGCCTAGCTCAAGCGATCCCCTACAGGCTTGCATTACAAAGAGGTGATATTTCAGAACTTGTATTGAAATCTCACGGGTTTGACTACATATTGACAGCAGACATAGCTCAGTCTTACAAATTATTGATGGCGAAAAAAGTCGATATTATTTTAGACGATGCCCGTTACCTAGCGCCACTGGCAAGCTCATTTGGGTTACCGGGCGACAGTTTTAGATTTATTTATGAAGTCCCTGAGTTAACGCTAAACGGTTACTTAGCAGCCAGCGTTACAACACCTATGAGTATTGTGCGGGCACTGAGAGCAGCCCATAAAACAATGCAAAATTCAAAGGAATACAAACGCGTCATGTCACAATAAAACACTGTGAAAAACGATACCCAGAGCTACCTTCTATCGTCGGTAAATCGATTACAGACGATGATGAGTGAGGCTAAGCAAGCATATATATGCGCCGTCATAACGCAGGATGATCCATATCCATTCTTCAATTGGGGCAAGCGCGATTGAACGTGTTACCCGACCAATTTGCTATCGAGATACCCTCGCAATGTTTTTGTCTGACGCGTTAAAAGATAATAATCTGGGAAGTATTCTTCGCCCTTTAACTGGTAAATGACACAAAGCTCTCCCTCTTATATCACATCATATATACTGGGCATTTATCGCTAGGCACAAAAAAAGCAAGCCTCTGCTTGCTTTTTTTTCTCAGCATTTATCGCTTAAAGCAGCGTAATGTTCTCTGCTTGTGGACCTTTTTGGCCAGTAGCTAGAGTGAACTCAACACGTTGGCCTTCAGCTAGCGTACGGAATCCGTCACCTTTGATAGCGCTGAAGTGAGCAAAAACGTCTGGGCCATTTTCCTGTTCGATGAAACCAAAACCTTTAGACTCGTTAAACCACTTAACTGTGCCAGTTACTGTATTAGACATATCTGATATCCTGAAAAAATTATAACTATGCCCATATGGGCGCATAGAGCAAAAACTAGACGGTACTTAAAAACTTCAGGACGGTACTACAAGTTAGACTTATACAACAACGTAATGGAGATTTATAAACACTGACATATTTTTTGTCTATACCTAATAGTATAGATATGCAACTCTAAGTCAATGCTTTTTACCATCAAGGTACATGAACTTTCCATTACATTTAACATCTAAATCACCAAATAAAGCGAAAAATAAAACAACAAACATCAGAAAAACAACAATAAAGCTCAATAAATAAGCATTTTCCGTATTGAGCAAACCAACGCCGTTTAAACCCTAAAGTAACCGATAGGTACTCATTTGCCGTTGGTTATTTTTAAGGCGAATAATGAAAAAAGCCAGTATCATACTGGCTTTTACATCTTTACTTATATGCTATATGCATACGAAAAACATTTTATCTAGGCAATTTCACGCTTGTTTTGTATTAATTTATCACACAAAGCTTGCCACTCTGAACTCTGTGTATTTCCCTCTGCGCGACGACCAAACAACGTCAGTACCGTGTTATTCATTTTATCAAAGAATTCAATAGATGACACGATGGTGTTGCCATTATCCGTCGGTTTTCGTACAACAAACGCACGACTAATCTGTTCTATTTTCACATGGAGGTTAAAGCGTTCATCAAGTACATTGAACCACGGACCTACTTGTTTTAAGTTTTGCACTGTACCGGAGAAAATCTGCACTGCACCGTGATTTCCTACAAATGCCATTATTTCCATGCGCTTATCTCTGGCTTGTGTCAAGACCGTTTCCAAAACATTATGTATCACCTCGGCACTCCAAGGCTCGCCAGCAAGCTCTAATGCCTGTAGCCGAGCGAGCTTAAACTCCCTAAGTAAATTAGGGAAGTGGTGCACATCATTTAAATCTGACCAAGCTTGTGTAAATGCTAACGTTTGTTGCTCACTTGGTATATGCCACTGAGCCCTATCTGCTTCGTTAACTTGTTCCGTGGCATTGTCGACACTAAAATCCAGAGCCTCTGTTAATTTAAACCGTTCTCGTAAATTCAAAAAGGCATTCAAATCTGACTCAGCTGTGGTAAACACTTTATGGACTGCTTGGCCATAGGCGTCAAAAAACTGAATACTAGAATAGCTGTCCGTTTCAACCGAAAATACGCTGCGCCAATTATGAATGAACAAACGCATGTCAATCCCACCAGGGTTAATAGCAATCCCCATCGTTTTGTCTTGATGCTCAGAAATATATAACTTGTCGTAAACACCTTTTATTTCATTTACTACTGAGCCATTGCGGGTTAGCGCCATAATGTAACCAAGTCGTTTCAAGTTTTTCAGAATCGCGGGGATCTGATTATCGTCTAATCTCGCAACCCCTTGGCCAACCTGCGCATTAAGTAACTGCGCCTCACTGACGCCTAATGTTTTTGCCGCTTCTACAGCCCGAAGTTTCGGGTTATCACTGATCAGCTTTTGATACTGCTTTAATAGCGTGCTCATAAATCCTCCTTAAAAACGCCAGCTCACTTGAGTTTTAACACTTCGACCAACACCATAATCACCAATACCACCACCTGTACCCGCAATCACTGTATATTCTTTGTCAAAGACGTTATCAATCGCTAAACGCAAGTTTACGTCTTGTGTTACATCCCAGCTGGCATATAAGTCCCACAATGTATGGCTTTGATGCTTTACAACACCATACTGACGCGTACTGCGGTTATAACTTTCAACATCTCGGTTGCTAGTATGAACAATTTTTGCCCCAAGCATTACCGTGTTGTCTAGCATTGAAAACCCAGTATCCACACTTAATTTATCTGCCGGTAAATACCAAAGCGCTTTACCTGTATTATCTTCCCCGTCAATCGTGCTGTACGTTAGGTTCGAATATAAATATTGGTTCGCATAATTGAGTTCAAGTTCAAATCCGTCTCTGTCGTTACTTGCACGATTGGCGTATCTTGGATTGGGCATTGGGTTTTGCGTTTCGCTGGTTAGTGAAGTAATTTCATCGTCAACACTAATATCAAAATACATTACTCGTAGATTTAAAGTGTCAGTGTTGTTTAGGACATTATCAACGCTATATGTCATCCCTAACTCACTATTATCACTGTACTCAATGTCTAAATTAAGTGCACTTTGACGACCGCCATATTGATCGTATAATTCATCAATAAGCGGCGCCCTAAAGCCTGACTGTCGATTCACAAATATTGCCAGTTCAGGCGTTACTTGGTAATTAAGGCTAATTGAAGGAGCCCAATCACTGTGCGTAACATTCGTATCTAAATCATTGAACTTTGCCGAAAAACTGGCTGTTGGATTTGTTTCATAACGCTCATAACGAACGCCGGTAATCACAGTCAAATCCTGTAGCTTAAACTCATCTTGAATATACACACCTGTACGTACTTGGTCACCGCCAGGCTGAGAAGTCATTTCACCTGTTTGGGCAACCGTGCCATATTGCTCACATGCATAGGTCTCAAAGTTAATACGCTCACAGGGCAGTGCTGTTTTTTCGCCAATACGTTCTTTGTCGGTATATTGCACGCCATAAGTCAACGCATGACCAGCCACTTTTGATGTGTTCATTACATCTAACGTCGTAATGTTATATTCATATGTCGATTTTATACCGACAAAATCTTTCAACATGCCCTCACCGTCAGTCTCTGTTACCTGACTTGTTGTGAACCCTAGCTTTGCAGTTAAATCTAAGTAAGGGTTATCACTTGGCATCAGTTCATAACTTAAGTTTGCCGCAGTTTGATCGACTTCTCGATAAACCGTTCCCCATGCGCCAGCATCCGTTGTATTAAACTCAGTTCGTTGTGCATCCTGTGTGGTTGTGTAAGTCACACCTAATAGAGAGTCATCTGTAAGGAAGTATTCACCTTTAAGTAATACCGAACTATTTTCAATCCCTGAATTATCTAACATTTCACCATTAGATAGTTCAAAATCATCACTGTCTCGTTTGACTACTGCTGCAAGTAAATCTAGCGTTTCTGTTGGTCTTGCAAAAGCAAATACAGAACCATTTTTTTGTTCGTTATTGCTATCGTAACCCAATTTCACCTTCGCTCCAGCGGTTTCTCCATCACGTAAAAAATCGGCTGCATCTTTGAGCTCAAGCTGTACAACGCCACCTAATGCACCACCACCATGCAATACTGTACTCGTGCCGCGTTTAATACTAACCGTTCTATACAATTCAGAATCAGTGAACAAGCTTCCCATTCGATATTTTTCAAATGTTTGTACCATGCCATCGACGGTTACCAACACATCTTCAGCATCACTAAAACCTCGAATATTGAACTTTTGACCACCATTTCTAGGGCCACCATTTGCACTGACATTTGGGATCATATCCAAGGTGTTAAATAAGCTACTTTCTAATTGCTTCTCTATTTGCTCACTCGAAATGACATTAACAGCTTGTGCTGATTGCAACACGGTTTTTTCAGTGCGCGTAGCCGTTACCGTTACCGCATCTAACGATGTCACGATAGCAGCATCATTGGTATTTTGAGTATTAGCGTGTGCCATCAGAGGAAGGGAAAATGTTGCCAAGCACAAACTAATTTTTGATAAACGCATGGGGTACTCCTGATTAAATATTAATAGCAAAAACAAACCGTGCTCTTCAGTGCCCCATTTAACTCAGTTCCTTCACCAATGCGAAAGCATTGGTGTTAACTCCATACTGAAAGATGCGCGGTTTTAACTTATGGCGCGCAATATATCACAACAAAATAATAATGATAACTATTTTTATTTGCGTTCAATTAATATATTCGCAATAGATCGATTTTCTTGGCTAAGGTTGGCTAATAGTTGCACCAGAGCCTCACTAGGCACATGCTTATCAACAGCAATAAATACTGGGCTTACGTACTCTATGTGCTTAACTGCCTGCATTAAAGTTTCTTGGGTGCTAAAAGGCTGATCGTTTAGTGCATAGCTAACATGATTGTCGTGATACATGAGACTTAGTACTACTGGCGTTTGCTCTAACACAGCACTACCATTATCTCCAGCATCAGGTAATGACACTTCCATCACATTAACTTGGACTGCGACACTTAAAAGCAAAAAAACCAGTACAATAAATAACACATCCAACAACGCTGTTAAGTCTGGGACTAACGCATTCTCTGAGGGTTTTGGTAATTCAAGCATGTTGCGCCTGCGTAGTAACAATTTGCTCATTAGCAAACAAAGTCAATTCTGTTTGCATATGCTCAACCAATGCTTGGCAAACCCCATTGAAAACAATGCAAGGCATTGCAATGGCTAATCCAACGACCGTTGAATACATTGCCCCCCATAACCCATCAGCCAATAGTGCAGGCGTAACCGCTTGTTGCGTATCTGCAATGCCTTTAAACATCACAACTAATCCCCAAACAGTTCCGAAAAGCCCCATGAGTGGACTTAGCATGCCTATTAGGCTGATCAATGATAAACGCTTCCGCCACCGAGCAACTTGTTTCTGAATATGAAGTTGTAATCGTTCGGGAGTTGCCTGTATTTCCCGTAAAGATGTTTTAATGCTCGCCAATCGCCAAACGCCTTCGATCAGCACCCACCCTCTTTCTAAAATCAGTGTCAGTGCCACTGATGACAAAACAAGAAATGGCCATTGCATCATTCCTAGCTGCGTAATTATTTCATTCATAGTACTTACTCCAGTTGATAAAATTAACTTGTGAGGCTAAATTCGACAGGCACAGTGAATTTTGCTTTTACGGCATGTCCGTAGCGCTCTACAGCGTGAAATTGCCATTGTTTTACATTATTCAGAGCTGCTTTATCTAGTACTGAAAAACCACTGCTTTTGACCAACGCAACAGCGACAATAGCCCCGTATTCATCTAATTCAATAGAGACAATAGTGACGCCTTGCTGGCCTCGGCGTTTAGCTCGCAACGGATATTTCAATGCAGGTCTTGGCATTTTAAAAAGCGGCAATTGAGTAACATTAATGGGAGCATTACTCGCACTATGCTGCGCCGCAAGTTGAATCGCTGTCGCTTCAACCTCAGTAACGGTATCTTCATCTATTTTTTTCTGCTCTGGTGGCTCTATCGATACATCTGTCGGCGCTACGGCATCAACGACGGGATGAACTGGCTGGTGGTCTATCTTAGCGACTCGCTCTACGGACTGCTTAGCAGGTAACGCCTTTGCAATTACGGCTTGCTCTTGTAAGGCTAATTTATTTTTCTCACCATTAAATATGGTTTTATTTAAGTCGGCTTCTGAACCTGACTCGGTCGGTTGCTTTACGAGCGAGTAAGTCGCAACCTGTTGTATTTTAACTTTTAATGCAATTAATTTGGCGTTATCCCCGCCATCAAATTGCATGCTTTGAGAGGGCGTTACTAACCATAATAAGCTATGCGCTATAACGGAAATACTGGTACAGGTTAAGATCTTCATGTTGATTACTGATAATGATAACTGTTATTATTCTCATTATTATAATAGCAACTTTGGAATTGTTATGAAAGTTAAAGCTTGGTCTTGTTATTCTGTTTTTTGTATTTACTTCGTTAGTTTATTCATTTTATTCCCCTCAATAGCCGCCGCTCAGAATTATCAGCGGGTGGTCGTTTCAGGCGGTTCAATCACTGAAATTATTTATGCATTAGGCGAGCAAGATCGTATTATCGGCGTAGACAGCACCAGTGTTTTCCCTGCAATAGCAACAAAAAAAGCGCAGGTCGGTTATGTACGTAACATCAATGTTGAAGGGGTATTATCTTTAAACCCAGACTTACTACTCGGCGAAGCTGATACGGGTCCTGATAAAGTAGTAAAGCAGCTGCAAGATACGGGTCTTAAAACGCATATTTTCTCTAATAATGATAACTTTCATGGTATTGAAACCAAAATTAGTCAAATTGCAAAATTACTTAATGTCGAACAAAAAGGCCAAATGCTTAATACCTATATTCAAGCAGATCGCCAGGCGCTTAAGCACATTTTGTCGCAAACTCAATTAAAACCTAACGTACTGTTTGTCTTAAGCTTAAAAGCCGGACAACCACTTGTTTCTGGCGCTGGTACATCGGCACATGAGGTGATCACCGCAGCTGGAGGCCATAATATAGCCGGCGCTCACTTCACTGGTTGGAAACCTCTATCTACGGAGTCTGCAATGGCAATGAACCCAGATATCATTGTTACCATGGGCCGACATGGCGCCAACAAATCCATAGATGTATCTAAAATTACGCACTTTAAATATTCTAACGCGGTTAAAAACAAACAGGTGTTTACATTTGATGGTTCTTACCTATTAGGCATGAGTCCAAGAACGCCTCAAGCTGTTGTCGAACTTGCCAAGGCTATTCATGCTAATGTGACCTACCCAGCCGGCTACCAATTACGCGCAGCGCAAACGTCTCATAACAGTAAGGCACTATAGTGTTAGCCCTTAGCCAATTATTTATGCCTGCTCAGTCGGTAAAACGCCTTTTTCTGATCGGTTTATTATGTCTATGTATGGTCGTTTGTTTGACGGCACTCGCCACTGGCGGGGTAAACATCGCGTTCAGTCAGTTGATACATATTTTAAATAATGTCGGATCTGATTCCCTACAACATGCTGTTATCTGGGAAATTCGACTACCACGATTGTTACTCGCTATGGCGGTTGGTGCTGGACTAGGTGCTAGTGGAGCCGCCATGCAGGCAATATTTAGAAACCCCCTCGCGGATCCTGGTTTAATTGGCATAACCAGTGGTGCCGCACTAGGTGCCATTGCCACCATCGTATTGGGCAATACCTTACTCAGTAGCTTTAGTGACACATATGGTATATACGCTGTCCCCATAGGTGCATTTTTGGGTTGCTTAATAATTTGTGCAATGATTTATCGCCTATCTAGTCAAGGCAACCAGTTTACTATTATCAGCTTATTACTCGCTGGAATAGCCGTAAATGCCATTGTTGGGGCTTTAATAGGCATTTTAACCTTAATAAGTAGTGATGCTGAATTACGCGATTTAACCTTTTGGAGTATGGGGTCGCTCGCTGGCAACAGTTTTGAAATGATCTTACCGTCATTAATCATCATCTGTATATGTTGTGTGTTATTAACTAAAATGGCCAAGCCACTCAATATTTACTTGCTTGGTGAACAACAAGCAAAACACTTAGGAGTTAATGTTGTCGCCTTGAAAAAAAAGGCATTTATTTATACTGCATTGTGTACCGGCTCAGCAGTCGCCCTTACTGGAATGATTGGCTTCGTGGGGTTTATAGTGCCTCATATCATGCGCTTAATTATGGGTCCTGATCATCGCTATCTCATGCCGGCTTCAATATTAGGTGGCGCAATATTGTTAAGCCTTGCGGATATTCTTGCTCGTACTCTCATATTGCCCTCTGAACTGCCTATTGGCTTAATCACCAGCGCCATTGGCGGGCCTTTTTTCTTAGTTATGTTACTAAAAACCTATAAATCGAGAGGGTTTTAGCATGATAGAAGCTAAAAATATTACCGTAAAAGTAGCAAAGAATACGTTACTTCATGACGCTAACTTAACGTTAAACTGCGGGCAACTGACTGTCATCTTGGGCCCTAATGGAGCTGGTAAATCAACACTGTTAAAGTCACTATGTGGTGATATACCACTGACGGCTGGGCAAGTCGAATATCAACAGCTAAACTACCATGAATATGACGCTAAACAGTTCGCTCGCATGCGCGCCGTTCTGACGCAAAACTATGATTGTGACTTCCCATTTACAGTACAAGAAATTGTCGATATGTCTCATTTTGTACATGCCGATTCAACACCTTTTACCACATTACAAGCTTATTCTAAACAAGCCATTAATACGTTAAACGTGTCGCATTTGATCAATAAACCATTTACACAGTTATCTGGTGGAGAGAAGCAACGAGTGCAATTTGCACGTGTGTTATGTCAACTATTGCCAGCATTAGAAAATCAAGAGCCGTGCTACTTACTCATTGATGAACCAACCGCAAGTCTAGATTTGTACCATCAATATCAGGTTATGCAATTAGCCAGAGATATTGCCAACAAAGGGGCTGGTGTGTTGGCTGTCGTACATGATTTAGCACTTGCGGCTAGTTTTGCTGATAGCATTACCATGTTAGAAAACGGACGCGTAGTGGCTTATGGTAAACCAGATGAAGTTTTGACCGAAGCACAATTGGCACAAACGTACCAAATCAAAGCGCATATTTTACAAAACGTCGGTAGTCTACCCAGCTTACAAGTTGCCAAGCAAGCATTGTCTAACGCCTAACCTCGGCAACGTTGTAATAAGTAGAAATATAAAAGGCAGCACTGTTAACTGCGCTGCCTTATTATGCTTAAAGTCTAAGCACTACTTACGCTGAATAATTGAATCACCACCACATACTAAGTAGCCTGTATCACAACCAAAAGATGGCGGGTCCATTCTACCACCCACTATGTTCGGTGTTTGCTGGTGAAAAATAGCGTGGTTATTATCCGACAAACCCTTTAGGTTTTTCTTTTTGATCGTTAGCTTGATTTTCATGACTTTCCTTTTCGTTGCTATTATAGTCAATTCAACGTTAGCAGATGTTTAAGATAATTCAACAATATACGCTAAAATTAACGCCCTTTTTCAGGCTACAACTTTCAAGCTTTATGTTATAGAAGCTAGCCTATCGCCAACTTTCTCAACAATCTCATCTGTATAATCATTGATGAAAAAGTGTCCACCTTCAAACCACGAAAACTCACCTTGCTCAAAAAAAGTTAACCAATGGCGTGTATGTTCTTCAAGTATAGGGTCTTGTGTACCCGCAAAAACACTCACTGCGCATGGTAATATCAGTGCTTTATGGTATCCATAAGTGTCAGCGAGTTTAAAGTCTGCGCGTAACATTGGCTCAAACAAATCCATCAATTCGCTATGCTCTAAGATTTCTTTCGGTGTGCCATTCAGACTCGCCAACTCAGCCCTAAATTCGGCTGAAGGTAAATCGTAAATTGCTTTTCTATTTCCGCAATAACTTGGACTTGCACTGCCTGATGCAAAAAAGTGCTTCGCGCACGGCAATCCTCGCTTTAATGCTTGACGTAAAAGTTCAAAAGCAACACGACTACCTAAACTATGACCATACAGTACATAATCACCCTGCATGTAGGGATCCAAATGCACCTGTAACGCACTAATTAACTGCTCCATATCATCTATGGCTGGTTCACCAAAATGCCCACCTCGGCCTGGCGGTTGTACAATAACCAAACGAACATCATCTGGCAGTAACTTTTGCCATCCAGCATATATATTAACCCCACCACCTGCATATGGAAAACAAATAAGGGTTTTCTTGGCATGCGCATTACTGATGCTTAGCCATTTGCTCGTCATACGTAATTCCTTTCTAAAACAAAACGTCATAGTTAAAAGAGAGATACGCTAAGGCATCTCACTTTTAACCTTTGTATTAGTTATCAGCACGACCCATAAATTTCTTTTCGTCGGTATTAATTTTAATGCGATCTCCATTTGAAATGTGCTCAGGAACTTGTACGATTAAGCCTGTACTCATGGTCGCAGGTTTGGTGCGCGCACTCGCTGAAGCGCCCTTAATTGAAGGTGAAGTGTCTTCGATAACCAGTTCAACACTTGATGGTAAATCGATTGAAACTGGGCTGCCTTCAACAATGACCGCAAGTAACCCTTTGGTATCCTCTGAAACAAATAGCACTTGCTCTTCAATCGAAGATTTATTCAAATTATATGGCGTATAATCTTCTTCATCCATAAATATATATTCATCACCGTCAATGTAAGAAAACATCACTGGACGGCGAATTAAATCGGCAAGCGTCAGCATTTCATCTGCTTTAAACGTTTCATCAACTTTACCGCCTGTTACAACATCATACATGCGCATTCGGTATAAACTGCCGCCAGAGCGTCCTTGTGGTACTGAACGTTCAATATCTCTGACGATCATAACGCGACTGTTATATTCTATCGCTGCATGTTTTTTTATTTCACTGGCCTTTGGCATCGTATTTCTCTTAATTAATTTTTGCGAAAAACTATCATGAAGTTGCGTTCTAGCCAAGTAACTTAACCATAATTTAGCGTACTTATAACGACCACATGATAACGCTGGCTCTGAGTTAATACTTAACGTTGACAATTTGCACGCTAAACAGCGGATACTTCGGACTAAATTGCTAATAGTGGTAAACGTCTATAAGAAAATGTCACAACATACTCGAACAATTATGCTTAATTTAAATGTCATATCACTCAAACCATTTATTCCAGCTAAAGATTTTGACGTATCAATACAATTTTATAAAAGGTTAGGGTTTGAGCTCAAATCTCAAGACGCAGGCATTGCTTTCTTTCGTTACCAAACATATACGTTTTTACTGCAAGATTTCTATGAACCTCAGCATTGCGAGAATTATATGATGCATTTACAGGTTGCTGACGTGAATGCATGGCATGAGCATATTCTCACTCTTAATTTAGAGCAAGAATTTAACTGCAAAGTAACCCCTATTGTCACACAACCTTGGGGCATGACAGAGTTTTGTTTACTTGACCCGAGCAAAGTACTGTGGCGTATTGCACAAAATAATTGAGAAAATACGTGTCTGCTAGACCGAACAGCCATGTAAAAACAGACAAATTATACGGTGAAGGAAATTCATAGGTTTCTAAATTGACGCGCCCTATTTAACCTAATTATCTTTATGTATTGTACTAAATACTTGCCCATGCTCAATCATATGGGTCATTGCCTGTGCATCAATCGGTTCTGAGAAAAAATAGCCTTGTAGCTGCTCGCACCCGCATGCTGTCAGCGCTTTCGCTTGCATCGCATTTTCTACCCCTTCTGCAACACTATTGACTTGAAGGCTTTTCGCCATATTAACAATGACCATCGCTAAATCAGCATTTTTCTTACTGCCACTGATGTCTGCAACAAATGATTCATCTATTTTTATTGTGTCAAAGTTAAGATGTTTCAAATAGCTCAAACTAGAAAACCCCGTACCAAAATCATCAATCGCAATTGCAAAGCCGTATTTTTGTAATTCCAGTAATGTTTTTTTCATCGCGTCAACATTTGATACCAGTGCCGACTCAGTGATTTCAATTTCTAAATTTGTCGGCGGAACATTATATTTAGCAGCTGTATCAAGCAGTTCCTTTACAAAGTGTGTTTCACTGAGCTGTAAAACTGATATATTAATGCTTAAAATTAAGCCTGGTTTAATTAACAACCATTGAGCAAATTGTGGAAATGATTTCTTCAGCAATTGTAGGCTGAGCTTGCTAATCAAATTGGCATCTTCCGCAATAGCAATAAAGTGAACTGGGTCGAGCAACTGATCTTGTTGTTGCCATCTAGCCAACATTTCTAACTTTTCAAGCTCAAATGTTTTCGCACTTACAATAGGTTGGTAATAAGGAATAAACTCGCCTTTTTCAATGCTCGTATGAATTGCACTTTCTATCTCCACACGCAATTCGGCTTCATGATCTAGTTTTGCGCTATAGAATTGAAAATCAGTCTTAGCGACTTTCTTAGCCCTATACATAGCTGTATCGGCATGCTTCATCAGTGTTTCCGCATTATCACCATCGTCAGGGTATATCGCAATACCAGCGCTTAAAGACACTGTTAATTGAATACCTTTAAGCTCATATTCTCCTGTCGTGCTCGACAGTACTTTTTTAATCACTTTACGTACATGGCGTTTGTCTTCAATGGCATCGAGCAATAATACAAACTCATCTCCCCCCATACGTGACACGGTATCGCATGCTCTTACACACCCAGCAAGCCGCTCTGATACTTGCTTCAGTAACAAGTCGCCATAATCATGACCCAACGAATCATTAATTTTCTTAAACTTATCGAGATCAATAAACACCAACGCGAATTGATGTTTACAGCGCCGGGCTCGTTTACATGCTTGAATTAACCGATCTTGCAATAACAATCGATTAGGCAATCCAGTTAATGCGTCGTGATGAGCCAAATGATTCATTTTACGCGACATCATTCGTGACTCAGTCACATCTTGAAAAACCATCACAGATCCCATTATTTTGCCACTTTTACCGTAAATGGGCGAAATAGAATCTTGGATTGCAAATGTTAGTCCTAAGTGGTTTTTAACACACGTAAGCTCTGGTAACCCTAATGTTTGATGGTTACCCATACAATAATCAGTCAAGTTTTCTATCGGCTGTAATGTATCTTCGTTAAAAAGTGGCATTACTTCTTGAAATGGCTGCCCAGCAACCTCAGCTGTTAGCTTTGCCAAAATAGCTTCTGCAACAGGATTCATATAAGTCACATTACTATCTACATCAGTGCAAATAACACCATCTCCAATTGAACTTAACGTCACTTCTAGCAGCTCCTTCTCTTTTGATAGCGCTTCGGCCAGCTTTTGCCGCTCTGACATATCTTGAAAGAAACATAATGTGTGCCCACCACCTTCATGGTCGCTAAAAACCTCCGCTTCTAATAAACACACCACCTGTTGATTTCGGCTGGTCACTAAGACAATTTCTTCAATCGAAAACTGAGTGTTTCCTTGCAATCCGCGGTGATGAATTAAGCTCGCAGAATGATCCGTCATAAAATCTGTAATTGGTTTATTTAGAAGTTGTTCACGCCGGTATTCAAGGTTGCATATAAACCCATCACTAATATGTAAGATTCTACCTTCATCATCGAGCGTAACTAACATGACAGGGCTTTGTTCAAAAGTATGTTGATAATGACTATCCAGCGCGCGCATATGTGTGAACGAGCATTTATTTGATAAATCATACATGCAAATTATCAAAGCATTACAATAGCCCAAAAGCATAGTAACCAAGACTGTCAATTTGGTGCCACTTTCGGCTTTAGTTAATAAATCTCCATGACTAAACGCAACAGCTATTACGACAGCTAAGATAAGTCCCGCCAAACTCAGTGCTTTAAAACCACGAAAAACAGCGCATAGTGCCAACAAAATTACAGTAAATACTGCAAACATCGCCCAAGAGATATAAGCGGAACATATAGCAATAGCTGCCACTGACACGCCCCATGCAAGGTCACGCAAATTATAGATAGACGACCACTTTAATTTATCATTTTGCGTACATAACAAAACCACTGGCAAACCTACTACTAATGTGACAACGGACCCTTCAAACCACTCCATTAACACTCGCTGTGCACTCATGTTTGAAAACACAGGAATCAACTGGGTACCGGCTACACCTAGTATTAATGAAGGGAGAAACACAAACTTTACTAAGCACATTACCAAATAACTAGGCTGGTTAACTGTTTGTTGAAATTGAAAATGTTGTTTAAAGAAAAAAGCAATGAAATAAGCTTCAAAAATATTTAACGTCAACACAATGAATGCGTCAACACTCACGAAGTCAAAAGCAACGTAACCTAAAAAGGTAAATGCTAACGCAAGCGTGGATGTTTTCCACCAACTCCCGTACTGAAGTGTCATGAACCCCGCAATTAACCAAAGGTCCGCGCCCCAAAGACTAGCCCATACTCGTTGAGGGGGCCCGTATAATATAAATAGTACAGCGATTACTAAGTAACCTATCGCCCAAAATATATGCCGTTTCATCCACGTAAACCTTAGTCGGCTACTTGCCCAATGCTTATCAACTCAATAAGCCATTACTCTGTTCATTGCCTACTAAAACTATTGGCGACAGAGCAAAATTAATCAAGTTTCCAACAAGATAAAGCACTATATACACCATGTTTTATAGGCAATAAATTGGGAAATAAAATAAAAGTTATCTATGCTGTAAAAATTGCAACAACCGAGTCATACAATGATCAATTCTCAGCAAGCCACATCAGCAATGAATAATTTTGTGCGAGTTGCTAATATCATTACAAATTTAGATATGATTTTAAGTCAGGCAAAAAACCTTTCTTTGACGGCAAAGAACGCTCGAGTCGTCGCATTGAGAGCCGGTGATGCGGCATACGGCTTTAAACCAATAACAAACTTTATCGACGAGTTTTCTGAACAAACAATTCGCACCACTTCTGAGATATCTAAACTTTCAAATCAACTGTTTACATTGGCATTAGCCGTGGTTCGCTGTACTGACTATCAATACCAATTAACAAAAGCACAAAGTACTTCTGCGCACAAATGCGTTATCACCTTGCAACAACAAAGTTTAATGGACTTAAAGCAAAAAACGCGCAATTTAGAGCAGGCTATTTTTTCGCTCGAAAGCTACTTTGAAGACATTCAAAAACAAATGCGTAGTGCCGAATACATAGCGGTCACCAGTCGAGTTGAAGCCTCTAATGCCGGAGAATTTAGTCATAGTCTAGAGTCAGTGTCTGACTTCATTGCTGAAGCCGCTAAAAAAATAAAAAAAGCCGTCAATGATAACCTACAAGAAATATATAAATTACGAGGAGCTCTGCGTTGAAATCAAACGAGTTATATTCAGAAGAATCTCATCAGTGGCTAGTCCTAGGCCGAGACCCTGCGAAACCTGAAAAAATAATAGACACGAATCAATACCTAATTAAAAGCGCTGAAGAAGCAATTATTCTAGATCCAGGTGGCATTGAATTATTTTCGCCAATGCTTGCTGGAGTTTTACACCATGTAAAACTAGAAAATATCACCACGTTATTTGCATCCCATCAAGACCCAGACATCATTTCTTCGCTAGGTTTATGGGATAAAACAGTGCCCAACGCTAAGCTATATGCTCCATGGCTTTGGGAAGGGTTCATACGTCACTTTGGTATGGAAAACATCCAATATATGCCAATCAAAGACGAAGGCGGCGAGATTAAGCTTGGCACTGCGACGCTAAAGTTTATTCCTGCACATTACCTGCACTCATCGGGCAATTTTAATGTTTACGACCCCCAGGCAAAGATCTTAATGAGCGGAGACATTGGCGCTTCTTTAGAGCATGGTGACGTGCCATTATTCGTTGAAAATTTCGCACAGCACATCAAGTATATGGAGTACTTCCATCGCCGATGGATGCCTTCAAATCGCGCAAAAAACAACTGGGTTGCGAGGGTTCGAGAGCTTGAGATTAATATGATGGCACCTCAACATGGTCGTATTTTTAAAGGCGAGATGGTGAATGAGTTTTTAGAGTGGTTTAGCAAGCTGGATGTAGGCATTGCCTAGGCTGTTGATCTTTTCTGTTCTATTTTTGTTCTCTTTGAGTATGCTTTTATCGCGGCGCTTAATATGTGGCCTAGTAATCTAAGTGAATATTAAGCAACAAAGAGAAAGGGCTTCGCGAAAGAACCGGTAGGCAGCGCTTGATTGGCTTTTCTACTATGTTATCGGCTATGGAATAACCATGCTACGCAGCCTCTGCCTTGTATAAAACCCAATCAAACTGCTGCAAAAATGAACCTGGAAGATCAACAACCCCTAATACTTTTGGAGAAATAACCTATTCAAAAATAGAACATACACACCACATATTAAACTAAAATTCCCATCAAAGATGGGAAGTCAGCCATGCTGTTTTCAGTGTTGTTAACGTTGCGACTTAATCCATGCCTTTACAGGAGTGACCCACTCTGGCCTCGGCCGATAAAAAGCGCCATGACTCAGACCGGTGTTAATTTCAAGCTCGGTAAATGATTTTACGGACGTACTTTTTTCTGCTAATGCACTGCAACTATTAGATTTGTCCGTTTTTTCATAAATAGATAACACGTGGCCATACACTTTAACATCCGTGTGCTTTTTCCAAACTAAACGACCACACCCTGCAAGAATTATCGTATTAACGCCTAAATCAGACAACTTATCAGACGCAACTCCGGTAATAAACGCCCCCCGAGAAAACCCCATAATGGTAATGTTACTTGGCTTTACTCCCTGCTCAACCAAAGTTCGAACTTGCCCATTCAGTGTGTATGCATACTCAAACGGGTCCGTATTTTTGCTTCGATGGTGCGCAATTAAATGATAGCTAGGGTCTGACAACGCGTCCTTGATTGCCGGAAAGTCATATACTCCCCAGCCAAATCGAGTATCCACTGGCTTAGGATTTGTTCCCTCAACAATGTAACCGTGAGAATAAAACACATATTTCGCGTGCTTATCAATACTATCTGGTAAATCGGCATAAATCTGGCGAGCCTCAACCAAGGTCGTTGTTAATACTGAGCTGGCTGATAGAATAATAGCGGTTAGTATGGTTTTGATTACAATATACCCAATAAAAAGTGTTATTTACCAATAGTATACCAAATTTATATCAAACTCATAGGTCAGACCATACGGCTAATTCATTACCACTTGGTTCAATAAAGTGAAAACGTCGACCTCCTGGAAAGCTAAAAATAGCCTCACATATTTCACCGCCCGCTAGCTCAACATCTTGTAAAGACTGCTCCAGGTTTACACTATAAATAACCACTAATGCACTCCCTAATTTTGTGCAGGCTCTTAACTCTGACTTATAAAACCCACCAGCCAAGCCTGAGCTGCTAAATGCCCGGTAATCTGGCCCGAAATGCTCAAACTGCCAGTTAAAAACACGAGAAAAAAAATGTTCTGTTTTCGCTAAATCACACGCAGCCATTTCAATGTAATTAATATGGTGATGAGTCATGTTGTCGCCTCGTTATTGATATAGGCTTAGCATAAAATGACTTTGCTACATAAGCAAATAACCACTCGTCTAATCAAAAACGAGAACTTGAGTTAAAGTATGAATTTGTTTTATGAGATACGATAAAAACCCGTCGTTCTCAATGTTAGGCGTATTAATGTCAAGCATGCACAATAAAAAAAGGCACAGTCAATGTGCCTTTTGATACAAGCGAAAGGTTAAAATTCAGCTTTAAAGTTCACTGCAGCTGTACGAGGAGCACCTATCCATGCAGACTGATTCGCCACGCCTCCTAAGTAACTTTTATCCGTAACGTTGTTTAAGGTAAAGCGTAATTCCATGGCTTTAATCCCTGATATCGGTGCATCAATCGCAACACCTGCATAAAAATCAGATACTGTATATGCATCAATTTTCTTAGTATTTGCCGCATCCATCCAACGATCTCCAACCCACTTTGTTGATAAACCAGCAAAATAACTACCTTTGCTCCAATCAAATGAGATAACAGCTAAGTTTTCCGCTGAACCAAACACTGTGTTCCCTTGTGGGAAAGTACTTAACCCGCCTGTGTACGTTGAGTCGTTATAGGTATATGACGTATACATTCCCCATTCATTGGTCATGTACCATGTCGCAGAAGCTTCAAACCCATTCGATTCAATACCACCGACATTCTCAAACGAACCATTATTACCTATCGAATAATTAATACCATCAGGTGAGTCTGGCGCAATAAAATTTAAACGGTTTTCAAAAGTAACATCATAATATGTCACACTGGCGTTGAGTTTATCTGAGCTATAACGCAAGCCTAAGTCAATATTCTCTGCCGTCTCAGGCTCAATTTCATCCAATGCGGATGCATCTCTTTCCAAAACGGTATCTTTAATTGCAGCAAAGTTTTCTGCATACCCTGCAAAAAGCTCTAAGCCTTCAATAGGGGTCGGTGCCACGATGCCTGCAGACAATAAAGTTTCTGAATCCGACTCAATCGAGGTGTTTTTACTCCCATCAAATAGGTTAATACCTTCAAGGTCGACTAAGAACTTTTTCGCGCCAACGCGCACTCTTGCAACTTTAAAGTCCAATTCATTTTCAATATAGAACATGGTTGTATCCACATTGAATTCTCTGTTGTACTGTATCCAATACGGCGTACTATCGAAGTTTACGCTCACTCGTGCATCAATTCTTTTATGCCAGTCTCGCCACTCTTGACGCTGGTAATCTTCGTACCATATTCCAGCTCGAACCGTATTGTCCATATCAGCTAGCTTGCCGTAAAAGCTAAAATCAGCGTTGAACCCTAAGCGGTCTTTACCATAATGAGTATGGCGATATGAGCCCACTGGTATTGCACCTGCTTGATAACAAGCTGGATCATACTCTGCCCCAGCGCCACCATATGGAAAAGTAATGCTCGACTCACATCCTGAAATCGGACTAAGTTGTCGGCCAGCTTTGTCGACAAAATATATTCGACCATTAGAGCTACCCCCAGTGTACGATTTATCAGATGTGATCTCGCTATGAGGTTGATTAAAGCCATCAGCCGAAATATCTTCAAGGTAAGGCGGGATCCAGTCACCACGCCCTTCATTATGGTGATAATAAACATTGCCGGACAATTCCCAGTTACGCGCTTCATAGTTTGCTTGAACATAACCAAAGGTATTTTCCCTTAACGTTTGCCAGCCATTACGAAAAACTTGATCTACATAGGGAGTACCTGTTATTGAGTCAGTTAACCTATCCCATGTAGGGTCTATTGCGAATTGTTCTGCGCTGATCCTTTGGTAATTCGCTTCTTTTACATCATCATAAGATGCATATGCTTTAACGCTTAATGGACCATTGCTGTGTAGCACTTTAGCCGCGATATGGTCTCGCTCACTATTTGCCACTTGTTGTACCCAATCTGAATTACTCGAACTAGATATACTCACCCAAGCATAGGTATTGTCAAATACTTCCCCTGTTTGATAGCGCGCAAAATACTTCTGTGCTTCGAAGTCCCCGTTGGTGAATGAAAGAGTTAAGCCTGCATCTTTTGTCGGGTCTATCGTTGTGAAGTTAAGTGTGCCCCCTAATGCTTCATTTGAACGAGACGCGACATCCGCTGTACCTTGAGATACTTGTACCGTGCCAAGGTTTTCTGTATCAATATAGCGGTTTGCTTTGGCTCCGCCGCCATAATTAGAGTTACCATTGGCAATACCATCAATCGTAATACCAATTTGCTGCTCATCTAAGCTCAGCTGAAAACCACGAATAGATACCGTGGTAGACCAATCATCAGAGCCAAATGTATCGCCTTCATTTATTAAAACACCGGGTAAGTTATCAATAATCGCTAATGCACTGGTCATCGCAGCTTGCTGTTTTGACATTTCTTGAGTGGTGGCGTTATTTGCAAACGACACGCTCTGTCCAACGACAGTAACTTCTTCAATGGTGTTATCTTCTACTGAGCTATTTTCAACAGCATTGCCTTGAGCAAAACTGCTTGCAGAAAAGCTCGTTAATAATGCAGCAGTGATCAGGTTAAGCGAGAGAGTATTTTTCATGATTTCCCAACTTCTAATTTAAGGTTAAATGGCTGAACGCAAAGCAGTATGGGAAATAAATATGACAAATAGGGACAACTTATTTGAACGTTCAATTAATAAAAATTTAAAGTAATAAGACAAATGTATCAGCCATGCTTGCTCCTTTATCCACTCGCCAGAAAACTACACCCCTATTCGATAAACTGATCATCCATCACACTACCTACTTTAAATTTGCCATCTAATTGTCACAGAGATAGGCGATAATGTTTTCGACAAATACAGGTGTCTCCCCTGCACCAAATTTTTCAGTTTTGTATGTTTTTTTGGGTCATTATTTGATGACCCAACTTTTCTTTGTTACCTAAAATCTAGGGGCTGTTGATCTTTCAGGTTCATTTTTGCAGCCGTTTGATTGGGTTTTATACAAGGCCGAGGCTGCGTAGCATGGTTATTCCATGTGAGTCAGCCGATAACATAGTAGAAAAGCCAATCAAGCGCTGCCTACCTGCTCTTTTGAGTAACCCTTTCTCTTTGTTGCTTAATATTCGCTTAGATTATTAGGCCACATATTAAGCGCCGCGATAAAGCGTGCTCAAAAAGAACAAAAATAGAACAGCAAAGATCAACAACCCCTAGACCAAAGTCTATGAGGCGATTATTTAGCTACCGCATAGAGTTAAGGTTCACAACATGTAAAAGAGGAACACTTCAATGAACCTGTCAAAAACGACATGCGTACTTTACATACTTGCATCACTGCTCGTCATGAAACAGGCATACGCCGCTAACTGTAGTTCAATCAATGAATACCCAAATTGGACCGCTAAAAATTGGTCAGGCCAATACGATCATGCTAATGCTGGAGATTTAATGCAGCATGAAAATAAACTATATAGGGCCAATTGGTGGACAAAGGCGGTACCTGGCTCGCACCAGTCATGGCGCTATGAAGGCATATGTGCAAATCCAACTACTCCCATCCAAGGTGCTTTTGATACTCATGGTAAGCTCTCCGTATGTGGTAAACACCTGTGTAATAAAAATAATCACCCTATACAATTACGTGGTATGAGTAGCCATGGTCTGCAGTGGTATGGACTAAATAAATGCCTGACATCACAGTCACTCGATACGCTCGCATATGAATGGCGTGCAGATATTGTAAGGCTCAGTTTATACGTACAAGAAGGGGGCTTCGAAACAGACAAAACTGGCTTTATTAATCAAGTCAATGAACTGATCGCAATGGCCAGTGACAGAGGAATGTATGTTTTAGTGGATTGGCATCAATTGTCTCCTGGAGACCCTAATGCCAACACTGCACTAGCCAAAGAGTTCTTTAGTCGTGTTGTACAACAGAATAAGCATCGAGATAACATCCTCTACGATATTGCCAACGAGCCTAACAATGTATCATGGGATGCTGTTCATAACTATGCTGAGCAAGTTATCCCGATTATTCGCAATATAAAAAGTGATGCTGTTGTATTAGTAGGCACTCACGGCTGGGCCACATTTGGCATCTCTGATGGCGGGTCTGTACAAGAGGTTATTCAAAAGCCACTCTCTTTCGACAATATCATGTACACCTTCCATTTTTATGCAGCCTCACATTTTGACGCTTACCTCGAAGCACTTGATACAGCATCGGATGTATTACCGGTTTTCGTCACAGAGTGGGGAACTCAGCTTTATACGGGAGATGGCGACAATGATTTCGAACGCGCACAAGCGTATATTAATTTGATGAAACGGAAAAAAATCAGTTGGATTAATTGGAACTACTCTGACGACCCACGCAGTGGAGCAGTATGGAAACAAAACACTTGCAGTACGGGTAATTTTTCTGACAGACAGCTCAAAGAAGCTGGAACTTGGATAAAACAACAAATCTTATTAGAAAGATAACCGCTTTACCAATGCGGGTACTTTCACCCGTATTGGTTTTTCTGTGTCTGATGCATCTAGAGCGGCGTTCATATTCTCTCAAGCTGACTGTAAGCAATCAACAAAGAATGCGTATGGCGTTTATCAGCAAGCTCATGACACTCTTAAGCCACTGAATATCTGCAGCAAATTTATTGCGCGATAAACCATAACGATAGCCATTCACACACGCCAACAAATCTATTTGTGACGCAATGGCAAGATAACCCAAGTTTGGCAAAATTTGATTGGCGCGCTCAATACAACTACCTAGAGTTTAATGCCACATTATTTACCCAGAAGCAATACGTCTTACAAGCGACACAGACCGATCAAGGCAGGGATTTATTAAGCTGCAAGTTCAACAGTAGCGCAGCAATGGTTGCACCCCGTCGCTAAATAGTCAAAGTTGACCGGTTATAGTTACGCACTTAGGCTGTCCCGTCATGCGCAAAGTCGACAAGCCGTGCATAGTGTAAGTGAGTGGTTACAAAAAAGTATGCAATTTAGTGAAGCGTCATGCATAAAGTGTATATATCAACGATCACACTGCTCAAAAGTAATAAGGCACATAACTAAGCTATCATTTGCCAAACTTCCTGTATAAAGTCAAAGGTAAATCTCATCGCTTGATTTAATCACATTCTGCATCGTAACAAAATATGGGTCACCAACTCATGATGACCCATAATAGCAATCGTCTTATTTATCTAATTTAACCTCAGCTCTGGGTAAGTGAATTTGCCCAATAAAGCTATTTATCTCACTCTCGGCGTTGCTTTCATTTGTAATAGCCCGCTATTACTGCATAAAAGCGCCTTGAGATTGAACAAAATATCATCATTGGATTGGACGTAAGTTTGTTTACAACAATATTTCCTATTCCAAAAGCCTTATCCAAACCTGAGGTTATTTATAATCACTATAGGGATTTTTTCTTCGTTACCTTCTCTTTATGGCCAATTACCCGCAGTGACCACCCTTTTAATATGCCTGATACAGCATTATTCTTATTATTAATTGTCACGGTTTCACCGTTGCTTTGTCTTAGACTAAAGTTACGATCTGTATTACTTACATCGGTCACGTGCAGTTTCCATTCACCATTGACTGCGTTAGACTTTTCATTCCAGAATTTATAACTTAACATCAAGTGATCATTGTATCCCTGATATAACACATCTTCTGCTACATCGATGCCTTGTGATTGAGAAATAGCGCGGCCAACCAAATTATTATGTGGTGACATTAAGATACTACGCGTGCCACTGGGTGATTCCAGTTCAACCTTCAGATCTGAGATCCGTGTATGATCAACATCTAAGCGAATTTGAACCGCTTCAACAAATAAGTCATCAGCAATTGTTACTGTGTCTGTTACCGTTTGTGCATCATCTGAAATAACGATATTTTTTGCCGTCTCAAGACCATGCCATGGCGTCATTATTAACGCTGAGGGTAAATCGGTGATCGCATAACGACGAATAAGTTCAGCGGCTTTATCAACATCAATTAAACCAAAACCATAATATGGTGAATAGCTGACTTTCTCTTGGGCATTATTCTGTGACCACCCTTCTAGCCCCACAACATCACCCACTAAAATATCTTGGTAATAAGGGTCTACCTTAGTGGCTGTTCTTGCCAGTAAATGGCGGATATCACGAGCAGATAGTGAATGATTTTGTTGTTCTGCTGCGGAGATCAAAAGCGCGATTGCGCCTGATGTATTTGGTGCCGCGGAAGAAGTTCCATTCATGCTATAACTATATTCAGCTCGGCTTGCCATATAACCCACAATAGAAATAGTAGGATTACGATTTTGCAATAGAATCAAGTAGTCTAAATGACCCGCATTAGCCGCAAATGCCGCTGAAATAGCTTGCTTATCTTGTGCTGAAACCTGTGTATCATTTTCCTGTAAATGCGCTAATAACATAAAGTCTTTACCATAGTTGGCTCTATACTTTTCTGATATTGCGTATAAAGTATCAATCGCCTCCACATTGTCACACGCTATACGGTTAAACACATTGTTATCTAATTCACCGCGAAGCTTAAGTAATTCACAACTCAGCGTAGGCGTAACGTGACCCGGTGTCCCTTGGTCATTCCCTCCTGGTGCGGTCAAAAATACATTACTCCCAACAGAAGAGTATGAAGATAATTTACCATCCGCATTTAGCGCACTGACCGTCAGATTCCAATAATTAGCTTGTTCAAAGTCTACATTCGAATTATGCCACGGCAAACCAAAATTATTGTTACTAGGGATACTATGTCCCTTAAAAATAAGCCCATTATCGCCAAAAGCATGCACACGCGTACCCGTATAGCCATTCCCTGCAGACTTCACAAATGTGGCTTCTCTTGGGTCTAGAATATGACTGGTAGAAACTTGCTCTAAAACACGCATCCGATCAGCTTGATCAATTAAGAGTACCTGTTCACCCGATGCAGCTGAAATTGTTTGAGAGTATTCATAAGGAATACTGATTGCTTGGCTCACACCATAGCTTTGATTAAATATGCGAATTTCATCCGCAATCGTGTGTGCATTGATGTCACCATCGTCTCCATGACTTAGTTTCCACTGTGCATGGCTATCTACAGCTCCACCAAAATTGGCATAAGAAATGACTTTTGAGCTTGGCGCAACACCCCGTGCCCCAATATCATTCATAACCGCAGCGATAATACCACCCACCATAGTGCCATGAGAACCAGACACATTTTCATTGGTATTTGGGTCGATAATAACGTTGTCAGCTAAATCAGGATGAGATAGCTCAACACCAGTATCAATGACAGCAACTTTGACGTCTTGGCCTAAGTGCCCCCAAATATGAGTTTGCCATAAATTTAAATCTACTCCGGCAACTGTGCCAGCTCGCGTGCCATCGTTAAGCAGGTTCCACTGATATTGCACCAACGGATCGTACTTTAAATCAATCCATCGATTGTCATAGTCACGGTCTGTGGTCGCGCTGGCTTGAAATGCTAAAGCGGCAGATACTGCACATGTTAAAAGGGCAAGTTTGTTTTTCATAAGACTTCCTTCGTCAAATTAAGTTAATTATTATTAAAAGCGAGGCTTCCTTAGCCAGAAAGTTCACTAATAAAATCAAACCGAAGAAATCCAAAGAAATAACAAATAGATAAAAAACAATTGTAAATCATTATAAAAAAACTCTTCAAGCTATTGTTTTTATGGGTGGAAATAAAATTTAGGAAATTTAAAAGGCACGATGAATATCAGCCGATATACATAAGTAAGCGCCTAACTTGGCGCTATTTTATGTCGCGAAAATGAGAAACCCGTATCAACAGAATCCTTTTATATCCTCCTATTCGGCTTCGACTAATGCTAATATCCGTACCGCTTTCTCAAAATGATCCAATTCATGTATTTGGATCCACCAAGTCGCCGCTTCCATTAACAGCGCAGGATCATCATTTTTATTTGCGAAAAAAGCATAGAATGACACCCCAACCTCCTCGCCTTTTTGTGCTATTTTTTTATTACACACTTGTATAATTTTATCTCTCAATACTCGACGCATAGACACTTTATTATTCCTTTTTAAACATTGGGGGTACTGACGTTACAATAGCACCTCTCGTAATGTTGGCTGACTGAGGAAGCTTTGCGGACTTGCTGAAGCACCGTACGCACCCGATTGCATAACTGCAATAATATCATTGGGTTGACAAGTTGGTAAATGAACTTTTGCTGCAACAATATCTAAAGGTGTACATAAAGGGCCAACGATATCTACTTGTTCTTGGTTGTTATGTTGGTAACGGTTGGCAACACATACAGGGTAATTCTTTCTTATTACTTGCCCTAAATTCCCTGAGTTTGCCAAATGATGATGCATCCCTCCATCAACGACTAAAAATGTAGTGCCTCTAGAGACCTTCTTATCAACAACTCTCGTTAAGTATATACCGGCATCTGCCACTAAATAGCGACCTAATTCAAGGTGAATATCGACCCCTTTTAAAACCGCTGCATATGTCGTCAGTAGCACCTGTAAATTATCGATGATAGGCGCTAAGTTTAGAGGCGATTCATGCTCAAAATAAGCAACCCCAAAGCCTCCCCCGATATTAATATGTGATGCTTTAAAAGGCGTATCATTTAACAACCGGCTTATCAGTTCAAACGTTTGGTTGTGACATTCTATGATCGCTGCTTCACTTAAATTTTGAGAGCCTGAAAATATGTGAAACCCTTTAAAATCAATATAGTCAGAGTTAATATAGTCCAGTACACCCAAGACTTGTTCTTCATCAATACCAAACTGCTTTGCTCCACCACTCATTTTCATACCTGATTGCTTTAACTCAAAAGCAGGATTAATACGCAACGCGACTTTTGCTCGCTTTTTTAGCGTCTCACTTAACGCATGTAGGCGAGTTAGTTCAAATTTTGATTCAACGTTAATTGTGACACCCGCGCAGATAGCAGCGCTCAGATCTGTATCACTTTTGCCGGGTCCTGCAATACTGACTGCGTGACTTTTCAGCCCAGATGCTAAAGCCAGTAACATCTCCTGATGAGATGCAACATCAAAACCGTCTATCACTGTTGCCATGCGAGTAATTAACGAAGGGAAAGGGTTTGCCTTTATTGCATAATGAAGCTTCACCTTGCTCGGCAACCATCGCTTTAAATTCTTAATATTATTAACAACTTGCTGTCCATCATAAATGTAGCATGGTGTACCACCTGCTATCTTAATGGCGTCTTCAATCGCCAGCCCCGCAACCTGCAACTGATTGTTTTCAACAACATGATGCACTCTACTTAACCCTACCATTTTCAATATTGCTCCTGAAATAAACGCCCATACAGTGTATGCCAGTGGTTTCTATCAAATTTACCATTGCTATTTTTTGGTAACTGCTCGGTATATATAAATCTTTTTGGCACCATATAAATGGGGAGCTGTGCTCGACAGTGTTGGATCATTGCACTTAGGTGACTTGCGGTTTGCACCGTACTATTAACGATGGCGACAATCGCTTGACCTAACTCAGAATGGGGCACACCAATCACCACCACTTCGCTCACGTGATCACAGGTATAAACGACCTCTTCAACTTCTTGAGGGCTAACACGATATCCAGAGGTCTTTATTAAGTCATCTTTACGTGACACAAAATAGAAAAACCCTTCGTGATCTTGATAGACAATATCACCAGACCAAACCGCCCACTGTGGCAGCATCCGCTGCGCCAAACACACGGGTGCTCGTTTAAAACGTGCCTGCGTTTTATCGGGATCATTCCAATAACCTTGGCTTACCAAAACACCACTATGCACTAACTCTCCATGTTCAAACGGCGCACATTCATTTCCTTGTTCATTAATCACTTGAATTCGCGCATTTGGAATGGCTTTACCAAAGGAAGTTGGCCGCTCATCAAGATGCTCTGGCGGTAAATAGCATGAGCGAAATGCTTCTGTTAAACCAAACATCATATAAGGTAATGCATGAGGAATACGCTGCCGCAATTGCGTTAATACGGCACTCGGCATAGCCCCGCCCGTATTACAGAAATATCGTAATGACATTAGCTCTTGTGCTTGCCAGTCTCCTTTTGCCAATTGCACCCAAAGTGGCGGCACTAACGCCATTGATGTGAGCTGGTGATCACGGACTGCATCTACGATATCTTTAACAAATAAGTAATCTTGAAGATAACAGCTCGCCCCCGTCAAAAACGCGATTGTCAACTGACTAAAACCATAGTCAAAGCTCAGAGGGAGCACAGCCAGCAGTTTGTCATTTGCTTTAGTCGGAAGGTAAGCCACCACGCTCTGAGCACCAATAACTAAATTTTGATGTGTTAACACCACCCCCTTAGCTCGCCCTGTACTTCCCGATGTATAAAAAACAGCCGCTAAGTCTGTTGCTATCATCTGTGGTAAATCAGCTCTTAAATCGGTTATATCCAAAGACTGAATTGTATGCCAGTGATGCACCTGAGCATCCGTATTTCCCATACTCCCATCAACCAACACAACGTGCTTAATACTCGGTAACTGCACTAAGTCTAATTGTTGATAACGCGATACGCTGGTGATCAACACCGTTGCAGCGCAATCTGCGACAATTTGCTCAACTTGCGGTTTTTTCAAAATAGGGTTGATCACGACGGCCACACCGCCCGCTTTACTCACCCCAAATATACTACTCACACAACTTACTGACTTGGTTGTATAAATAGCAACTCTCTCTTGTGTAGAGTCCATTATCGAAGCTAAAAAGCAAGCAACGTGATCAACTGAATTCGAAAGAGTTTGATAATTTACCCAGCTATTTTTACACCCAAGAGCCGGCGCGTCAGGCTTGAGCTTTGCCTGTGTTTCAATTAATTCATGTAATAACATATATCTGGTTTACACCGTTGATTTTTTATTGAAAAGTGATTGATAATGCACTGAGCCGTGCAGTAAATTCTGATGCGTTCCTTGAGTGATGCCGCGCGCGAAAACTTAACGTGAATTGTGCGAAAACTGCGAATTTTGCAATTTTGAATATATGAAAACCCTTTGCAAATAATAAAAGCTATTTAGGGGTCTCAAAGTCCACTGAGACCACTAGACCTGAACTAGATAAATCGTATTGTGATCGAGTAACTACCCATTCACCTGCAACACCTTCTCTAAAGCCTTCAAGAACTAAAGTACCCTCGGCCATAATATCTAGCACTTTGTCAGTGCATGGCATTGTGATGCTGCCACTAGACGTACCTCGCCTAAGTGCATCAAGTTTTGCTTGGGCCGCACGCTTAGCGTCAGCTTCTTCATTATATATGTCCTTTATAGATAGTAACGGCGGTTCAGCTCCAACAGTTACAGAGATACGCTCACCTGTTGTGAGCTCATGCCAGTATGCTTGCGCACTTTGGTACTTGCCTCTGTCCGCTATTACCACTTGAAAGTCGCTTACTTGGGTTTTCTTTACCACTGTTCGTGGCAATTGTTTACCACTTGCTGATTTTGATGCGCCTTTAGTGGTAAACAATAGGTGTGAAGCTGCCACCTTTCCAACTGCATCATACTCCTTTGCTAGCCGAGTGATTAGGTGCAGGTCGCTTTCATTTGTCTGATCTATGTGTTCAATGGCAATGCTTGAGAACTCAGGTGCAATAGATGGTGTTAAGCCGTGATTGCCTGCAAGTGATTCCAGTATTGCGCCTAACGTTTCCTTATCCCAACTCTTTGTCTTGCGCTCTTTCAAGGATGCGCGCATATCAGCCGCTTTGCATCGTATCTCTAGTGTGTCAGGTGGGCCAGTTAAGATCACTTCATCCACAGTATAAATACCTTTATCACTAGAGGCTTTCCCAATGCCCAACATCACTTTTAACTCAGCACCTTGCTTTGGTAGCGCTATTTTGTTGTCACGGTCATCTAGCTTAATTGTTAGTGTGTCAGAATCTAAACCGCGCTCATCAACTAGGGTTAATGACAGCAACCGAACAGCTATTTTGTTTGTTATGTCTTGGCCGTCAGTAATCACATGATATATTGGCGTCATTTTTAATCCCATAGTTTGATCGAGTTACTTGGTTTTTGCTGGGGAGCCAATTCAGGCAACTCAATAACGATCCCAACATGCAAGATTGGCGGTAAACCAGCCAGATTTGGATTAGCTTTATATACCGCTTCAACTGTGCCATTCAAGTGACCATAGTAAGCAGCGCAAATCGTATCAATACGATCACCGTCTTTGGTTCTATACTTCATCATCACCCCCATAGAACTTTAACGATAAGTTGAATTCGATCTTTTCAGCAATGCCAGACTTTCTTATGTCGGTCATGCTTTCTTCTATTCTCGTGATCACAAAGTCACCCAGAACAAACCCCAACCCATCGACTAGCAATAGTGGTATACCTTTGGCGGCTTCAGTACGCATTGAGTCAACTTGTTTTAGTCCTCCATTAAAGTGAGGGTAAATAGTCCCCGTGAATGTGAGTTCTTCTGAACCAGGTCCCACATATTGCATCGCTGGATTTCTGCCTATTCTGTCTTGTTGTTGCCAGCGATAGTCAACAACGCGCTTAAATTCGGAATAAGCGGCAGTGGGCACCGCGAATCGATAGCTACCTAGTGCCATCATCACATCAGACGTCATACATTTTACCCCTTTGATTTTGTGCCTTGCGTCTATCAATCTCACGCATCAATTTATCAACCAGTGCTTTGTCGTCTTCCCCTGGGGCTTGATGAATTGTCACATGCCAAGTGTTGTACTCCGTGTATTGGCTTTTTTGCGTGTCACGCAGGGGCTGCTGGCTATTTAGTAGCGTTGTTTTAACTTCCGTTAATGTGGGTAGTTCAACACGGCCTTGATATTGAGCCTCGCCGCTAGCTTCAGGCAACGTTGGCGTATTGATACGAGTCAATTCTTGATTGACCGATTGTGTTAGTACGCTAGGCTCAGCCGCTTGCACTGGCTCTAACTGCTGCACAACTGGCTGGGTTAATGTCATCGTCGGTAGAGGCTCAAATTCAACACGGCCTCGGTATCTGGCTTCGCCCTTAGCTTCAGGTAACTTTGGCGCATCGATGCGATTTAACTCTTGATTGACCGATTGGGTTAATGCGCTTGGTTGGGCCGATTGCACTGGTTGTAACTGCTGTACAACTGGCTGGGTTAATGTCGATGTGTTTACCGTCGGCAGTGGCTCAAGTTCAACACGCCCTTGATATCGCGCCTCGCCGTTGGCTTCTGGCAACGTCGGCGCATCGATGCGCTTTAATTCTTGGTTGACCGATTGGGTTAATGCGCTTGGTTGGGCCGTTTGCACTGGTTGTAACTGCTGTACAACTGGCTGGGTTAATGTCGACGTGTTTACCGTCGGCAGTGGCTCAAGTTCAACACGCCCTTGATATCGCGCCTCGCCGTTGGCTTCTGGCAACGTCGGTGCATCGATGCGCTTGACCGATTGGGTTAATGCGCTTGGTTGAGCTGTTTGCACTGGTTGTAACTGTTGCACAACTGGCTGGGTTAATGTCGATGTTTTTATCGTCGGCAGTGGCTCAAGGTCAACGCGGCCTTGGTATCGCGCCTCGCCGTTGGCTTCAGGTAACTTTGGCTCATCGATGCGACTTAACTCTTGGTTGACCGATTGGGTTAATACGCTTGGTTGAGCGGTTTGCACTGGCTCTAAATGCTGCACAACTGGCTGGGTTAATGTCGGCGCATTTACCGTTGGCAGTGGTTCAAGTTCAACACGCCCTTGATATCGCACCTCGCCTTTGGCTTCAGGCAACGTCGGTGCATCAACACGGGTTAATTCTTGAACGACCGATTGTGTTAATGCGCTTGGTTGCAATGCTTGTGCAGGCTTTAATTGCTGTAATACTGGTTGCTTGGTATTTGGTGACTCAGCAATATCTGCTATCGCAGGCGTCACAGCCAACGTGCTTGCCAGTGCAACAGGTTTAACTAAATCGATTACGGATTTGTTTGGTTCTGAACTTTCATCATCACCAAAGCCTAACCAACTGCCTAAACCGCCAACCGCATCACCAAGTTTACCTATACTTGATAGCGTTTTATCAATAAACCACATTGCGCCCCGAAAAGGTGCTGTTACTACATTTACCAATCCACCAAACACACTACCAATTGTTTGCCCCGTGCTAGCAAAACTTTCTAACTTTTCACTCGCCAGATTTACAGGCGTAAATAGACCACCGATCCAACCGATGAGTGAGCCAATCTTATCACCGACCCAGCCAAACAGTTTTCCAACAGGTGCGAGGCTGGTGATCACAGGCTTTATGGATGTTACAAAGCCATCCCACACGCCCCCCATAAATGATGATATTGGTTGCCAGTATTTATAGATGAGGGTTGCACCCGCAGTAATCGCCATGACAGCCCAACCAATGGGGGTTGTCATTAGCGCTACGCCCATAGCTCTGATCCCAACAACAACAGCGGGTAATGTCACTGTACTAAACGCGGTTAACGTAGCGCCTAGGGTACTTATTTTTGTTGCGAATGATGTAGCGCCGGATGCGGCACCAAGTGCCGTGGTACTTGCCGTTGTTGCCGCAACGCTTGCATTAAACCCGTTTAACTTTAATGTATTAAGTGTTGTCGCTATACCCATGCTTTTCAGCGCTTTGCTCACATTCAGCGCGCCACCTTGCAAGAACGTCATCGCATAGCCGCCTGCGATTGACCCCACTTTTAATAGTGCTAAGCCCATTGTTAGCCCAACCACTACTTTTGTGGCCGTTGGGAATGTGTGCGCAACAGTAGCAACGGTATTAATCACGCTACCTAAAACACCCAATACTGCATTGAGTGGTGGCAATAAGACTGAACCAACTGTTACACCCAATCGATTTAGTTGGTTTTTAAATAGAGTTAGGCTATTGGCTGTTGTTTCCGAGCGGGTCTTAAATTCACTTTGCATTGAGCCCGCATACTTACTCTCTTGGCCTATTAGGCTAAGGGCCTTTTTATAACCGTCCAGACCATCGACAAGCTTTGCCATATCATCAGAGTATTCGGCACCAAACAAATCAGCGAGTGTGCCAGTGATATCATCGCTTTGCTTTACTGTCTCCAGAAACGAGAGTAAAGCGCCTTGTGCATCTTGCTCTATCGACGCTTTTAACCCTTCAGCACTTAAGCCCATTGTACTGAGCGCGTTGCTAAATTTCTTACCTTGCTTGTCTGCTGTTTTTAGTTTGAGTAACAAGGCATTTATGCCTGTTGCTGCAATCTCAGGTGGGGTTTTTAGCTCTAAGAACGTAGCGCCCAATGCACCGATTTGCTGACCTGTAAGGCCAAAAAGTTTGCCCATGCTGCCCGCACGGTTTGAGATATTCAGCATATCTCGTGCCGTGGCATCCATATTGTTACTAATATGGTTGTACGCGTCACCCAACTGTACAACTTGGCTTTGGTTTAGCTTGAAGATAGAACGTAGCCCAGTCATTGCCGACCCAGCTTCCTTGCCCGATATATCAAACGCTACGCCCATCATGGCCGCATCTTGCGCGAATGTGAGTAGCTCTTCTCTTGCTATACCTGCTTGGCCTGCTGCGGCAACAATATCGCCTAGCCCATCGGCGGCCATCGGTATATATGTACTGAGCCTCAGTATGTCTTGGCCCATTTGTGCAAAGCCTGCGGGGCTTTCAAAATTAACGACTTTACGAACATCCGCCATCACGGATTCAAATTTAACCGCCGCAGCAATAGGGGTGATCATAGCGCCGCCTAATGCGACGGCATCGAGTGCTTGTGAACGGTAGTGTCCGCGTTTTTCGAGCACAGATTGATGCTGGCGCATCACTGTATTCATTTCGCGGTATTGGGCTTTTAGATGAGTAAGTGTGTCACCTAGCTTAGCCTGTTTCTTTGTTAACTTCCCAGCGCTGACACCGTTTGCATTCATCGCTTTACGGTGTTCATTCAGTGCCCGTTGCGAGTTATTAACCTGCTCAACATGTTTGTTTAATTGTCTGTTCGTTTGCGCTATTTGGTCTTTTAGCTTTTTGTTGCTTTCTGCACTTTTATTGAGTTCAGAAGTAGCACTTTTCAGTGCAGTTTTAGCTTGTGTAAACTCAGCTTTCGCTTGTTTTACGGCTTGATTTGAAAAAACAATCGCTGAGCGCATTGCTGCTGATTTTTCTTTGGCTTGGCCGTATTCTCGTTTTAACTGCTCAAGTGCTGTTTGCGCACTCTTATAACGTGTTTCTGATTTATCAACATCTTGGCTGGCTTGCTTTACACTGTGTGCAAGTGAGCCGTGCGCTTTTTTAACCTGGTTTAATTCGTTTTGGTACTTCTTTAGTGACTGCTGTGTTTGCTCAACGTTTTCATGCGCACGTTGTAATTTAGTGTTGAGTGTTTTAAATCCTGTGAGTTGGCTTGTTTGACTCTCAACTTTGTTGATTGTGTCGCCGAGCTGATTAAATTGGTTTACACTTTGACCAATGACTGTTTTGAACGAGCCAGCGAGTGCCGCACCAATGACAACTGAAACTGCTAAATCTCTACCTACTGTCATAACTTATGCCCAAACCTATTTGGTTAATTTGCTCAACTTCAAAACGCTGTATGTTTTCAGTGTGAGTATCAGCGCTTTATATTTCTTACTGTCTGTGGGTGTGATGGGGGCCATCATAGGTGCCCCCATTATTGGGTTTGTTTTTGCGCTGGGCTTTGGCTTGCTTATTTTTGCATTGAATATTGTTACTTCGATTCTTGCATTAGCTGTTTCAATGCTTCATTCCACTCCAACAACTCTTCACATGTCATCTGCAAATATGGCTCCATCCCACCACCAGTAACATGTGCCAACGTCAACACTAGTTTTCTTGCAGTTGACTCCTTGATGGCAAAAAACCGCTGTATGCCTGCTGTAGTTTGAAGTAATCCGCCATGTCCATTTCTTCTAAAAATTCGGGCGTAATCTCACATAAATTTATGAACATCTTGGCCTCTCTTTGTTCGGCAGTTTTTGCCGCATTGAGCTGCTGAACGCGCATCATGTCTTTCACTTTAGGCCTGCGCATATGTAGCGTATTGATCATTTCGCCATTGTGTTCAATTGGGTGATCTAGGGTAATTTCTGTTGTCATCATTATTTACTCTCTGTTGATTTACTTGTCTTTTTGGCTGTAGGTTGCTGGTCTGTTATCTTGCCAGCCGCCAACCAATTCGCCGCTTGGCGGGCTGTCAAGCTCAATGACTCGTCAGCTTCATAGGCTTTGCCCTCACTAACCACGGTTGTAACCGTCCAATAGGTGTGTTTAGGTTTAGTTTTCATGTTAAATCTCCAAAATTGCGCGACGTGCTGCGAGCATGTCTTTACCGCCGATGATTTGTACACTATTCAACAAATCTATCTCTATTAACGTTTCGCCAGCATAAACAAGTTTGTAATAAGTTAAGTCCGCTTTTAACTTCATTTCGCCTGGTTTACCGCGCTCGAACGACCCCATATCAATTTCAGTCCATCGACCTTGAACCGTGACCTCTAACGGCTTCTCTGACGCTTCATTTTCTGCTTTGTATGCTCCTTTAAAGCGCATCTTTACGCCGTTTATATCTAGCGTGCCATACGTTTTTAAAATATCAGGGTTGGGTTCAGACAAAGTGAAATCTTCAAGCTGCAATTTGTCTTGACCCATATCCATAGAGATTGGGCCGTCGAGTCCGCCACTTGTATACTCTTCTGTTATACGTGACAGATTTGGCAGTTTCAGTGATGGGCATTTCCCTGCGTAACCAGCACCGTCAACAAATGCGCTAAAACCTTTTAAAGTGTGTGGTAGTTGGAGTGACATCAGAAAATCTCCTCTAAATATTTGTCGGTCATTCGAGAACGGAATGTGATCGACTCAGCGGGGTACACAGGGGTAAAGTCAAAATCGAAATACGTTTTACCTTGGGCGATCTGGCTCGGTGTGTTGAGTTCTGGATCGGCCCAGCATGAGCCATTTACGATCGCGCCGATTGTTTTTAAATGACGTAGAAACGCGTTAACACCTTCGACCACTTCTTTGAAATAGGTTTCGCCCGATACACCCTTATCAACAGCCCATAGATGCGCGGCCAATAGCGAGTCGTTAATAATATCGGCTGTGCGTGCTACACATTCGTAAATCCATTTTGGATCGGCTGAGCAGTTACGTGGCCCCCAAACGCGGTAGCCTTTCTCATTAATGATGGTGCCTACATGCTCTTTGTTAAGCAGATTAGCGCGGCTTGCCTCATCACCCAGCTCAAAATCAATATTACGCGTGGTGCCGACCATTCCGTTGACCAACTTATTACTGATTGAATGCCAGAATCCTTGCTGGTTGTCGACTTTGGCTCGCACGCCTGCGACTCTAGCGCTGTTGGGCTGGCTGATTTCTCCATTACTCGCCGTGTCCCACACGCGCACCCACGGGTCGCACAGATACAGGCGCTTAGAACCAAACTTGTTACGCAGAGTGATGGCATCTGCATCAGACGTATCAGGGCCGCTGGCGTAAACCATCGCCCGTAGCTTGTCAGCAATGCTGACCATTTCTGTTATCACAGCTTCAATATGGTCAAACCCTGGTGCAATCAAAATGCGGGGTTTAACACCGAGTGAGCTTTTAGCCGCACGTAAAGCTTGTAGACCTGTGTATTGCTGTGTTGCCGCATCAACACCACCAATCACATTGGATTGCGTTTCAGCGGTGCTTGCGCCTTCAGGCACGCGGATAACAACGACAATTGCGCCACACTGGTCAAAAATAGCATCGAGTGCTTGGGGCAACGTGCCTTTACCATCGTTTGTCATATCAAGTTTGCCCGCTTCCAATCTGCTACCCGCAATTAATGTGGGTGTGTTCAGTGGGAATGTTGTGGCGTCAGCATCGGGGGCTGTGCCGACAATGCCAATGACTGAAGTGGATGCTACTTGGATTGGGCGTGGACCATCGTTTAATTCAATGACCTGCACGCCGTGTAAATAGTTGCTCATTGATCGTTCTCCTGCTCACGTTGTTTTGCTATGTCCTGCGCAGCTGGCGGTATTTTTCTAAACTCTGCTGAGTTAGTGTCGTAATTAATGTATTCAACACCGTTGTACTCAAAGTTAATCATGCTGACGTCTCCTGTTTGAATTTAATGTTTGAAATAACGTTGTACGGCGCGCTGTTCGTTGCGGATAAAATACCGCCAAATAAAGCAACAAACGGCGTTCCTGTCTCGTTTGTTATCGTATCTGCGGAAATCTGCGCACAACCTGTTGCAATATGTAACAATAGGGCATTTCTGGTTGAACCAACTCTACGTTTTAGTGTTGTTCTACTCACTGAGAATGATATTAACGCATTTGCTGAGTGTCCTAGAGTCGCGATATTGCAATCACCCAATTCAACGTCACTTTCATAAATCATCAGTGTCGGTGTAGTCATGTTATGATTTTTGAAAAATGACGCGCTGACGTCTGTGCCAGTGCCCATCGCAGTTATAATGCGACCTTTCACAATCAGAATTTCAGAGCGACCTGATTGTCTGAAGCCTGCTGTTTCAGTATTTTGTATCAGCGAATCTATGTTGTTTGAAAAAATGATGTGTAATGATTTATTTGTTACATATATTGCATTGTCGATTGATACGTTTCCACTGCAACGCACAATACAAATTCCTGTGGCCGGAGTGCGTCGCAGTGCCTCCGTAATCGTGCGAATATTATTTGTTTCACTGTCGTCACTATGTGCGTCAGAAATATGAAACTCACGAACAATGTGCGCATCGAATTGATGTGTGACACTGTATGTAAGTTGTTGAATCGCTGATGATACACGTGCATTAATCCCACTGATTTTAGATGCGACCTCGTTTGTCAGCTCACTACTTGCACTGACTAACTCTGCGTTAGTTTGCTGTAATTGAGCCACGGATTGTTCTAACGTTGGCATTTTTAAACTCCTAATGTCATTAGTCTGTCGTTGAGTAAAATTTCTCTGTGATTCGATTGAATTTGCGCTGTTGCGATGCGAGTTTGTGCGTCGCACATGGCAATAAACTCAGCGCCGTAAAACATGTTGATATCGCCTGTAGTGGTTACATCAATTGCTGATACAGGCACCGCGCTCAGCACCAAGTCAAAACCTTGAATGACGGTGCTCAGCGGTGTTTGATAAAACAACGTGTTGTCGGGGTGTGACCAGGCCGCGAATAGCGTGCCGTCTTCTAGAAAAAAGCCCACTTCACGTACAGGGTATTCACTGGCACTTTTAAACTCTGCGGTGATATGTATTTGCCCTGGGCCTGCATCGGCTACGCTCACGACTGGCGAGCGGTCACGTTCGTTACGTAATGCAGTTTGGTCACGCGTTGGCGTATAGCCCACGGTGCCCACAGCAATGTGGCTAATATTGATGTGAATACCCGAGTCTTTGGCATTCGCGGCGGCATTAATGCCAGCTTGGGTGATGATGGGTGTATAGTCGCTCATTGGCATACCATCCTATTTGTTTGAATACATGTAGTGTTTAGGCTCGCCGCAATAACGTGTGAACCGTTAGGTAGCGTGTTATCGGGTGCGCCTGTCAACTGCGCACGGGCGTTAGCTATGTTGCTTGCAGCGGATTGCACAACATGGGTGCTAGTGTGTAGTGTGTTGTCTGGCGCGCCAGTTAACTCGGCTCGACTATTGGCAATGTTGCTGTGCGCTGACTGAATTACGTGGCCGCTGGTGTGCAGCGAGTTATCAGGCCCACCCGCAAAATCCATGCGCTGTACATTACAGCTTGTTGTTGCAGAGGTGATAGACATTGGCTGGTCCATCTGCACACCCACATTAAAATCAATGTGGCTTCTCGTTGGCTTCATCGCCGCAACAATGCGCCATAGTTGCGCTTGCAGCGCTGGTGTAAGCAGTGAATCGCCAGTTTGGTTTAAGTTATGACGTACCAATGCAATGAGTTTTGCAGTGTGCGGTACACCGCCATGTTGCCACCACTCCTCAAGCTCAATATGGGCATTAAGTGCCGCCAATGCGCTTTTAACTGCACCCGCTGTGCCTTTGATTCGATGCATTGGAATGCTTTGTGCGATAACGCGGCGTTTAATGGCTTCAGGCCATGTGCTGTCCCATTCATCCACGCTGAGTGCGTGGGCCAACCATGGCAATAAATGTTCGGGGCATCGCTCCGCTGACCATAAATCGCCAATTCTTACGGGCACGTCATTTACCCGGGCACTGGACTGCTCTAACGCTTTTTCGTTTTTACTGCTTGTGCGCGGTAGTAATTGCTCAGACATTACGGCTCCCAACTAATACAGCGACGTTTGTACAATACGCGGCTTGATGACCGAGCATCACCAAATCATTGCTTGGTGAATGTAATTCAACACGTTGCACACCTGGTAAATGTAGGGCGGCATACAGCCCTGATAATGTTATATCTCGGCCCAATTTATGATTTTCATTCACCCAACTTTGTGCGCTTTCTTGGGCTTGAGCGCGCACACTTTCAGCATCGGGACCAGGATATAAATGTAACGTCGCGCTTAGCTCATATTCTGTGATTTCAGTTGCACGCAATCGCACATGATCTGTGAGTGGGCGCACATCATCGGCGCTGAGTGCGGCCATCACTGCGGCGTTTAGCTCGGTGCTTGGTGCGCCAACACCTTCAGTTGATAACACGGTAATCGCCACATCACCTGGTTGTGGGTCGCTCAATCCCGCGTCATACGTGCATTGCAATATGGCAGTCCCTGCAGGGAGTTGATCGCGTTGTTCTTCAGTCAGTTGCGCAACGGTAAACTGCGGTGCATCCACTGCAACGTCTTTAACGAGTGGGCTGGCTTTGAGTGCATGAAATACATAGCCGCCGATGGGGCCTGCGGTGCTAAACCCTTCGAGTGCCAGTTGAATACGCTCTCTATACCGTTCATTGGTTTCAAACGTGGGTGGAATGGGTGGGTTAGCCTCAGCGTCACCCGCATCAATGAGCTGGCGTTCTACACCAAAACGCGTGCCTAAATAGTCCAGCTCCACGTCGGTGGCCTTTGCCAATAACACGGCTTCAGCACCTTCGTTGATGCGCTGACGTACCATCAGTTCTCGGTACGCAAATACCTCAATGAGTTTAACTGCGGGTTCACTCGCCAGTGTGATTTCAGCGTCTGCATAGCGAGCTTTATACTCGTTCAACATCTCGTTTTTAATCTGCTCAAACGAGAGTGGTTCAATGATGTTTGGCGGCGGTAATTTGTCTAAATCAATCGCTGAAAAATTGGTGATACTCATACAATCAGCCCTTCTAACATCAATGGTTTGCCATCAACTAAATACATACCTTCTAAATCAATCATCGTTTGGCCTTTGCCGTGGCTGGCTACTTTTACACGAGTGAGTTTGTAGCGCGGCTCCCATTGTCTGAGCGCGCCAGCAACGGCGGCATAAATTTCGACGAGGGTTTGGTTGTTACTTGGCGCATCCACTAATCGTGGTAGCTTTGAGCCATAATCAGGGCGCATTACACGGCTACCCAGCGGGGTTGTGAGAATGTCGCGAATACTTTGTTTTAAATGGTCTTTGGCACTAATTACATGGCCTGTGTTTGCATTCATCATTCGGGCGCTCCTGTTTTACCTGGTCCTGCCGTAATGCCTGCATGTAAGTGTTTTTGGGCTGATATACCGTCAGACGTCATATCGCCGCCCGTTTGTGTCACTGGGCTGTCGATGTTGGTTTGTGCGGCTTTCACATTAAAGTTGCCGCCAGCTTCAATGTTAAAATCACCGGCGCTGGTAAAACTGGTTGAGCCATCCACAGTCGCAACCACATCACCCACAACATGGGCAGTGACATTGCCCGCAATATTAAGGGTCACGTCTTTAGCGCAGTTCACATCGAGTTCGCTGTTTTCACTGTCGTACTGAATCTGTGTGCCATCGTTAAAAGTGAGCACGTCCATGTGCTCGCTGATACTTGGGGAATGAAACTCGGTTGTGTACAACAATTGAATAATCACGGCCTGTGTCGGCTCACCCGCAGGGCAAGCAATCAAACATTGAATGCCAGGCTTGAGCGGACGCCAACGAATAAAATTACGCCCAAGCTCTGCGGGCCATGGCAGCCAGCCAGTGACTAATTCACCGACTTTAACACGCACTTTTTGTGTGTCATGGTCCACTTCTTCAATCGTGCCCAACATGAGCATATTGGCAAAACGGCGCATCAATTCTGCTACTTCAAAACTCATGGCGTCACCTGCGTATAGTCTTGCTCATGCGCCGCACCGACTTCGGGTGTGATGCCCACATATAAATCAGTTGGTACTGGCTCTGCTGGTGCTTGGGGTTCCACATAGCGCACCAGTTGACGCCAGCGCACCACCCATAAACTCGTGGCGTGTCGGCCAGTTGCGGTGGTAAACAGGTTTTTAGCGGCAACGTCAGACGCACGGTGTGCCAGTTCGTAACCAAAACCCTCGCCCTCAATGAGCTGGGTAATACCATCAACATAATTAATGGCATCTTCTAACTGTTGGTCTGCGTTACCCCCCGTAATGATGTAAACCATGGGAATAATTGCGCGGTCGTAACCCTCGTGAATGTACTCTGGCGGTTCAACATACCCGAGCGTGACCAACATGCTCGGCGTTTTTGTGCCAATGCGATCCAACTCAGCGCTATTTACCGTACCTGGGTGCAGTTCACACTCGCGTAAACCTGGAAATGTTGAGTCGAGCTTGTCGCGGACTGCGCGCAAGTAGGCTGATAAACTCATATCCAGCCACCTGTTTCATCGCGCCCAAACACTGAGCCTGCCGAATGCATTTCGGCCAAATCCAAGGCTTGAGGTGCAGGCTCGCTGGTTTCTAATCCTAAACTCAGTTCACCTTTGCTGATTTTGCTCAGTAACTGCATCGCTGACTTTTTATCATCAGTCACACGCTCCGCTGGGCGTTTGTCTATGTCTGCACGCACAATGTTGACAGCAATGCCTTTTAAAATGCCTGGCACAGTTGGCAGCGGTAGTGGATAGCGCATGGCAACATGTGCATCAATCACTTCGTTCACACTGTTAATCGCATTGGTTAAACGGGTTTCGTTTATCGCCTGTTCGCCACGTTCTGCGGTGAGCGCAACTAACTCAGACTCACCAAACCGTGCTATCAAATCATCGCGCGTGCAGTACATATCATTCAGCCTCAACCGTTGGTTTGTTTTCCTGATAAAGCTTCCATGCGGCGTCGCGTTGCTCAGCGGTTGGGGTTACTAGCCCTTCAACACCGTCAACTTCGCACGCGAGGTCTGCAACTTTGGGCGGCTTGGTTAGTGGTGTTTCGGCGTTCAACGCATGAATAGCGGCGATGATGTGGGCCAGCTCTTCAGGTGCACCTGAACAATCAATAATCAAATCATCACCCACACTCGATGTGTCCAAACTGCACCCTTCGTGAGTAAACTGAGTTGCCGAACTTTCCGTGACGCGAATGTGGGGATCAGCACGTAATATCGCCAGTGCTTCCTTTGTAAGTTGCTCCGGTGATAATTCGGTTTTACCCGACTTAAACTTAAAACCAGCTCTGTGATAATGTTGCTGACGCGGATTATGTACCGTGACAGACGGTAAACGAGTTTCCATAACATGCTCCTACCTTTTTAAAAGAGGGGGCTAAGCCCCATGTATTTGGGCTTAGTCCAACCACTCAGAATCAAGAACTTGCACCTGGTTGTAATTGGTGTTGCTTGCGCCGCCTGCTTTTTGCATTGCTTTGATAAGCTGATTTGCTGCTGCTAAGTGCTCAGCACCAACAACTAGAAGATTGGGCTTAATACCAAGAGGACGGCCTTTGTCACTTTTCAGCTGCCTCATTTGCTTAAATGCCGCATTGAAGTTGTCGGCGGTGAGTTCGGCTTTAGACATAAATGCTTGTTGCCAGAATCCGTAACCAGCATTTACACGAGCATCAACACCATACAAATATTCGTCGGCCATAAATACGCGGTCAGACGTGCCGTCATCCGTTTTTGCTGTCAGTTTGTAATCTCGGCGTTTTTGGAAAATAAGCGGCTTTAGTGGGCGTCTTGCATCCATCAAGTACCAAGGCACACCTGAACCATCTTGAATATTAGAGACCAATGTTTTGTTGTTACCGTCACCCATAGGGTGTTCAGCATCAAAAAATGGTTGGCCGTCGTAGCAGAGGTTCTTTGTACCATTTGCTAGGCACTCGTAGACCAATTCGTCAGGGTGAGATGAAGCGGCATAACCCATATCTTCAAATTTTTTGAAAACGCCACCTAGCCTATTGTCTTCGATGTAATCTTTTGAAATCCCTTCAGTGCCTTCGAACTTTTTGTTTCTAAGTGAGTAGGTGTGTAATTCCATCTTGTTGACTTCACGGTCACCGATCCACTCTCGTAGTTTTGAGAACTCACCCATCCATCCATAATCTTCAGTGGCCGTTGTTGACGATACTTCAGTGGCAATGTTTGACCAAGTAGGTGTGTATAGCGCACGGCCTTGTTGAAATGAGGTCTGTACACCCGTGTAAATTGAACGAACGACGTCTGCTGTAATGTCCATGTTAAACTCCTAAATTAACCCAAACGCCTCGACTATCCACTTCGGTGATAGTCCCAGCCGTTGAGCGGGTATTGGTTGCTGAATCAATAGAAAGGTTGCTGGTTGCATCAACAAAAAATGCGGTTTGTGTCACATGGGCTTCGTTAATATCGCCACTGTTCGGGAACATGTGCTCGCCAATTTCAACCGAGCCACGGACCGCTTTATCAACACCTTGGCTGTTATCCACGGTTTCGCGCATAACGCCGGCACATATGCCAACGGCACCAACTGAAACCAATAATCCACTGCTCAAAATTGCAGGCTTGTTTGCGATGAGTTTTTCACCGCCTGCCAATGGGTAGCCACGAAAGCGACCATCACGAGTTGCTATTGCGCTCATTACTGCGCTCCTTTTTGTTTTTTGAATGCTTCAACATCGAGGCCCGACGCTTTGAGCACTGCCAAATCAGCACTGTCTAGTTCATCATTACCTTGGCCTTTCGGCGGCGTTTGCGTGGTAGTCGTTTGTTGACTTTTTAGCGCTGCAATCGGTGTGCGTGCATCTAGCTGAGTCTTCAGGACAGCTGAACCTTGTTGTTCGCCAAGCTGTTTAAAGTAGTTGGTTTCAGCGTTTGAAATTCGGCCCTCTTCATGGGCTTTTTCAATTTGCTGTTCAATAGATAGCGTGCTGTTTTCAGTACGCAGTGCTGCTGTTTCGGTTGCTAATGCGTCATAGTCAGCGCGCGGTACCCACTTGGTTAAGTCAACTTGACCGTTGCCGCCTGCGGCTTTTAATGCCGCAACTTGGTTGTTGGCATCACTTAACTGAGTCGTCAAAGTCGCTGTTTCTTCAGCCTTAGCTTGCATTGCCTTAAGTGCTGTTGTTGCGGTAGTAAATTGCTCTGCTGTTGGCTCTTGGCCTTCGGCCACCGTTACGCCAAGCAACGCGAGCAGTTGCATCGCTTCATTCATGGGGTTTTCTCCAGTTGTTTCAGTTTTTAGTGCTACGACCTTAGCCATACCGTCCAAGCCTGGGTCGTTGGTTAATGCGAAATGTCTAAACTTTATGGGGCGACCATCAAAGCCGTAATCAAATACAGGGCTAACAAAGCGGTATTCGTCTTTGCGCAGGTAAGCCGCAGCCTTGTCGTTCCATTTAACATTGAGCGCGTAAACGCCTTGCCCTGGCACATATTCAAATGCAACGGGTTTGATCCAGCCTGCGGCGGGGGCTTCTTTGCCGTTACTTTCAGCAAAAATGGTTTGGTGTTCGTAGTCAAAATGTAGGTCGTTGGTGCGCTCATCTAAATGGTGCTTTAGCAACGCCCAAGCAGCTTGATCCATCAGCCATGCTTTATGCTCGGTGTCTTGCGGGCGGCCATCGCCAGCACTAAAAAATCCATCTGGCAACACTTGTACGCGGGGGCTTACGCCGTGTTCGTCAATCTCAATGCCAGAGATTTTACAAACTGCCGTGCCAACAGCACCATTATATTGAGCTGACAAAACTGCCATACGAGCGCCATCCATAGCGCGGGCGCACTTCACTTGCTGTTTGACGACAGGTTTGTTTTTGTGGTTATGCATTGCTGACACCATGTGTTAGTTCGTGGGGTCAGTATCAGATTTAGCGCGGGAAATGTATTTTAAACTGGATTAAAAAATTAAATGGTTGTGTTTTTTTCTAAATGTAATTGCTGATATGTTTGTTAACGCAAATTAATAAACTACTGAAAGGATTTTTATGAAAAGAACGTTTTTCTATGCTTGCTCGCTACTTTGTCTATCTGACTTATCTTACGCACGAACAGCTGAGCATGATGTTGCTAATTTAGCAGTACAAACCGCAAACCAGATCTGCCAGTCACCTCAATCATATGGCAGTAATCACAAGTTGGAAATACAAGGAGATCTAAAGGCTAACTTAGGGGGGGTACTGAAAAAACTTGCGAAACTTAATGGCAATGCGAATGCACAATATGTTGCTGAAGAGTGGGTTGGGGTTAATCAAGTTCAGCTGGCCGATGCAATGCGTGATAGTAATAGTTGCAAACTTACTGTTTTTAAAATGATAATGCAAAGTTCAGTGCAATCAGGATGGCAAGAAAAAAATGCATCTGACCCCAAGAAAGGACCACGTTTAATTCATACATCAGGTGGAGCGTCTCCAATGCTTTACAAGCCAGAAATAATGGGGGCAAGAGTAAAAGGTTGTAATAATGTAGAAGCAAACGCGCGCGTTAAATTGTTAGGTGAATATCAAAACGGTATAACTAATTTTGTCAAAGTACAGGTACTTGAAGGCACGTGCAAAGGGGTAATTGGTTGGACGAATAAAGACTTCTATAGACTTTAACAAAACCAAAAAAGGCCGTGAACGCGGCCTTCTTATTATGCGTACTTACTTGAAAATTTCAGTGCTTTTAATGTGGTTTGCTATATGGTCTTTTATCAGAGGTGAGTTTCCCCATAGTTCAGAGGTATTAAACCTTTTTCCATATATTTCTATTGAAAATGGCATTTCAATAAACTCATCGATATTTTCTGGGGCGGTGATAACCGCAACGCCCATACCCAAAATAAAGCCACTTGGTAAGTGCCATTTATTCGCATTGATTACGATATCTTCATTAGCGCTAATCTCAAGTCTAGAATCTAATTCCCCTTCATGTGCAATTGATGTTCGTCCGAATTTATATAAAACGTCTGACAGCCTATTACCATTACAGTTAACTGGCATGTAGCACCCCATAGCAATTATTGATATTAGCGGCATCTCTTCTTCAAGGAACGCTTTAATTCGTCTAGCAACACCATCTTTCGCACGCCTGCGCTTGGCGGTTTTATCTAAGGCTGGAAATAAATTAACTAGAGACCCTTCAAAATCATTTTCTTGAAGATGCTTAAAGGATTGATGAATTCTTCGGCTTACACCAGTTGGTTTCTTCATTGAACACCTGTCCTTTTAATTATCCTTCAAAAAGTTCTTTTAGTCTGATTAGTAATAACTGTAGTCTCAAAAATATTATTAGCCAACTTAGAAACGTTCCGAAACGGGTTTAACGCCATTATCTCTGCTTGAGTCACACCATCGCAGCTATAAACGTGCTGAGTGCGCTCTAGTGGCGCACAGCGGGCATTAAAAAATCATCGGCGAGTTGCATAATCTCGTCCTCATCGTCATTACTCACACCCACAAACGCGCGGGCTTCTACTGCTGCTGGCCCTGGTGCCATGTCATCGGTGCCACCCCATTGCATCAATGCGGCTTGTACTCGATTAGAACCAAACTCCATGGCATCACTACTAGCGTCATACGCGAGGGTGTCACGTAAAAAATCATTCTCACGTAAAATGCTATTACGGTTTTTAGTTTTACGCTTTTTGGTGGACTCTTTCAGCGGCTCCCATGGTGTGCCGTCTGGCGCTTGCTCTTTTGCAAAACGCTCAGCGGTAGATAGCTGCATGTACTCGCCAATGTCGCGGTGTAGCGCTGTGCGGTCTTGCACGCTATCAACTAGTTCGTTGAGTTCGCGGGCTACATGCTTACTGTCAAAATTAATATTGAGTTTAACGCCGCTCATTGCTCGCTCCGTATTTGCGCTAGTCGCTCACTTGGTTTAATTGCACCTGGTGCATAGTCAAAACCAGGGTCGATACCCAGTGGTACAATATGTACTTCACCTGTTTTTTTGTTTACCCAGTCGTATGTGCCATCGTTGGGGGCGGTGCCAACAGGCAAGCCTAAGCGTTTCAAGTCACGGTCATTCACTGCAAATACTCTGCATTTACACCCCCAGCCATTGCTGGGATAGTGCTCACGCCACCATGGGTCATCCGCTGGTAAAACGAGCGTGTGCCATCTCAAATGCAATTCACGCGGGTTCTCGCTGTCGCCATGGCGATACATCCAGTACGGGCGAGTCTCCTTTACAGCTTGCAGTTGCTGCCAGCGCCCTGCGTTGTACGACTGACGCAAATTAGTCTCGTAAATCACATGGCTGCGCCAGCTCGGTGTGCCGTTGTAGTCCCAGCCAGCTTTTTTGACAATCTCAACAAACTGGGCTTGAAACTCTTTTAAGCTAATGCCATCAGCAATCGCTTTGTCTACCGCTTCGCGCAGGCTCTCGATCAAATCTTCTTCAATGGCCCCAGCGATAATAAAACCGTGGTCGTGTGCCTCTTGCCATATTTCATCCCAGCTATCGCTTGGTAGGCTGAGTTTATCCCTAAAAAACTGGATCGCTTCGGTAAATGGCAGCGCACCGTACTCAACGACCATCGTTGACCTCCATGCGACCTAATAGCGTACTAGCCGCTATGGCTAATTGCATTTGTGCGCCAAGTTCTGTTGTGTCTAGTTCGCCAGCCAAATCAATAATTGAATCGCGCAACTGCTCTAAACTTTGCGCTTTTAAAACCGCCTGTTTAACTGGCTCTATGAGCGTGTCTATCAATGGCCCAGCAACCGTGCGTAGTTGCTCTTCAATTGCAGCCAAGTCATCTTCAGGTTCATTACGCTCAGTTGTTTTGAGTGCAGCGGTTTTAAGTGCCGCTGGCTCTGCGGGTGTCGCACTCACACGTGTTAAAACAGGCTCGTCTTTTTCTGGGGCGGGTATTTGCAGCTTATCTTGCATATAACGAACTGGTATCGGCATACCCACATCAACCAATTTTGGTACGCTCTCGGCGTATAGTTTTATGTCTTCCGCTTCGCTCAAATCAAACTCAAAGCGTGGTGCTCGCCGCGGGCCATTATATGAGCTGCCATTGAGCGCAAACAATGGGTAAACAATATCGCGGGTGATTGTTGCTGCCAGCTCCATTGCATCACTTTCTATAATGTCGTCCATTACATCTTGATGCACACGGCCCAGTGCGTTGGTAGACGTTGCGCCGTCTGCTTGGCCTGTCAACGTGCCACCGAGCAATGCTTTACTTTGTGTTTTTTCACACCACGCAACAAAGTTTAAAAACGGGTCGGCTTGGCCCTTGGCCGCTTCTTTAAAATCAATCTCCATTCCGCGCGGGATTATGCCGCCTGCATTGTGGCCTATTGATAAAACTGCCCGCATCAATGTGGCTTTCTCTTTGGTGCTTGCGCCTGCGGGGTATTTACCAATCTTTGATGGTAGCCCGTATATCTCTAAAAACTCGGCTAAGTCACGTATGCTGTAATTTTTAAATAAGTGCGGCCAAGCAAGGTTAGACGTTAATCCTGCTCGATGTAGATAGCCACTTTTGCTGCGGCTAACATGCGTTACCCAGCCAAACGGGTTGAGCACAATACCATTAGGATCGTCACTACGTAATCGTAGTTCGTTGCGGTTATCAAGCGCAGTTTGGAACAAGCCTTGCTCTCTAAAATTGGCGGCGCTAATAACATGGGTTTTCTCGTAGAACTCCCATTGCAGTTCGCACGCACTGAATGATTTTAAAACACCGTCAGTGAGATCAAACAACAAGTCGTTAAACCATGTTGCATCCTCTAAAATCTCAGTAATTAGCGCTGCATCTTTTTTCTCTTGCTCCGTTGCATTGCGCGGTGGTTTTATTATCCAAGGGAGTGAGCGAACCGCGCGGCGGCGTTTGCCTAGTTCTGCAATTAAATGGCTGTCTTTGTCTTCCATGTCTGTTGCTAAGTCAGCCAACGCTGCCAAGTCGCCTTGTTCAACACGACGCATTGAGCGCGTTAACTTTTGCGGTGTTAGCCCTTGCGTTGGGTGGTCGCTGTAGCGCTTCATCAACTGCTGAACGCGGGCGTTATCGTCAGTTTGCTGCTCGTCTAAATCCAGCTCAAAATGCTGGCCGTGAATATCTACAATTTTTGATTGAGCCATTTAATAGCATCCTCCGCTGGCTTCCAGCGCGTCTAATTCGTATTCGTCATCGTTGTCAGGATCATAAGCGCCATTGCTGCTGGGTAGAGGTGTATACTCAATGGCGCTGCCATCCATCCAGCTTGCACGGTTTGCCATAGCAATACCTACGGCAAAATCACCGTGGCGCTGTCTGCCGTCACTGCCCTTGTCTGAACCCTTATCAATTTTTGGCGTGCCGTTGCGAACACTGATTTTTTGCATATCACCGAGTATGTCTTGGTGTTTGGGGATATCTAGATTTTGATCTTCAAATTCGGCTTTAAGTTTTGGCATCCACTCACGATACCAATTGTCGTTAAGCATCACCTGTTCAACCATTTCTGTGCCAAAGTGCAGTGCTGCGGCTTCAGCCAAATAACCACCATTACCTGTTGCATCAAATGCCAAGCCTATCAAACGAGGCAAGCGCGTGGTTAAGTGCAGCATTACATGGCGCTGCATGTCGTAAGTGAGGTTAGTTAGCTCAACTAAGAATGGCACACGCTTATATAAATCAAACGCAATTTCTAATGGTACAAATACGGTTAAATCTCCGCGCCTTGCAAAGTCTTCACCAAATGCGTGATTAAACTCAGGGTTGAGTTTTTCTAGAAGCGGATCAAGATGTTCTTTTATCCATGCGTCTATCTCTGAGCGCTGGGCTTGCTCAGTCCATGTAATGAAGTCGTCAGGCGCATCATAACTAATGATGGGTATGCCTTTTTTCATCGCCGCTTCAATCAGCACACGGGCTATGTAAGTACCGCCACCTTTTTTAGGCTCACAAAAGTATTCTTCCCGGGCATCTTCCACGCTTGCCGTATCGTTGATTAAGTCATCAATCCATTTGCTCTCAGTGTCGCGCGTCCACTGCTTTTTTTGGCGCTGGCAAATACGCTGATATAGCCCTTCTTTGCAGGCATCAGAGATCGTGATGGTATGCACTGAATAACGCTTTTTACCTGCTCGGCTATCTTTGATTAGTTCGTTGAATAGATTATCTACACCGTTATGTGTGCTGATCAAACGCACTTTAGCGCCCCACATAGTAAGTGCAAGTGCTGCTTTTAGTACTTCAGCTAAACGCTCATGGAATGCGGCTTCATCAATGGTTACGTTACCTTGCATACCACGCAAGTTTGCAGGGTTAGAGCTGAGAGCTTGAATTTTAAACCCACTGGCAAAGTAAACAACAAACGTTAAAATCTCTTTGCCATCTTGGCCGTCATCAATAAAGATCTCTTCTTGAATGTCGCCTGCCACTTTATCAAATGCTTTGGCCCACATGGCGGCAGCTTCAATAAATTCACGTGCCATCTCTTTATTAGAGCCCACATAAAAATGGTTAGTGCCTTGGGCTTCTTTACTTTTACTGGCTTCTAATACTGCATCTGCGGCTTCTGCCCATGTAATACCTGTGCGTCGGCTCTTTTCAGCAATTTTGAGTGGGGACTGATCGGCAATCCAACGCTTTTGATAACCAAGCAACAGCTCTTTAGGATCAAAGGGAATATAAAGAGGCAGTCCGAATCTCTTTTCATACTCGTCGCATTGCTCTAACTTTTTTTGTAAGTCAGATAGCGCAATCTCTGCAACTAACGTTTGCTCTTCAACTTTTGCTAATTGCGCTTGATTAACTTTGGCAGCCATTACGCTATCCCTAAGATTTGATTTTTAATGAGCTGAGCACCTTCCTCTGTTAGGCCCGCTTGGATAGCGCTTTCTTCAACTGCATTGGCCGCTTCTTCAGCGAATGCTTTACGTATGTCTTTTTCACGTTTGTGTGCTGCCATGGCTGTAGACTCAAGTCGCTGAGCGGCTAGCATGGCATCTTTAATCATGCCTATGTCAACGTCGTCATCTTCATCAGGGTTGAGCATTTGCTTTTGCATGGCACTAAATAACTGAGAACGACCCATCTCTAAGATCATTTTGGTTGTGTCGCCAGTGGGCTTGTCGCCAAGCTCTGCTGTCAATGCTTGCGTTGTTGCTCGCAGTTCTCGTAATCGTTTACCTATGGCCTCCGTTTTTTGTGCATGACGACTTAGGCCAGAGCGTGAAATGGTGGCTTCTTCATCTAACCCCGCATCGAGGATCTGTTGATTAATTGCGATCAAAATATCAGCTTGAGAATTGCCACTATCACGCAACATCTCATCTAGCGTTTTTTTAATGTCTTCGGGCAACTCGTCAACTTTGCTGGGTTTGCTACGCCTGACTTTATCCATAGTCACAGGCTCCGAGGTGCGGGGCGTTTAATACCAGGCACAGTGCTTGAGCCCTCAGCAACCTCAACGCCTGCGCTAGTAATGCGTGCAACCCATGTATTTTCACTGAGCTTTTCATTTTTAACGTAGCCGTTTTGCTCTAGCCAGTTAAGCAGGGTTTTAAGTTGGTCGAGGCTACACCCAAGGCCAAAGCGTTTAAGCACGTCGCGTAACATGCTTGTATTTGCGCCGTAGTCTGACGACTCTTTAAGCGCTATTAATATGCTGATCCGTTGGTGTTCAGCTTGTACATCAAGAATTGGCATTGTGTTTACCTCTGAGTTTAATGATGCTGTTATTTATTTTGTAAGAAATAAATTCGATTAAAGTGCCTATTACGCTGACGACGGTAACGCCAAAATAAGCCCCAATACCTAGCCCAAAACCTGCGCCAATTAGGGCAAACAGGGTTATTAATATTTCACTCATTACGTTTCTCTCTTAGTTCGTTTTCCATCAGCAAGTCAGTGAGCTTTTGCACATTACTCAGCCCAGGCTTTACCGATTCAATGTTGGTGTTTAGTCGTTCAATTTTTAATTCGAGGTCGTGTAAGTCATCACTTGTGGGCATTTTTTCAATGCGCCGTTCAAGCTCGCGTACATCATCGCTAACGCCGCGTCTAACTTCTGCTAGTTGCTCTTGCAGCTCATTTTTATGAGCGCCTAGTTGCTCGTGTAACTCTGTTTTGTGTTTGCTGAGTTGTTCTTGTACATTGCTTTGCGTGTCGCTTACTTGCTGCTGTGCGGTGACTTTGTAACTATTAAACTCTTTGCGCGAAGGGAATCGCACATACAAAAATGCCATGATGAATACACCCATCACACCGAGCGCCCACACAATGACTGTTTGCCACTTCTGAAAAAGCTCATACATGATTACGTCCTAAATAATCTTTGTTCGCGCTCTATCAGCTCTTGGCAATGAACGCATGTTGTACAGTTATGAATTGCGGCTTTTCTCGCGGCTGGTATCTCAGCACCGCATTCCTCGCATTCGTCTAAATCAATGTCAGGGCCCGCAAACTTTTTGCTATGTTCATCGAGCTTGCGCTGCAATGACTCTTCAATGATTTTTTGGGCTCTGTCGGCTTCATCCATTGCTTGGTTTCCTTATGTTGTGAATTGCTGAAGTCGCCATGCTTTTAACGCTGGGAGCGGTCTTCTCAATGGTTCGGCCAACGACATAACCACCAATGCCGAGCTGCAACAGTTCCCACGCTTGCTCGCTGAGCCGAAACGCGAGCAAACCGAATGAGTCACATATAATGAGCACTAAGAACGTGAGCATGGTGATGGGTCGCCAGCAGCGTTGTAATGCGCTTTCGCCCTTGGCTTCAGCGGTTATAATTTGAGATTGTGCGGCAAGCACTTTGCCCTGTAGCTCAATCACTTTGCTTTCGAGCTGCAAACGCTCGCTGACAATTAAATTGTCGATGCGCTTTAGCTCATTGTTTAGCTGCATCTTCTCTTCGTCAGACGTAAAAACATCATCAAGCAAGTTGCCAAGCACTGTGCCTAAGCCCACCCAGTTATTCATCACGTTCACCAAATTTTTCAGCTAACCTACGGCGCACATCTATGTATGTATTGTCGGGGCTGAGTTTTCGGCGTATGTCGGTTTCAGTTACCGAGTGCCATCCATGAGCAAATTTTGATTGCATGGTGCCGTCATGGCTATGTAGCGGTATCTTTTGAGCATCAAACGGTTGGCCGTTTTTACGTGCCAAAACCTCAGCATTTAAGCGCTTAATTCGGCCTTGGTTTAAACTCCATTCCCAGTTACACCCCATGATATAAACCCGCATAGCTGCGCTCGGTAATGTGGCCTAGGCGGTTCATCCAGCCGCGCAGGTTGGGCTGTTGGGTTGGGTCGTCTAAGCAAATGCGGGCGTAGCGGTAGCCACGACGGCTGATCAATTGGCTAATGAATAGGTTAGGCAAAATAGCGTGGCACTTTTTAAGTGTGCGTGAACCAAACACACCATCAACCTCAGCATCAACGGTACGCTGCACAATGCGTGTCATGCCGTTTAAGCCATGCTGCACTGTGCCGTCAAGCAGCATGAGTGCAACACCTGCGTTTAGCTCGTCACAATGCATTGGTTCCCAATAATCTCGGTAGAAGTAGCGAATGGCCGTGCCAATTTTTAAATTTGCTATATCGGTTTGCGGGTATGCGCGCTGGCTAATGCCAAATTTGGTTAAGCCGCCACGGTCTGACGCAATATTGTTAATACCGCCGTCATCGCGCAGGCCGCCCTCTAAATACAAAATTGTTAACACACTGCGGCAAAACGCATCGCTGTAGCCAATTAGTGCGGCTGCAATTTCGGGTTGTTGTTTGTAGTGCTCTAGTTGTTGATGTGTCAGCATTAGTCTCGGCTCCAATCTGTTTGTTAACAGAATGCCGAATGCTGTAGAGAGTGTATTTTAACCTGGGTTAAAAAATTACTTAGGTTTTTAGCTTAATAGATAATTTTTTGCATTTTTTTACAAAACGCATTAACCATACTATACAAAACATTAACCCAAGTGTTATATTGTTGTTAATTAATAATGTGGGTTTAGCAAGGAATCTAACTCATTAGATGTTTTTTTTAATCTAGTTTAAAAGATAAGTACATTTAAAGTGGTAAGCTTCAAGCTCCAAATTTAGAGGACTTTTAAGTATGAAAAAAAACATAAAGAATAATTTGACGACAACCTTGCCAGATCAGCTATTGAGTTTAGTATCGGGTGGGAATGGCAGTGGTAATGATCCTGGTAATAAACCTAGGGCTGTTGCACCAACTTACCCATCTTATTTTTTTCAAAGAAAAATGCCTTAATGAGTTGAGTTGTAAAGATGTTTCCAGACTACGAAAATAAGTTGCACGAGATAAATACATGGATATGGTTGGTTTCTGTCATCGCACCAATGGTGATGTATGGTATAAAAATAGGTTCTCGTTCGTACTATATTGCAGCTGTAGTCTGGGTTCTATCACAATTTATCAATCTTAGGATTGAGCCTTTTCTAAATGAATTTGTATCAAGCTCAGATGACAACCTTATTTATTGGTATGCGACTTGGGCAACATTAGATGTTCTTTGCATTTTCGTGATCTTTTTTGTCCATTGGAGACATAAAATAAGTATCGGATTTACTTCATTAAGCATAATGGTTGCGTACTCATTATTAGCGTTATTACAAACAATAAGACATTTCGAGTTAGATCTTTTTGGCACTCATCATTTAACACAACTTTATACAGTCGGTATAAATACGGGCAATATCGCAATTACAGTGATAATAACAATGCCTTTACTAATTTTCATATGGAAAAATAAATTAAGTCAAAGGAATCAAAATGTTTAGTGCTTTATATTTCGCGTTATTGCTTGTATTAATCGGGGCACTTCTACATTCCGCGTTTAGATTACGGGGAGGGCCGAAAGATTATGCTCTTGCTGATGCATTTGAAGCTGAGGGATTAGGGGCTAAAGCGTATATGTTACTAAGAAAAAGAAACAGAATTGATGACATTAATGATCAATTCTTGAAATATATCGCACTAGTAGATTGGAAGAAAGAAGCTGAAGAGTTCAATGCATTATGTGAAAGCAGCCTACAAGGTAGCTCCGCAAATTTAATTAAACTACCTTTGGATGATAATTAATTACTTCGCTTTTAAATCGGTTTCAGCAACTTTGACAGGTAAATAATCCTGCCCAATTTCTTTATATAAGCTATAGACAGCCATATCGACTAGAGATGACACATTTGTATTAGGTGCTTTCGTTAATAGACCTAATTCGGCCGTGTTGTAAATAAACGAGCTAATTGCCTTTTTTAAATTGTCTTGTGTAAAGCATGTTACGCTATCTTCACTTTTACTAAGCCTTTGTCCTGTAACTACATAATTAACATCAAACCCCAGACGCGCTAAATCAGCCAGCTTATCTGACGGTATCGGGTTTCCACTCTCCCATCTGTAATATGTTGACTTTCCAACACCAATAGAATCATAGACTTGCTTTTGCTGAAGCTCTAAGCGTTCTCTTTCTTTAACTAAATAATGGTTCATATGTGGGAAACTTATTGACAGGGTTCACATTTGAACCCTATACTAAACTCAACTTAAACAAACCTTTTGCAACGTTCGCCAAAACCATACAAAAGGTTAACCAAAGGGTACTTTACTATGAAAGCAAAGGAAATTAAACAAGCAATTGCAGCCGAGGGCTACACACTATCTATGATAGCTGAGGCTCTGGACGTTAAATTAGCTGCGGTTTCTCACACAATAAATGGTCATTCCAAATCGTTAAAAATTGCCGATTGTATTTCAAGGGTCATAAATAAACCCTTAGCAGAAGTATTCCCGAACCATGAAGGGATCATTAAGCGGCCCACACTCAAAGAGAAAAGTGCCGCTGTTTCTGAAATTCGTCAATTACTAGCATCTTAGGAGTTATGACCATGAACTTATTCAACCCAACACAAACCCCAACAGCAACAATGATGGAATCGGTCTTTGCTTCAAGCCGCCGCGCTAATGGCAAGTCGATACTGTCGTCAGTCGTCGCACGTTCAATTTGGCACGCGAACGCTGTGCAAGGTGATTGCGCCACCCGTTCAACAACAGCAGAGCACTCTGGTTCACCTGAGGGTCTTGTTCCATCTCATCAATTGAAAGATCAAGAGTAGGCACCATGGCTTCTGCAAGACTCGGAGTAAGCACCTCGGCCAGCGCTGTAATAAAGGAGTTTATAGCGGCAACTGAATCAAAGAGCGTATCTACTGATTGGTTAAGGTCGTTATTCATTATGTTTATTCCTCGTTCTCTCGTTTGTTTATGTGTTAGCACTGTTGTTAAGGGATTAAATGAAGTGCCACCCCAGTTATCTTTTAAACACAGCATAAACCCGAGCGTTGCAAACGTCATGGCAAATCTACTGGCAATTTTTGCCAGCACTTTTGCCAGCCTAAAACAGGAACAAAAAATACAAAAAGGTGGCAGTAAATGTTAACTCCTAAACACATAGTGGAGACCAGTATGTTAAAAAGTGACGATGCACCAAAGTGTGATCTCACATTCGCTTTGTTAGCTGCGTTAAAGCGCGCTGTAGACAATGGGCCATTTTCTCGCCCAATGGTTATAGATCGTATGAACGAAGCCCTTGGCGGTGAAAAGATGATCACTAAAGATATTTTTAGTAAGTGGTTTAGTGCCAGTGCACCAACCAAAATGCCCGCTGAATATTTACCCGCGTTTTGCTGGGCAACACGATCAGTTGAGCCTTTTAGTGCGTTATTAGCGCCGATTGATTTTAGTCCAGTTGATGGCCGAGGGTTATCAATGGTCAGTGCAGCAGAGCTTGCACTACAAGCACAGCAAATGTTGAAACAGTCAGAAAATATGTTTGCACAAATATTAGAGCAAGCTGCTATATCTTCCTCATCACAACACCCCAGCGAAATAACTTCACTGCATAAATAAGGAACTCTTATGAAACATATCAAAGACCAAGTTGCGCCCAAAAAACGGTTTTCAGAGCAAAAAAGCAACAATATTAATGCGGTTTGTTCACGCTATGCAGCTAAGCAATTAATGAGTGCTGAGCAACTTTTAGTGTTGGCTACGCAGTCGTACGGGGGGGCTGTATGAGTGTATTAGCAAAACCTATGTTGCTTAGCCACATTCACTCAGTTGAAAAATTGCCCAATGTTAAGTGTATGTGTTGTAAGCGTGAAGAACGCGCCAGCGAAGTGAATATTACTAAAACAGAGTGGTTACACGCGGCAAACAGAGTGGGCTGGCGTGCAATAGAAGCAGAACAATTTAGCTTTGAAAGCGTATGCCCTGAGTGCGTTGACAGCTTCATGAGCGACAACGTAAAGGAGGCTGTATGACTAATAACAGCGACAGAAACAGCAAATATATTTCACCTCAAGTACAGCGCGTATTGAAAGTTATTGAACTCATGGCAGGCCATGAGGTCGAGGGCGTTGAATCAGGCAAACTCGCCGCTGAACTTGAATGTTTAGCCTCTGATATGACTCGCGTGCTCACTAACTTAGAGCAAGCGGGCTGGGCTGAGCGTTTAAGCACAAACCAAAACCGTTGGCGATTGCATAAAAAGCCTGTGCAAATCAGCAATACCGTTGCACATACGTTTACGACGGCACTGAGTGCATTGCAAATTGAGCGTAATAACTATGGGTTAATAAGGTGATGTTATGGGTGATTTAAGCGTAACAGACATGATTGATTTGAAAGTACAGCAACAGTCTGAAATGGCCGATATGCAAGAAGTTTTAATGCAGCTAGGTCGTGCTCAAGCTTTTAATTTTGCATCAAAAATGCTGACCGTCAGCGAATTGAAGATATTAGATGAGGTAAAGAAATCTAAAAAATACAAGGGGATAACTATTTACACACCTGAGGGGAAACTGCTGACCATCAGCACTTGGGCGGATGTTTGTGATCATATCGTGGGAGAAAGTAGGCAGCATGTAGATGAGCGTATATTGAACTTACGTCATTTCGGAGAACAGTTTTTTGAATCCGCGCAAAAAATGGGTTTAGCGTATAAAGATTTAAGAGCTGTCCGTCAATTGGATGAAGGTGAACAGCAACTTGTGATTGAGTCTGAAGCCGTTGAAACAGGAGATAAAGAAACACTTCAAGAACTCATCGACGTGCTAAAAACCAAACACAAAAAAGACAAAGACAAACTTGCACAAGAGCTAGATGCAACAGAGCGAATGCTGAAAGTGTCGCGTGATAGTGCAACGTCAAAAGAAAGCACGATCATTGAGTTAAAAGCTGACTTAGATAGCAAAAAATTCAGCGCTGAAAAATGGAAAGGTGAAGCAAAAAGCTTTTTTGAAGCACTGGCTAAAACCCAAAACCAGATCCGCGAAGGTTGCAACCAAATGCTGGTGCTGAGTGAGCAACTTGAAACGATCACGATGGACGACAAAACCTACGACGCTGCTAAATCTGCAATGTATGCCGACAGCAAAATTTTACTAACTCAACTTGCGCATGTATGGAATGAACTATACCGCACTTATGGTGGTTTAGATGACGCCAAGCCCAGCGGTGAATGGCTGGCCGAAATGGGCTTTGAAGCTACGGAGGTGATCGAATGAATGCACTCTCCATAGAATATTGGGCACAACAGCTAGACAACGCAGGACATGGGCAAAAGGGGACGATACGTGAAGAAGCCTGTAAAACGCTGGGGTTAAGTAAAGATGCGCTTTACCGCAGGCTAAAAAGCTTAGGTTGGGAAAGTGGCAAAGCTAAGCGCAGTGATGCAGGTAGTACAAGCATGAGTGACGAGTCACTAGAAGTTATGGTGTCTTTACTTAATCAGTCTGTGAGGGCCAATGGCAAGCGCACTATGCATGTGCCAGTTGCTAAGTCTATTTTAGCTGCAAATGGTTACGATAGCGTTAGCCCTAGCCAGATCAGCCGTGTACTAGCTCGCCACAATGCAAGTATTCATATGTTGGATAAAGCGACTCCACACACGCAATTGCGTAGCTTAGGGCCGAATCATGTACACCAAGTAGACCCCAGTTATTGTTTGCTTTATTACCCACCTGAACGCAAAAACCGAAAAGTAAAAGGGTATCGCCAGTCATACATGGACGAAAGCCATTTTTATGCGAACAAACCCGACAATTTAGACAGCATAAAAAACTTACGGGTGTGGCGTTACGTGCTCACTGATCACTTTAGCGGTGCTGTGCGTGTTAAGTATTATCAGGCGGCTGGCGAAACCACTGCTAACTTGTTTGATTTTCTGATGTGGTGTTGGTCTGTTCATGATGGTTCGGCATTCATGGGCGTGCCTGAAATGCTGGTATGGGATAAAGGCTCTGCCAACAGCTCTAAAGCAATTAAGAATGTGCTGAAGAGTTTGCAAGTTAAATGTGAAGAGCATAAAGCGGGAAGCCCACGCGCAAAAGGCAGCGTTGAAAACGGTAACGACTTGGTTGAAACCCAGTTTGAAAGCCGCTTGCTGATGGAGCCTGTGAGCAGTGTAGACGAGCTAAATGCGACAGCTTGGGCATGGCAAGAAGCCTATAATGCAAACAAAATTAAAGGCCAAAAATGTTTTCATTCTCGACATAAAATGCCGCGTTTAGACGCATGGCTAATGATTTACCAGCCTGAATATAGACAGCGTTTACGCCAGTTGCCTGACGAGCAAATTTGCCGCTTGCTGCTCACCAAAGAAGGTGAGACGCGCAAGGTAAAAGGTGATTTAACCGTGACTTATCGCCACCCCATAACTAAGTCTCAGTTGATTTACGACGTATCGGCTCTTGAGCACATTTTAAATGGCATGACCATAGAGGTGAGCCCTGTGATTGTGGGCGAGTCACCTGATTTGATGGTGGGTATTAAAACCCCCCTCGATGATGTGGTGTATCACCAGGTTAAACCATTGAAATTTGATGTTGCAGGGTTCCGCATTGATGCACCGGTGATTGGCGAACGCTATGCAAGCCAAGCTGATAATGCCACGCAAAACGCAGTGAAAGCAGCAGACAGGCTGGCATACCCCAACATGAGCGATGAAGACATAGCGAAAGCTAAAAAAACCAAAGCCGCGCCGTTCAACGGCAAGTTGGTTGCCCATTCGCACCTTAAGAACGTTGAGCACGAAACGCGCATTGCGCCCAAGGGCGAAACGATTACACCAGATAGTCCTGTGGCTAAGCAAATTACTCAAGCACCTAAGCGTAAAGGCAAGGTACTCGATGAAATAGACCTGCGCATAATTGTTGCCGAGCGATTGGGCCGCGCATTAAGACCAACAGAAGTTGAATGGCTGCAAAGCCTAGTAGTTGTTGAAACGGAATTAAATAACGTATTGGAGCAGTTGCACAACGGGATAGCGGAAACCCCAGTGCTAAAAATGGCGAGATAATCCGTGAAAAAACAAACCAAGCTCAGCGTTGTATTTGATGTACTGAGCATAAAACAAGCCCAAGTTGTAAGGGCACTAGCGGCCAAAGGACTCAAATTTAGCACAACCAGCCTGAGCCGTTTAAAAACACAAAACGAGTGGCCAAAACAGTGTAAACGGGCCGACATAGAACAACACATTATTGATTATTTACGGGCGCACGGCGCAACTGACGACCACTTAATGGGTTTGTTTGGTTGGAATGAGCCAAAGCCAAAACACGCACAAAGTGAGGAAGATGAAATGTTAAAGCCTGTACTTAAACCAGAAACGAAGAGGTTTTTTAAGATCAGACGAGACCCGTTTATTGATGAGTTTGAATGTGAAGATGACTTCTTCTTAGTAGATTCACACTTGCAGACAATTGAAGAGCTCATTGCGGCTGCACGTGCGAATTCGATGGTGACAGTGACAGGTGAGGTAGGCAGTGGTAAATCAATGATCCGACGCTTGTTCGAACATAGAGTACGAGAAGAGTTTTCAGAAATCACCGTGATATCACCTAAGCGTATGAATAAGAAAAAAGTAACATCTGATGGTGTGTCGAGAGCAATATGCCGAGAGCTTGGCATAAAAGTGCCAAATAATAGCGAAGACAGAGACGATGAAATTGAAAAGACTCTGATTGAAAGAAGCCGTAGTGGTCATAAACATTTATTGATTATCGACCAAGGGCAAGATCTTACTACTGATGTTATACGTGAACTCAAATGTTTATGGGAAACAACGGCGGGGTTTAAACGTGTTATTGGCATTGTGTTATTTGGTCAACCAGAGTTGATGACAAAAGTAAAAACTCACGCGATGCGCGAATTTAATATGCGAGTAGATGACATTCGAATGAGGCCGCTTGGGTTAAACGCAATTGATTATATGAAACATAAATTCATTCGCATTGGTGTTGACCCTATGAAAATTTTCACAGAAGACGCATTGAGCGCAATACGTGGCAAGTGCTATGGCAAGGTTGGTAAAGGCGTTGGCTTTGATGATGAGAACTTAGACCAAACGTACCCACTAGCCATAAATGTATGGCTAGCTCACACGCTTAATATGGCCGCTTATATTGGCGATAAGCACATAGACGAAAAATTTGTACATAAGGTATAGCACTATGGAACATGTAGATATCACATTGACTGGCGTTGCTAGCGTCAAGATCACAAAACAAGTCACGTTACCCAAGGCAGACGCCGAAGCATTATTGGCCGACGATAGCAGAATACAAGACATGCTTACACGGCATCATGCGGTTGACGTTAAACAATGGGGCCATGTGTTCGGCAAGAAGCAACGCGAGTTTACGATTGAAAAGCCCGAACCTGGTTACTCGTGTAGCAACCATCATTGTGGTTGGGTCGGTAATGAGTCCGACAAAGCACAAGTGGTGATAAATGGTGTAGAGAGACAGGCTTGTCCTAAGTGTCATTCAGTTAAGTTTTATAACGTTCAACAGGTGGTGCCCCGTGGATAAACGAATTTTAAGGAAAATTAAGCAATGCTTAGCGCTGGCTAAGTCTGCAACGAATGAGAACGAGGCCGCAGCCGCGATGCGATCAGCTCAAGCGCTTATGAATAAGCACCGTATTAGTGCTGAAGATGTGGGCATGAGCAATATTGATGAGCAGCGTTTTGCATTTGGCGTTAATCGCATCGTGAATTATCAAGCTGGTTTACTCGATTTAATACAGCGGGCGTTTGGCGTTGAAGTGGTTATATCACGCAGTTTTACGGGTAGTGACGTTCGATTTATTGGGGTATCGCCACAGCCTGAGCTAGCTGGTTATTGCTGGGAAGTACTGTTTGCGAAATTAAAAATTGAGCGCAGAGATTACGTTAAAAAGCAGCCTAAACAGTGCAAGCGAGTAACAAAAGTGGCAAGGGGTGACAAGTTTGCCTTGGGTTGGATATATGGCGTTAGCCAGCAAGTTAAAGATTTTGCATTGAGTGAAAGCGAGTCTGCATTAGTTGAAACATACAAGGCAAAACACTACCCAGATTTGACTACAACGAAAGCAATGCAAAGAGGTAAAAAAGCGAATACAGGTAGTGCTGTTAGCGATGGTATGAGAGCAGGTAAAAAGCATTCAATTAATCGGCCAGTTAATGGCAAATCTCAACAAAAAATTTCAATGCAGTAGGTGAAATGATGGAACAAGAATTTTATACAAATAGAAGTGGTTACAAAGTCCCCGCTAATAAAGTAAGCGACAACGATAAAGCACAAAATACATTGGTATTAGAGCTTGTACAGCGTGCAAAACAGTTAAGCGCTGAGCATGATGATTTTAAGCGTGGAGTGTTTACGCGAGTTAATGATTTTATTGCAGATATGGCCCATAGCTACAACGTTGAGATTGGAGGGACTAAAGGTAATATTACGTTGACGTCGTTTGATGGAAAAAGCCGTATAAAAGTGGGGGTTGCTGATGATGTAAGTTTTGGCCCTGAAATTTTGGTCGCAAAAGAACTCATTAATGGTGTTGTGAATGAGCTACTAGATCACGTTGGTGCAGAAGCTCAGCTCATTAAAGATATTGCGCAAGAAGCATTCGAAACAAACAAAGAGGGCCAATATAGTAAAGCTAAAATTATGAATCTACGTAGTAAATACCGTTACAGTCACGAGTCAGACGAATGGGCCGAGGCCATGAAAGCAATTGATGATGCTTTTATATTATCAAGCACGAAAACTTACGTGTTGTTTCATGAACGAAATGAGCTAGGCAAGTGGATTCAAATCCCATTGGTTAGTAAATCTCTATAGGTGGCGCTATGTATCATTCAAAATCAAAGCTGATCCAATTAATACATGTAGGCAAAACGAGTTTAGGCTGGGACGAAGATTTGTATCGTCAAGTTTTAGTTGAACTGACTAAAAAAGATAGCTGCAAAGATATGAGTGTAGGTGATCTAAACAAAGTGTTGTCTCACATGAAAGACAAAGGTTTTAAAGTGGTGACTAAAAAGCGCGGTAAAGTTCGCAACTCGCCAATGACTCGTGATATGGATCCAGAGGATAAAACGCCCCTAGATAAGCTGCGCCAAGTGTGGATAGCAATGAGCCACCGTGGTTATTTACGCGACGGTTCAGAAGCTGCACTACTTAATTGGAGTAAAGCCCAGGCTAAACGCATGAATAAAAACGTAGCAATTGAACGTCTTGAGTGGTTACGCGCATCCATGGTTCATGCACTAATTGAGCAGTTAAAAAGCTGGTATGTACGTTGTATGGCAAAAGATATGAACGAGCTAGCACCAGATTTAAAACAGCTACCGCTGCGCGATGAAGAGCTATTCAGCGCTAAGCGTTTTGTATTCTGTTTCGTTGGTAAGTTTGAAGGCTGTAACGTTGATCAATTAGAAGCAGCTCTTAACTTTACGGGCCAAATGCTCGGAAAATATGAGGGCGTGAAAAATGGCTAACCAATATGGCAATGTAACAGTTCGTGGTGATGGAATGTTACTGACTATTCTTGAATTAGTCACATGTGGGGTAAATGAGAGTGTTGGCGAAAAAGAGGCTTTAGACATTGGCAGAAAGGTTGTTGAATCTATACGTCATACATTTGGTGGCGAAGTTGTTTACGTCTGCAAAGGTCGCTCTATAGATGCAATTATGCTGAGCAATCAAATATGGGCTGAGTTTACAGGTGATAATCATGTTGAATTATCAAAAAAGTTCGGCTGCTCTGTACAGTGGATCTATACCGTTGTTCGTACAATGACAAAGGTTAAACGTGATGAGGTTCAAGGTGATCTTTTTGATAGTGAAAAAGGGCAAGGGCCAAATGATAAAGGGCCGTCACTATGCTAAAAAACGACGATGAGATCACGCTAAACAAATGGCTTTTGTTACTAGCTTTATGTACAGCGCTATTGGTGGGATATGAGCTTGGAAAACTCATATATATAGAAGAGCAAGTGACACCGCAAAAACAAGCAGCAAACTGGGGCCGAAATGGCGGTCCATCAATAGCTCCAGATAAACCAGAAACACCACCCTTATATAGAGTGATATGGGATCTTATGAATGAGGTAAATAATGAAGAGTAATATAGCTGAAGAAATGGCCCCACATTATATAGCTGCTTTTTTAAGTAAGTGTGGCTGTGAGTCATTTGATGATGTTGTTGGCGCTATGCAAATTTTGATCGATGCAGGCAAAGAAACGCAAACTGCATATAGTGAAAATCCTGAAGCCCAAAAGGCTGTAGCAGTTCCTTCTATTAACTAACAAAACAAAAAAGCGGCGCAAATTTTAAAGCGCCGCTCATTTTGAATATATGCAAATCATTTTGAAATAGTGTCTCACTCAGTCCCGTACATTCTCGGATAATCCCGCAGTTATCGCACAATTAGCTATATAGTTTTCGTACATTGGATCACTTGAGCAATAATTTGACCTTTATCCATAACAAAAATCTTATCTGCATCAACAATTGTGGAGAGCCGGTGCGCAATCACAATCACGGTTTTACCAACCATTAAGCGCTTAAGTGCAACCTGTACTAAATGCTCTGAGTGGTTATCTAATGCAGACGTCGCTTCATCAAGAATTAAAATCTCTGATTGTTTAAGTAACGCACGCGCAATGGCTATCCGTTGTCGTTGGCCACCCGATAACTGTGACCCATTTTCACCAATCTGACTTTGTAAACCATTTGGTAACGTGTGCAAAAACTCATGCACATTCGCTGACTCTATCGCAGCATGCATTGCTTGTTGAGTCACAGCTTTATCACAACCAAAAAGCAGGTTATTTTCCACCGTATCATCAATTAAAGTGACATTTTGCGACACATAAGCAATACTTTGTCGTAGAGAAAGCAGCGAATAGCGCTCAATGGCTACATCATCAATAAAAATGGACTTTTCTGGAGCTTGGTATAAACGTAAAATCAAATTTGCTACTGTTGTTTTTCCTGAACCAGAACCACCCACCACCGCGGATACTTTACCCGCTTCAAATACAACTGATACCCCTTCAACATGCAAACTCGAATGACTCCCATAGCTGAAGTTAAGATGTCGAAATGCGACCTCATGACTGCATTTGAGCAGAGGTAAATTGCCATCATCATGCTCAACCTGTGTATCGAGTAATGTAAACAAGCTACGTGCCGCAACGAACCCTTTTTGTAATTTTTGATTCACGACGGTTAATTGCTTTAAGGGTTTCAATAATGATCCCATCGCTAGCAGCATCATTGTGAATGTGCCTGCGCTCAGCTCAACAAGTATTGACTCAATACTCGCAAAGACCAAGATTATCGCAATTGCACCGGCCCCTATCAGCTGGATCACTGGGTTACTGATGGCGGATACCGCCGCCAGTTTCATTGTTTGCTGGCGAGTATGGTTATTTACTTTTAGAAAATCTTGATTAACGCGCGCTGTTGCATTGAAAACTAATATTTCTTGATGTGCACTAAATGCTTGATCTGATACTTTAGCCAAACCGCCCATACCATCTTGCAATTGTTTGCTCACTTTACGAAAACGTTTACTCACAATATTTATAATAAGTGCGATCAGCGGTCCAATGATCAGGAAAATTAATGAAAGCTGCCAACTCGCATATAGCATCATGGCTAACAAGACCATGACAATAATACCCTCTCTGATCACTGTAATAATGGCTGTTAAAAACGCTTCTGATAGTTGCTCAGCGTCATAAGTGATCTTAGAGATCAACGTGCCTTTTGAGTACGAATTAAACACACTCATAGAAAAACACTGTACCCTTTCAAATACCTGCTGACGTATCGCATACGTCACATTTGATCCAGCATAAGAAATACAATAGTTAGACACAAAACTTGCGACACCACGAACAGCAAATATCGCAACAGTTAAGTAGGCTCCTTGAATGAGTGTATTAGGGTTTGATTGATTAAGACCATCATCAATAAGCGGTTTAATAAAATAAATCATCCCTGCATCCACTAAACTAAATAATATCAGCGCGCATATTCCAATAAAGACAACCCATTTTTGCGTCATCAAATAATGATATAATCGCACACTCACATTTTTATCTTCTGCGGCAGTTGCCACATTGATTAGAGCATTTACATTGTGCATTGCTGATCCCATGTACTAAGGCCTAAACCGGTTATATGACCAATACCATTGCTCGGGATGTTTATATATAACCTCTTCAAAGCGTTGATATAGTTTCCCCATGGTAAGCGATATTTCTTCTTTATTATTATCAACGTAGCCATCAACAAAACGTTCAATCACCACATCATATCGATTGTTATCTTTGAGTACGGTGTAACACATCAGTATTGGCATTTTTCCATATGAAGAAATTAAAGCAGCGCCTGTTGGTGCTTGAGTTTTACAACCAAAAAATGACACTGGGGTCTCTTGTGCATAATGATCTGAGTGCAAACATACTGCTCTGTTATCACGTGATGCCTTCAAAAGTGCAATAATTGGGTTGCTGTCGTGCTTATCGATGACATCAATATTGGCAGAGTGATAAATGGATTTGGCTTTTGATAGAAATTTAGGAATTTTAGAGAGTGTCGTGACATTACCAGTTAAGTGCTGTATTGCAAATGGCACAAGCTCGAAGCAACTTGTATGCATTGTTGCGATACTCACCCCGCCTTCTCGAGATAATATATCCAGTGTTTGCGCATCACATACAATATCAATTTGCTGTTCTAATTCTTGCAACCAAAAGCACTCTACAACACCAAAGGCAATATTTTGATATGACCTCACCGCGATACGCAGGTTTTCTTCATCGGTATTGTATGGGTATGCGACACGCAAGTTACTCAATGCTCTGTATTTGGTTTTTTCAAATCCCATGATAATTTTTTCAGCTAACCAAAAAACAATGCTTTTTCGAGTATCTCGCTTGAGTAACTTCAATAAAAAAACAATAAAAGTGATTAAGTTACTGGCAATAAAATGCTTCATATTAATTTACTTTTTCACCAATAGCACATTTTACACCTGTCACTAATGAACCAAATGACTCAAACAACTCCGCTGATAACTCTATATTACTGGTATTCAAATTGAGCTTTTCTTCAAACTCCATTAACAGCATCACCACCCCCATAGAATCTAACTCCGCGTATTGGCCAAATAGCAAAGTATTCTCATGCAATTCACTTTCGTGAATATTTATCAAACTACAAACAGACGACTTAACAACCGACTCAACCTTCATCTTGAACCCCTAAAAATAAAACAGGTTATTACAATAATTAAAATATGAGTGTGGATCTTTAAGGTTTCTGTAACTGTGTGTAAGATGAAATTCAAAAGTGTAAAAAACTATATAAAACACTCAAGTAAATGGCGTACTCAGCGTACTTTTAGGCATGAAATGCAGAGGGAAAGCACCATAAGCCATAGAAATATAGGGGATTTTGTTTACAACAACACGTAATCAACACATTCATAAACACGCATCATCAGCATGACAAAACATGTTTAATAGCTCATAATTCCCGCATCGATTAAGCCTATATTGCAAAAATTTAATGTATGATTTAGAGCAAGAAAGTACAGACGAAAACCTAAAAGCCAGCCACCATGCACAAGAGTTAAGTCTGTTTGTGTATGAAAATCACTCCTACCGATGGCTCACGTTTTCAGATGGTTTAATACAGGGCATTATGAGCCTAGCAAATCCATCACATATTATTGCTCCTGTCGGACAGGCCTTGTTATTGTTTGTATTGGCACCTCAGCCTAGCTATAGAGTTCTTAATCTTGGTTTGGGCACTGCTGCCATTGAACGAGCACTGAATCATTTAGCAAATAGTACGCGCTTTACGTTAGATACGCTCGTCAGTGTGGAACACAATGCAGCCGTTGCCCATTGTGCACAAGCACACTTTGAATTTACACCATCGACATTGCACATTGGCTGTGCTCAACAGTATATCGACGAAACAAGCTTGCAATTTGATGTGATCTTATTAGATATCATCCATAAAGACCAAAAAAGTGACTTCTTACAACACGACAAGTTTTGGCATAAAATTAGTCAAACACTCGCGGCTAAAGGGCAAATCACCTTTAACTTTAACGCCTACTCTGAACAAGGTTTAATCGCTTTGTTAAAGCGAATAAAAGCATACTTTAAAACAATATACATTATTGAGTTTCATGATTATAAAAATCTCATAATCTCAGCCTACAAAGCACATGAAGAAAGGTTAACCAGAGAAAATATTGAACATTCGATTCTTATAAATCAAGTAGCACCCAATCTGAGCAGTAGTATTAAAAAGATACTAAAATTATGAGTCTTTATTATATAGAAAGAACGTTTTTATCTAATTAGATAGGTTGGAGTGATCTTTCCCTGTGAAAGAGAAGCGATAGAAAGTGAGAGTATACAACTCTCACATAAAAACGTTTATTTATTAGGTTGACATCGACTTGCGGAGCAAGGCCCTGTTATCCCAAATCCACCAGCAACATCTTTTGTTGCAGCTGTATCAAGTGGCTTTTGTGATAGAGATTTTAAGTTTCTTTTATTAAGTGTTATTTTCATTTGGAATTATCCTTATATTTATTTTGAGTATTTAACCTACTACAAAAAACCACACATTTAAATAGTTAAATATATAAAAATAAAGACAGCAATACATCATCTCCCTTCTTGCACTAATGACAGTAAAGCCGCTAACGCTTTGTCTGCATGTTGCTCACCCACAAATACATGGTCATGATAATACGCCGCAATCACGTTCGCGCTAACATGCACTTCAGTGAGCTTTGCTGCTATAGCCGCTGTTAAGCCAACCGCCTCTAAACTCGAATGTACCGCCAAAGTAATACATTTAAAAACACTCGAGTATGCAATATCATACTCGTTTGCTTTATCTTTTGTTAAAACAACCGTTAACCCCTCTTTTTCTTGAAAAGTGCTCACCGGCATGAGCTGAGCCAAAAGCGCATAATCCCATTTTTCTAACGTCGCAAATATATAGCACTCATTGTCTAAAGACGGCTCCATGCTTGCGATTAGTTTTTTTAAGTCAGTTTCACCAGACATCACGTTCTCCATTAGTGAAATATATAAGTTAAATGTAAAAATATCAGGCTATCAAAATGGGCCCCATGAAGACATAGGAAATATTGTGCTAAGCACATTAACACACTAGTACATACTAATGGCACGCTCTAAAAAAGTACAACAATAAGGTATTCCACGCGAGCATACTTTATTTAACAATACGACCATTGCTATTGATACTGGCTGAGTAATTAACTAAACATAAAAGCCTTAAGATTAGCTTATCTAACGGAACCATTGCTAGTTGCTCAATCGCGATATTCATATCCACAATATATTCCGGCACGCTTTTCAATGCTGTCATTAAAATGACAATAAAATAAGGTAAAGCACGCTGCGTAATACACTGTAATATTAAAAACATTAACAAAAAAGTAAACTTATAATTCCAAAAAACTTTCACTATTGAGCGATTAATTATCGCCATTTTAATAAAAACACTACAGCGTTATAAGGAGTAACCTAATGGAAACGTTCACGAATGGGCGCATCAATATTAATGCGCACGCACTACAGTTACTGAGAAAAAAAAGCTTTAAGTCAAGAACAGTTGGCTCAAGAATGTATAGATAAAAGACTGCCAATTTCGGTTTCTTCAATAAAAAGAGCCGAAGCTGGAGAAAAAATACTCTATAGAACACTGTCGATATTTGCGCGCTTCTTTCAAGTCAGTATTGATGTATTACTGCCTAATTCACCTATACCTGCTTGGTTGTACACGCACTTAATAAGCCAGTCAGTAGAACCTTGTTTAGGTAGAGAATGGGAACTTCATCAATTACATTCATTACTAAATTATGTTGAAAGCCAACATCGCGCCAAAACTATTTACATTTATGGTATAACTGGTTCTGGAAAAACCCATTTACTTCACCACTTTATTGAATGTGTTAAAGCTGCGGGAAAATACGATTTAGCGTTTGGCCAGCCCCATAATTGCCCCCCCCATAAACTCAAATTTTCTATCGCTAATTTAATTAAACAACTTTTAAAAATTGACCATACAGCCACTGAGGTAGTGATAAAAGAAAAAGTAAATTTAGTGGTAAGCTCTTCTTTGAGCTATGTAAGGACTTTGCAATTACTGGCGATTTCACTCAATCAAAATCAACATAACACGCTAGAAAAACAAACACCGCTGCAAATAAATAAAATAGATAAACAGATTGCCAATGATTTAATACGTTACGCTGCTCACAAACATATTGCACTGGTCACCTTCGATGATGTACATCATTTAACTTATACACAAGTGCAATTCCTACGTTTATTTACCGAAGAAGAGTACGCCCAGCCTATCTTATTTATTATTACTGCCCAGCCAAAAGGTCTATTTACTTCAGTCCCAGGGTGGCTGTCTCTTGCTCACACCATGCCGTTAAAACAACTCAACCTAGACGCCCAAACTCGCTTAGCTAAACATTATCTCGCCAAAAGAGGATTATCTATTGCGAAATATCAGACCAGAGTAAAAATGGCGATAGAGCGCGCTGCTGGCAACCCCGCTTTTTTACAGCAATTACTCTTGTCTCCTCATTCTCAAACGTGCCCTCCCACTGAATTACAGCGATTTATAGACAATACATTAACTGATATGCCAGCAGAGCTCGCAGAGTTATTCCAATTCTCAGCTTTACAAGGATTTCATTTTAATGCCAGCCAATTAAGTCAATTTACACAGAAACAACACATACGTGCACCACTGTGTTTGGCCCAAAAAATGTTAGCCAGCGGATTAGTCATACGCGAGTCCGATCAATATCGTTTCTCACATCCGTTAATTTGGGAGAGCATAAAAAATCACCATACTCAATTTGCTAAAAACTCTGTGTAAAAAGGTCAAATAACACAAGTGAGCCGGATCTGAGCCAATATAAAAAGCGATAAAAAAATATCTTTTCGTTGAAGCAAATAGTATGCGCAGTCACATAAGCAAAATTTTTGCCTGCGCATGTTTACCCTACATTCAATGAAAGGAAAAATCATGTCTGTACAGTTGAAAGTTACACCCAACATAACCCCGTGGATTGGCAAAAGTGATGCACTTTTTAAACTAAAACAAGATATTGAGAAACTAGCTTGTTCAACCATTCCCATCCATATTACCGGAAACTCAGGGACTGGTAAGTCACTTGCAGTACAACAAATACACCAATATTCGCCACACCAACACGGCAAACTGGTAATTTCATGTTGTAAATTGTGGGCACCTGAGAATATCAGAAATGAACTTGATTCATTACTCAACCAAGCCTGTCATGGCACCCTTTACCTGAAGAATATTGATGCGCTAAGTAGCACGCAATTTGAACAGATAAAAGATTACTGGTTACTTGATAACCCACTCAATAATGCAGTTAGGCTCATTACATCAACCAGCCAATGTGCCAGAGCCGACGCAAGCCAAGTTGATGATTCACTCATGTGGCTACAATACTACTGCCTCACTTTAGTGTTGCCTTCTTTGTCGCAACGAAAAGGAGATGTCGAGCCACTCATAAGTTATTACCAAAAGACCGATCTGCGTATTGGGCAATTAAAATTAGAAAAGTCTACCATCGCGCTGCTTAATAACTATAGCTGGCCCGACAATGTAAAGCAGTTAAAACGTTGCTTAGAAAAGCTCACTTTTATTAACGACAACATCGAGATCACACCACAAGCCCTCATCGATGTATTTCCTTGTATGGCACCCAATTTTGAAAAAAATACAGAACTAAATCGTGATACCCAGCTATCTTTACAGCCTCAGCTGCCAAAACCTGACACTGACCTAGAAAGTGAATTAACTCTGGATTTTCAAACTATCAATACAGCCCCTCAGCTCACCGAAGCGGCAACGGCACATTACAAACCCCACCCTGCACTGAAAAGGGCACTAGATTACTTAGAAGCACACTACACACAACCCTTGAGCTTAAGCGAGGTCGCAGAATGTGCATGTGTCAGTCCGTCACACTTATCGTTTTTATTTAAGCGTTATGTAGGTCAATCATTTAAACAAACTCTGCTACGTATTCGTATCAAAACCGCTATGGCGCGGTTCAAAGAGAACCCATACAGCCAAGTTACTGAGGTATGCGATGATGTTGGCTTTTCTGATTTAAGTTTTTTTGTTCGTAAGTTTAAAGCAGTGGTGGGCGTGAGCCCTGGAGTTTACCGTGACCAAAGAGCGAAACATTAGTCATATACAATAAGTAGTAGCAGATGAAGTTTGACCGTAATTCAATGGTTAAACTTCCTCTGTCAGAATAATACAAAATGCGTGTACTTTAGACCCGTTATTTATTCCCTGTTTTTACCAATTAGCTTACGCGTTCTTACCAATCATCCAATCTGTGCAATACGTATACTGAGTTCAGTGCTTAGGCAAGCTGAATAGGTTTTTATTGCTTAAGAGAAACACGTTTATTCATTTGATTATTAACATAAAACAAAAAGGTTTAATTATGGCATTTCCAACAGCAGTGAACGACCAAATTACAGACTCTGTCACCCAAGCCAATGTAAAAGTGCTCGGTGATGCGCCCGCTATGTCAATGGGTAACTTATTTCAAGCTACTTCACAAGCACTGGCAAACGCTGCACATAATGCAACGTCGGCACAACAGCAAACGTCAGTAACGGCTCAGGCTGCGACCACAATGGGGGTGACTACGTTGTACTCAATTGATACAGCAACAACTGGCGTCGCAACCAAAGATATTCTTACTCCAAGCAATAAAGTCGCAGGGTTAGGTTAATAACTCGGTCAATCATTTTAACTTATAGGATATTACTATGGCATTTCCAACAGCCGTGAACAGTCAAATAACCGACTCAGTAACACAAGCAAATGTACAAGTTTTGGGTGACGCGCCTTCCGTCGCGATGGGTAACTTATTTCAAGCGACATCACAAGCCCTTGCTAACGCGGCCCACAATGCCACCACAGCGCAGCAGCAAGCAAATATTACGGCGCAAGCCGCCACCACAATGGGGGTAAGCTTACTTTACTCCATTGATACCGCATCTACTGGCATGGCGACAAAAGCAATTCTTGGCTCATAATATTTCAGCTAAGGTGTTTTTCGTCCCCAGTAAATACCCCTGTAATCATAATGGTTACATTTTAAAACTTTAAAAAGGAATAATACTATGGCATTTCCAACAGCAGTAAACAGTCAAATTACCGATTCAGTATCTCAAGTAAACACAAAAGTACTCGGTGATGCACCGGCGCTTGCAACTGGCAATTTTATGATTGCAACAAGCCAGGCATTGTCAAATGCTGCGCATAACGCTACTTCTGGGCAACAGAACAATGGCATTACAGCACAGGCTGCACTGGTTCAAGGTGTAAATACACTCTTTAGCGTAGATACAGCTGCAACGGCCACGGCAACACATAAGATATTTCGCTAATCAGTGAGTATCGCAGCATTGCCCAGCTTTAATCGGCAATGCTGCATTTTAAACATATTAATACCTTAGCCAACTGCGATAAACACTTACTCTGAAGGGGCTACATAATGACCGAGTCACTCTATTCCGTAGACATAGCAGCCATCGCAATGGCTAATTCCATCGCCTTATTAATGGAAAATGCCGTGAGTAATGACAAAAATGCGCAGTTAACTCAGAACGCGGCGGTAACACAGTGCTGTGTACTGATGGTATCAGCAGGTGCTGCACAAGCGGCTAAAGGTTAACGTCAATCTCAAGAAATAAACCAGTAAGGACTATAAAGATGAGCACAGTCAACGACCAAATAACAGATTCAATTACACAACTGAATGCATTACTCACCGGCGGAGCCGCGGCGCAATCTATGGGCATGCTCGATATAACGGGTACAGAAACCTTAGGTATGTCTATGTTTAACGCCATTACAGCGCAGCAAAATGCACAGACTTCAGCATCCGCCGCTGCCACTGCCAGTTGTGCAAAAATGCTAAACATTGAATTACCAAAACCACTGCCTGAAAAAAAGCTCAAAGCAGATGCAAAACAGACGATCGCCGATTTAACGCATGCAATCACCGCAGTACAAAAAATTGAGCCCGCGCTTAAAAAACACGAGGCCACATTGCCTTCAAATACAAGTGAAGGCGGTACAAAAAAATCAAGTTCAAGTGACAGCGCAACAAGCTAGCCTAAATCGTTGATAAATAAAAACAGGTATTGAGTGTGTAAAAAACGCACTTCAGTGAATATAGATAAAAAGGTAACTAACCATGTCCAATACCACACAAGTTAACCCACAAGTTGTCAATGCACTGGAGGTTATTCAGCACAATGCATTGTCTGGTGAAACCGCAAAGCTATCAGGGGCAGGCAAAGCCTTTCAAGCCGTGTCGCAATCTTCGGCCATTGCAATACAAGACGCGACCGATAATTTACGTAATATAAATACTATGGCCACCACCGCAATGGGCGTTGCCATGGCGCAAATGTTAGCCACTGGGGATGTCGCCAAATATAACCCAATTATTGCCGCCGCCAATACCATGGTAAAAGATGGGGCTGATAACTTTAAAACGGTGGGTACCAATGCTGGTTCATTGTTGAATCAGTTTCCAACCGGTACCAACACGCCGCCTTCATCAAATAGTTAGAATAAAACAGAGAGTATATTATGACGATTATGATAAACCAGAGTGAAGTCAAAGCGTTAGAGCAATTACCTGATAAGGTTCAAACATTAATCCAGTTGATCCCCGACGGTGACAGTGCGTTTGAAACGCTACTTAGTAATCAAGATGAGAACTTCAGCTTTAATTCAGCCGACAGCTTTGTAGAGCAGCTTGCACTGGGCATTCGCAATTCGTCACTCGTTTTATTACCCAATGCAGAGCTCGTTGCAGACATAAAAAAACTGTTAGATTTAAGTACCAATGACCTCCGAGATTTGTCATATGGTATGAATCGCGATGAAAATAACCTGTCGATGGAAAAACACCGGCAATTGTTACAAAAGTACCATTTACTCAATAGGCACGACTTTAGTGCCGTTAATGCTTTTTATAAACGTAACAATTTGCATGACAACTCAATTGTATGGGCCGCTGATTTTCAAGGTCAGATCACGTTGCAACGCACGTTAGCGTATTGTGAAAAAACCTTTTCAAGCTCCAATACTCAAATACGAAATGCCTGCCACTGGGCGTTAAGCCAAGCGCAAAATCTCTGTGAATTTGCACATTACTACTGTATCCACTTAATGTGGCAGCAACGCAACACAGCTAAAACGCCTCCCATAGATACCGTGGTTACGCAACTCATGCCATTGGCGCTTGCCAATTTAAACTGTCCAACCGTTACCTTTGAACTAGACGAAAACACCTTAAATCGCGCCATTGTGCAATGGCAAGAAGCAGATAACGCCCTTGGTTTTGCCAGTGTATCTGCTGGGTTACTCTGCATGATGTTGCACATCGACTTATCAGACTCCAGTGAGCTTGTCGCGCAAGCCAAACTATATATAACGACATTACAAAAACTGCTGGCCAAAACACTCGCCAGCGAACAATTTGTTGGGCAAGCCGGGTTGGCGAAATATTACGTACTTGAATTAACTGACCGCACGGTAGCAATGAGTGTCGACGCAGATGGCTGCTTAAGTATCGACAGTGATAGGCCCTCAAAAAAGCCAACCACTCCCCCAGCCAACACTGCCTCTAACACGCCTAAAGGAGCTGCATAATGGCTACCCCGACTGATAATAAACTCACAGCAAAAAGCACATCAACCGCCATGCAAAATAATTTAGATCAATTAGTCAATACTGCGATGCCAGCAGGGTTGAATGACTTACTTGCAGGGATAGATACTATGCTGGCCAATGCACAGCATACAATTGATAGCTCTTTACAACAATCAACTGCGTTGATAGAGCATTCTCGTCAACAATTACAACAATTTGAACAACTGCAAGAACCAGTTCGTAGCAGCCAACTAGGACTTAACCAAGGGGGGCCTGAGCACGATACTTATACCCTAGGTAAAACAACGCCGCAGCCAGAAAATGAGTCGACAGGCAATATTTTAACGCCCTCTTTCACGACACAACAAACCGCGGCATTAGAGGCTGCTCAGGCTGCGCAACAAACCATGGATGACGCGATTAAACAGATGCAGCAACAATTATTAGCACAGAGCAAACACTATGAAGCGTCTGTCGCAAAAAAAGTAGCATCTCATGAGGCGCATAACCAAGACCCACAACCTAATCAAGCGCAGGGCTAAACTATGATAGCCATTGAATTTTCAAGCGTCGAATGCTCTGCCGATGAAGACGTCAAAAAGCAGGCCGCAGTGAAACAAATGCGCGCGCTCATGTCGCGCTTAGAAAGCGCACCAAAGTATCACACTCTCACAGAAAAAGATCGTGCTCTACTGATTAAAGAAGGCTATGCCCGTGATTTGGTCGATAACTTAATTTTTATCACCGAGCGAATGCTCACGCGGCCAAAAAGCTACGACAGTCAAGCGGTACAGCCTGATAGCCAAGATGACCTCGAGTTGGGGTTCAATTATGCTGCGTTTGACCCTGCGCTATTTGCCAGTAACACCATTAAAGCGCATTTTGCGCAATTATCACACGGATGCTGCGCGCTCTGTGAGAGCCCATTAGCCGCCACACAGTGCGGTGAAATTGGCCACTTTAGACCGGTAGACCTCCTTGATAACGCCGCAATTGATAAACAAGTTATCCAATCTCGATGTTCACCTTACTATGCCCTGGCCTACGAGCAAGAGAATTTACTTTATGTGTGCAGTGCGTGTAATGAACAACACAAAGTTGGGCTTTTCCCTGTAACTGGCCCTCGATTTCCTAAAGTTACTATTGAAAATGAGCATCCTTTACTGGTCAGCCCTTACCATGACAAGCCACGTGACTATATTCGCTTTAACCCATTTACCGGTCAAGCATATAGCTATGACAAAGTAGCCGCTTTTTTAATGGCAACCCGTCAATTAACCGCGCCAGAGGTTGAGCAGTTGATTTGGTCACAACCGGATGTGATCCCCATGCAAGCCTACACGGGTATACTTTGTGATACCGCCAAAGAGCGCGATTTTTCATCTTGGTTTGCAACACTCGATCACCAAACCCAAATACACTTAAGCCGTGGCGAACTAAGCATTGACAGCTATGGCCTTAATCGCCCAGCATTGGTAAATGCAAGGCGTGCATTTAGTGCGCAACTGCTGTCATTTTATACCCACACACACAGCGCAAAGTCCAAAAGTCAGCATAAAAACACTGTTCTGGAAACAAATACAAACACACCCAACACTGGAACAAGCCCTGCTCACCCGCTATCTGAGATTCCACCCAATGGATATCGCAGCTTTGCAATAGACGCGTTAAATAGCTGGCAACACGGCGTGAAACAACTCCCCGCTCTTGTTCATGATGTAATAAAGCAGCCACTAGAAAACGCCAACAATCCTTCCGATGAAGCAATCGCGGCAGTTCGGGCATTTCCCATGTGGTTTAGGTCATGCATTAGGTACTGTGTTGGGGAGTCGCACCTCACGCAACAGGACAAACGTCAGCTGGTATTCCTATCAGGTCAAGATGCGCATTATGGACAAAAATCGATAGAAAAGAGCGTATTTTTAGCGATTGACTGGTTAGCCGACCAACATAAAGTGATTAAAGTAAAATCGCATCGAAATATTTGGGAGACGTCTTTTGCAGAGCTTGCATGTTCACGGGCGCAGCAGCTCACTGATTTATTCAGTCACAATGAAGTCTGGGTGGAAGGGCCCTTCTCGCCCTTAGCACCAAAGTGATGAAGCCAACCTAGCATAGGTTTTTTTATTTAGTTATTTTTAACCAACCAACAAGGAAATACCGTAATGAGCCAACCAATAGAGCGCACTGTAGATCAAGAAGAGCAACAAGCAACGAACGCCGTTGAATATACCGACAAGTTAGTAGCAGAGCAAAGTACTGGCTATGCTACCAACACACCGGAACAAGCCGAGCAAGTTGCCACCAATGCGGTTGTCAATGCCATCAACGCAACCGCTGAGCAACTACAAGGTGAAGCTGAGTACAACTCACCTGTGGAGGCTGAGCAACGAGCAACCCAAGCCGTTGCAGCAACCGAGTACGAACAACCCCCTATGGGTTAATGCCCAGCAACGTGTTATTCAGTTAACACCAAAAACCGCCTTGCTCACCCAATCGAGTAAGGCGGTTTTTTATCTTTATTATCGACATCATCACCCATACTCACATTCATATTGACCCGATAACAGCCGCTTCATATGACTTCATCCCCCACCCTAATTTTGCCTCCCTGACGCAGGTCAGGGCCCACATAAACTAACCCAGCACTTTACTCCCCCAATCCCTAATTCACCTAAAGCCTCAATTCGTCTCCCTGCCCTAAATTTCGTCTCCCTGCCCTAAATTTTGTCTCCCTGCCCTAAATTTTGTCTCCCTGACGCAGGTCAGGGCCCATACAAATTAAAGTCACCATTATTCGTCTTTTATTTCATGCAACTTCTGCTAATTTTGTTACCGTCTCCCAGCTACCTCATCTCTAATTTCGTCTCCCTGACGTAGGTCAGGGTCCATATCAATTCACAGCATAATAAAAAAGCAAAATATACCAAACACCTCCACAAAAAATACCAATCACATGCACTGGATCTTGCCTATAGTATTCACATCAAACGGCTTCTTATTAACAATAGCGAACACGAATTATGTGGTTAACTCAAGCAAAATACGCAGTACACAGGGCCTTGCCCAGCACAACGGCCACCCCCTTAATGCAGCGTAAAATGCATCGCTTTGTGAAAGGACTCACTCGCCCACATACACAAGGGTTACCACCACGGCTAAAACGCGGCATGGAAAAACTCACCGGGGTGAATCTAGCCAATGTGCAAGTGCACTATAACTCGCCTAAACCCGCGCTGGTGCAAGCGCATGCCTATGCGCAGGGCAAGGACATTTACTTATCACCACGGCAAGAAAAGCACCTCCCCCATGAACTGGGGCACATAGCCCAGCAAGCGCTTGGGATGGTAAAACCTACCACCAAAGTGAACGGCGTGGCGGTCAATGACGACCCTAAACTGGAGCAACAAGCGACAGACTGGGGTGAGATGGCGGTTCGTTTAGGTGGGCAGGGGTAGGTGAGGATAGGGGCTGATTTACTTTCAAGAAATGGGTAACACACTGGCGAAATTCTGCAAACCACGTGGTCGGCGTTACTACCGTTACATGGATGACTGGTTAATATTATGCAAAATACGATATCAGTTACGAGTGGCTGTAAAACTCATGAATGCCTGCTTAAAAGTGGTTAAGCAAACTAACCATCCATTTAAAACCTATATAGGGAGAATCAAAAATGAAGGGCTTGGGTTTTTACTCCGGGCATCCTGCCCTACGCCCTTCGAGTCAGCTTCGCTGTTTAGAATTGTTCCAGACAATTTTGTGGGATACAAGATAACCCCTAAGCCAAAGAGGAATTTAACACTCGCTTGGAAAACTTGGGCAAACCACTTTAGCAAGCTGCGGCAGCTTTATTAGCAAGGTACCCCAATTAAAGGTATCGCACAGTATGTTAAACGTTGGGTAAGCGGGGGCGTAATTTTGAACATGCCAGCCAGTCTACAGCAAGGCTTTAACAGTGCGCTTGGGCGTGAGGTTAGAGAGTTATTGGGATGGTATGGAGGGGATGGGTTTACTGCTGGGTAAGGTGGTGAATTGAAAGTAATGGTTCATCGACGGCTTAATGGAGTGTTGATGGGTCTGTGAATGTTAATGAGATAGTCGAGACAAAGTCCACAGTGCCTTTGCTGGGTTATTATAGGTGATAAAAGAAAGCCTGTAAAAATTAATAAAATACAATTTATGAAGGTTTGAGATATGTATGAACAAGTAGAGAAATCAAGAGAAAATAAAAGTAGGGCGGTTGCTAAATTCGTTCCTCAGAAGACTGAGCGTAAAGGAATTAAGGTTATAACAAATTGCGGTTCCAGAGGTAGTACGAGTTTTATAAAGTTAAAAAATTATAAATACTCATCCAAGGTTCGAAAAAACTTAGAGGTGATACAGTTAAAAGATCGTCGCAATCAGATAGATGATTTAATGACGAAACGTATGGATATAGAATCCGTTCGGAAGAGAGTTAAACATGTACTGGGGCTTGTACGGACACGTGTGAACAACGAAAACATAGTTTTAAACGGGCGCGGTCGAGATGTGTTTTTTTATGACAAGGTTGCCTGGGCCAAAGATAAATCTGTAACACAAGTACTGAACTCATGGGACTCCTCTAGTGCTTCAGATACGGCTGCGATGTTGATGGATTACGCCTTGAACTGGAAGAATGACACCATAGAAGATGTAAATGGAAATGAACACGCGAGGGGGAAATATGAACGGAAACGGATAGTGGAAGGGACTACAAAGAGCTCTGAGCTGTTTGGGAAACAAGGTAAAGCTGCGCGAGGACCAAACCATACCTTCGAACAAGGAAGTACCCTGGAACTACATGCACTTGCAGGGAACTATCCGACAAAATCTGGTCCATCTGCATCTACATCTGTGCTGTTATGGTTTCTCCGCTGGGTTGGGGGGATATCACAAGGGGACGCTCTTTCTGTTGTCGATGCTTTGTGTCGCTTTTGGGGTAGAACTACTAAAAAGGTCACAGGAGACTACCATACTAAATATGAAGCGATGATTCCGTTGGCTAGGCACTGGAATAAATTTAACCACTTGAATTCTGGTCAAATACGGAAGAACTGCAACATGCGTGAAGACGCAAATGTGAACCAGATAATAACTAACCTCAATACCGGAGACCAAGTTCAAGTGCAATGGGACCGCCAGCGGAAATTTTCTTTGGGGGGGGCGTCTATTGCTGCCGAGCATGTGTGGGTCATTAAAGAAGGCGATCAAGGTTGGGTAAGAAGTTCGGTGGTGGGCGGTTAGGACACAAAAATAAAAAAC